>CANETX010000008.1 GCA_947441435.1 Planctomycetaceae bacterium
GCCTGATCACGATCGCTCCACAGGAGCCACTGCGCAGCCTCTTCGTCGGCAGCCTTGGGCGGGGTGGGTGCGGGGGGCGGTGGTGGAGGTGGCGCAGCCGCTGGATCCGCTGGTGCGGGCGCGGGCGGCGGCGGAAGCGGGGAGGGATCAGGGCGCCCCCACAGTTGCGTGGCGCACGTCGGGATCCCCCGATGGATGTAGAGCCAGAGGGCGAGCGAGCCCGATGGATCGACCGCCTCGGCGCGTGACTGCGCAGAGAGTTCCTTCCACGACTTTCCGAGTTCCTCCCAGGTCGCCTGATCGTCGCCGTGAAGCGCGAGGGGAGTCTTCCCGGTGATGTCCTTCCCCTTTGAGTCGGGAGTCGCCACGAGATTGTCCCACTTGCCGATCACGATCGCCGAGACGATGCGCGGATGGGAGATGACAAACGTCGCGATGGCGAGCGTCTCAGGTTCGCTCAGCGGATAGGCCCCGGCGTTCGGATCGAACTCCTGCCAACGATGGGGAAAGTTCCGGTCGTAGTCGACGCCGCCGGGGGCATCTTCGGCCACGAGTCCGTCGCCGTCAGAGTCGACTCCCTCGGTGTACATCGTGTGGGTCGCTCGCAGGTTCTTGGCGGCATCGGGAGTGCGCATGAGTCGCCCATCCGCGGGATCGGCGAGATGGGTCGGCGGATCGCTCGCCGGCGGAGCGATTCGTCGCATTGTGACGATCTTTCCGTCGCCATCGAGATCGCGCGGAGGATCTTCATCGCTGCGGCGGTCGCGGTCCTCGTCGACAGCACGCCGATTGCGGCTCGCCTGTGCTGCGGCGCGTGCGGAGGTGTCGAGCAGCGCATCTGGATTGGCGCAGGGAATGATGTAAAAGGTCCGCCCCTCAAGTTGCTTCGGATCCTTGAGCAGCGTTCGCGCGGCGTCGACGGCGATGCCGACCGAGGAAGGACGGTTGCCATCGATGCCGGAAACGACGAGCACAGCAGGACGGGTGTCCGCCGTCGCGCACTGTTCCGAGAGCACCAGCATCTCGATTGGGTGACCCGCGAGCGAGGTGCCGATGGGTCTCATCGCGCAGCGGGCGGGATCGGCAGCGACGAGGCCGCGCGCAGCCTCCAACGCCTGCTGGGGCGTCAGGGGGTCGATCACAGCGAGGGAGAAGGCAAGAAGGGGGACGATCATGAATTACATCTCCGTTGAGAGCGTGGCGGCGTCCATCGTGTAGAGGCCGACGAGCCAACGCTCGACGACATAGGGGTCGATGTGAAAGACCCCTTCAAGAGTCCCAACACGGATCTGGTGCCGCACCGAATTGTCGGTGGCGGCCTTGAGCTTGACTTCGATCGCGTCGTAGGGGGAGGGTGGCACGCCGATGCAGCAGCCGTCCCACTGGTTGAGCATCACGAGGCACTCGCTCGCTTCGGTCACGACGAGAGGAAACGCGATGAACCCGCCAATGCGCACGTGCGAATTGTTGAGGAGCGCGATCCGCTGGGGAATTCGTTTCTCGCCCAGGCGCGGGATAAACGTGTCGGACGCACTCATCAGGAGGTCCCACGAAATGTCGTAAGGGTCTTCCGCGGTTCCCTTCCCTCGAATCGTGAACTTCCCATCTGCAACGAGGGCACCGTCCTTGGCGACGATCCTTCCCGGAGCGACCGTCGCCCCTTCAATCTTCTGGTCGAGGCCGATGGGAAGAGAGTCTCCTGCCGGCGCGTCGTTCGCTGCGACTGACGAAGGAACAGCAGGTGGGTTCGCGGACTGCGCCGCGGGAGCCGGAGTCGGTCTCGCGGGCTCCACCACTGGCGCGACACTCGGGGGGGCGATCAGCGCACTCGGGATCGGCATCACCTCGGTGGTGAGGTCCTCACTCCGGGGAACCAACAGGATCACGGCCGCAGCGCCCGCAGCGAGGATGAGAAGTGTCGTCCAGAACGAGCGCACGGGTGAGCCCGCGAGCCTATGCGATGGGCCGCAGGTGGTCCGCGACCGTCGTCGAATACGCCTTCGCAGCCGGAACGATTCCTGCGATTGCGGAGAGGACGATCGCACCGAGCGACACGAGGATGGCGCTGCGAGGGTCGATCGCCCCAGAGAGCGCAAGCCCGATGCGATCGGCCAGGAGGGTTGTCGCGAGCGCGCAACCGCCGACTGCAATCGCGCAACCTGCGAGCGACCCGACGAGGCCGATGAGGGTGCTCTCCGTGACGGCGAGCGAGAAGACTCGCCACGAACTCGCCCCGAGCACGCGGAGGATTGCCACCTGCCGTCGACGCAGCTCCATGGAGGCAACCATCGCCAGAAGGATGCTGACCGCACTCGACAGAAGCACGACGACAGCCATGGCGATGAACAGCCAATCGATGTCGCCAACAATCGCCATCAGTCTCCCAATCTGTTGCGCTGGCTGCGCGACGGTGATCGAAGTGTCCCGGCGAAGGCGGTCGAACTGCGTGGCCAACGAGGCGGAGGCGTCGCTCCCCGGGCGCGTCGGAATCCTGAGGAGGATGCCTGTGATGAGACGGTCGGCGTCGGTGAGATCAGCGACTTCGACATGACGATGGTCGTGATCGTCGCCGGACTCCCCGGCAGCATGGTCCTCGTGTTCGCCCTCACTCTCGCGCTCGTGGCGCTCCTCGGCGTGGATTACCCAGGAACTCTCGAGGTTGGTGAAGAGCGCGCGGTCATGAGCGGATCCCGTCGGAGAGAGGATCCCGACGACGGCATACGGATGATCGGTGTGTTCATGCCCACCCTGCGCGAGCGCGCCTGCGCCGTGCGTCAGCGCGATCTTGCTCCCGAGAGCGAGCCCGTGCGCGCGCGCCGCGTCGCTGCCAGCCACGACCTCGAAGGGGGCCACGAAGGCGCGACCATCCCGGAGGGTGAACGGGCGGCCGACCGAGGGTTCGAACGCGCTGAGGAACTCCGGGCTCGTGGCGACGACCGGGCTGCCCCGATACGAGTCTCCGAGTTGCGTGGGTATCGCCCAACTCCAAGGGAAACTGTCGCGGATCTCCGCGAACTTCGTGTGGGAGATGGGGTTCGCGGGGGGGTTGGCGTAGAAGAGTCCGTTGAGCACGGCGACGAGCGGGCTCGCGTCTGCGCTCACGAGAAGATGGACGTTCCCCGTGCCTCGGCGGAACGCGTCGGACGCCGCGGTGCGCATGGAGAGAAGCACGAGGAGGAGCGCAACTGCGACAGCCACCATGGCTGCCGTGACGACGCTCGCGAGTGTCCGCGCGCGCAGGCTGCGGACGACGATCACCATGTCGTTCATGGCCGAGCCCCTCCTCGCGTGAACTCCTCGATCTCGACCACGCGGTCAAACGCCTCGCGCATTTCGGGATCGTGGCTCGACATCAGGAGCGCCGCTCCTGCGCGCTTCGCCGCCTCCTTGATGAGGGCGACGGTGGCCGCGGCATTCGCCCGATCAAGACTGGCCGTCGGTTCGTCGGCGAGCACCACCCTCTTGCCTCCCGCAATCGCCCGTGCGACCGCGACTCGCTGCTGCTGCCCGACAGAGAGGGTGTCGACAGGGGCATCGGGGGCGTCGATCGAGAGTCGCGCGAGAGCTTCGAGGGCGAGTTGCCGCTGCTCGCTGGCCGAGTGGCCGGCGAGCATCAGCGGAACTTCCACATTTTCGCGCGCCGAGAATCCGTGCAACAGATTGAACGTCTGGAAGATCATCCCGACGTGATTCCCACGGAAGCGGTCCTGCGCACCTCGTCTGAGGGCGACAATGTCCGTTCCCCCGATGAGGATGGAGCCCTTCGAGGGGTGCTCGACTCCCGCGATGAGGTGGAGAAGCGTCGACTTGCCCGAGCCAGACGGACCCGCGAGAAGGACCTGTTCCTCCGGAGCGATGGTCAACCGCTTGACGACGATGCGAAACCCTCGGCTGTACGAGAACTCAAGGCCGCGAATGTCGATGGCGCAGGCGGAACTGTTCGACTCTGGGCTCTCGCGATGCATCCTGCGAGGCTAGCCGATGTCGCTGAGTCCAAGCGCGTCCCCGTAGGTCGCGAGCACTCTCCGGCGAAGCGGCGCATCCGCCGGATCGGCGAGATCGCCTGTCGCGCCGATCCACTGAGTCGCATCCTCGCGCGCCTCGAGGAGAAGGGGGAAATCGCGTGAGAGATCCGCGACCTTGAGGGGTGGAAGTCCGGACTGACGCGACCCGAAGAACTCGCCGGGGCCGCGCAGCGAGAGGTCAAGTTCCGCAATCTCGAAACCATCGCTCGTTCGCGCGAGGGCATCGAGCCGCTTCGAGGCAATCTCCGTCGGCGCATCGGCGATGTAGACGCAGGCGCCTGGCTTGCCGCCGCGACCCACGCGCCCGCGCAATTGGTGGAGCTGCGCGAGGCCGAACTGCTCCGCGTGCTCGACGATCATCATCGTCGCGTTGGGGACATCGACGCCGACCTCGACCATGATCGTTGCGACCAGCGCATCGAGGCGGCCATCGCGGAACTGCGCCATCGCCTCGGCGCGCTCGGCAGTCGAGAGTTGCCCGTGGAGGCGACCGATGCGCATCCCCGAAAGCGCACCCGTCTCAAGCGCCGCGGCGTGTGAGGCGACATCAGCAAGACCGCGCTCGCTCTCGTCGATCGCCGGAACGACGATGAACGCCTGCTCCCCCTTGGCGATCTTCGTGCGAACCCAGGCATACACCTCCTCGCTGCGTGCGCGGGGCATGACTCGTGTGGCGGGGGCCGAACGTCCCGGCAGGAGCCCCCGCAAGGAACTGACATCGAGATCGCCAAAGAAAGAGAGGGCCAGCGTCCGCGGGATGGGGGTCGCGGTCATCACGAGCGTGTGGGGGACCATTCCGGCACCGAGTCCCTTCGCTCGGAGGGCCGCGCGCTGCTCGACGCCGAATCGGTGCTGCTCATCGACGACGGCGACGGCCAGGCTCTTGAACTTGACGTCCTCGAGGAGGAGTGCGTGTGTGCCGATCGCCAGATCGACCGTTCCCGCTTCAAGTCCCGCGAGTACAGCGGCGCGGTCCGCAGCCTTCAAACTCCCCGTGAACTCGGCGATCCTGACGCGGCTTCCCGCGAGCATTGCTTCGATGGTGGCCACGTGCTGCTTCGCGAGGATCTCCGTCGGCGCCACAAGCACCGCCTGATGGCCGTGGGCGACCGCCGCGAGCATGGCGTAGACCGCAACCGCCGTCTTTCCCGAACCGACATCACCCTGAAGGAGCCGATTCATCGGCGTCGACTTGCGCAAGTCCTCTGCAATCTCCGCACAGACGCCCGACTGCGCCGGTGTGAGCGTGAAGTGAATTCGGCTTCGTGCGCGCTCGTCGATCTCCTTCGAGATCGGGAGCATGGGGGCGTGCATCGTGTGCCGCACTTGCCACCGCCGCATCGCCATCGCCAACTGAAGCAGCAGCAGTTCGTCGTAGGCCAGTCGCAGTCGTCCGCGCTCCGCCTCGGCGAGATCGTTCGGCCGATGGACCATCCGGTACGCCTCGGCGAGCGGCGCGAGATTGCGCCGCGCCAGCAGCGGGGCAGGCACGAGATCGACGATCGCCCCCGATGCGCGCGGCAGGAGCTCAGCCGCGAGCACTTCGATCCGCGCTGACGCGATCTCCGCCGAAGCGCTGTAGATGGGGCGAAGCCGCCCTGGTTCCTTGGCGGGTTCGGGGCCGTCATCAAGCGGCTGCCATCTCGGATTGACCATCTCGAGGTAGCCCCGACGATTGGCCGCCCGCCCCTGCGCGATCCCGCGCAGCCCCGGATGGATCTTCTGCGCGACCCACGGGCTGTTGAACCAGACGAGGCGCACCGTTCCCGTCGCATCTTCCAATAGCGCCTCGAAGCGAGGGCGATGGCCGGGGATCATCCGCACCTTGAGAATCTCCCCGCGGATGCTCCGCGTCACCGGTGTGGACTCTGCCTCCGTGCGAACGGTCGCCTCGGCGACGTCCGCCTCGGGTGCTTCGGTCTCGTATCGAATGGGAAGATGGCCAAGGAGATCGCCCGCGGTGCGCAGCCCGAGCCGCGCGAGCACGGACGCCGTTCGCTCTCCCACACCGCGCAGGGCGGTGAGCGAGTCGTTGAGAGTGAGCGGCGTCGAATCCCCTGACACGCATCTACGATAGTGCTGTGCCACGGACCCCTCGCGATCCACTCGGAGCTCTTGGCGGCCTCTTCCCGACCGCGAAGCCTGACGCGAGCGCCGACTCGCCCCCGAAAGCCGCGTCTCCCGCAGTGCCCATCCTCGAAGTCTCCGCCCTCTCGGCACGAATTCGCGACGCGCTTGAAGGATCCATCGGCTCCGTGAAGGTGAAGGGAGAAGTCTCCAACGCCAGATGCGTCAGCGGCCACTGGTACTTCTCCTTGAAGGATGCGCAGTCCCGCATCGACTGCGTCCTGTTCCGAGGCGATGCCGCGCGGTCGAAGGCGCAGCCGCGCGACGGAGCAAGTTGCGTGGTCAGCGCGCAGGTCACCCACTATCCCCCGCAGGGGCGGACCCAACTTCAGTGCTCCTCGCTCGAAGAGGCAGGGGCAGGGGATCTCGACGCCAAGTTCCGCGCCCTCTGCGACGAGATGCGTGCCCTTGGCCACTTCGACAGTGCGCGCAAGGCGCAGGTCCCGGCGGTGCCAATGTGCATGGCAATTCTCACGAGCGCCGGCAGCGCCGCGGAAGCGGACTGCCTCAACGCCGCGGCCGAGACATTCCCGGCGGCGAAGATCATCCTCATCGATGTCCGCGTGCAAGGGGCGCAGGCGGCTGCGGGAATCGCGGCGGCACTCGACGCAGTCGATCGCGCCGCCGGAACACTCGGGATCGAAGTCATTCTCCTCGTGCGCGGCGGGGGAAGCCTCGAAGACCTATGGGCATTCAACGAACGCATCGTCGCGGAAGCGATTCTGCGCGCAAAGACCCCCATCGTGACCGGCATCGGCCATGAGAGCGACACGACGATCGCCGATCTCGTCGCCGATCGGCGCGCCCCCACGCCGTCGCGCGCTGTCACGGAGACGCTGCCACGTCGTGACGCGCTGCGCGAAGAGACGGATGCGCTCGCGCACAGACTCGCCCGCGGATTCGAGCACCTTCACGCTCGCCGGGTGACGCGCGTCGACCTCGCCGCGCGCAGTCGTGCACTCTCTGACCCCGCCACAGGCATCGAGGTCCGTGCGACCGCCGTCGGCCAGTTCGCGCTGCGACTTGGCCGATCTGTGCTGCGCGTCCTCGAGTTGACGAAGTCACGCGTCGAGTCGAACGCTCGCACGCTCGACGCGGTCGGACCACTCAGGGTGCTTGAACGGGGCTATTCCATCACGCTCGATGCCGCAGGTCACGCGGTCCGCACGGCCTCAGGCGCGAAAGTAGGGGACGAACTCCGCACGATCCTCGCGTCGGGTGAGATCGCGAGCACCGTGACACGCACGACGGCCGACGGCGCACGCACGCAGCCGTGACGTCACCCTAGACTCAACACGATGGCGCGAGCGACGACAAAGAGCGCGGAGTCCGACCCCGGCCAAGGCGCTGATCCCGCAACACTGACGTACGAAGCGGCGATCGCCGAACTCGAGGCGCTCGTCGCCTCCATCGAATCGGGCAATGTGCCCCTCGAGGAGAGTGTCCGCCAGTACCGCCGCGGGGCCGCGCTTGTGCGCCGCTGCCGCGATGTTCTCGAAGCCGCTCGCACGGAAGTCGAACGGATCACCGCAGTTGATCTCGCCAAGCGATCCGATGGGTGACTGGTTCATCATCTGGGGTCCGCACCTCATCGGGATCGCCTTCGTCGCCGCGTTTGGAGGCTGCGTCGGAAGTTTCCTCAATGTGGTCGTGTACCGGCTGCCTCTCGGGATGAGCGTCATCAATCCGCCGAGCCGCTGCTGCAGTTGCGGGCGACGCCTTCGAGCTCACGAGAACTTGCCGGTGATCGGCTGGTTCATCTCCGGCAGGCGGTGTTGGAGTTGCGGCTGTCCGATCTCGATCGAGTATCCGGCGATCGAAGCGATCGTCGCGCTCCTCTTCGCAGCGGCCTACGCCGTCGAGTTCATTGTGGCGCCCCACAGTTGGTTGGGCCGTGGCGGGGCGCTCTGGTTTCAGACCTACGGATTCGTAGCGACCGCTCCCGTCGCTGCGGCGATCTTTGTCCTCATCGCCAGCCTCGTCGCGGCGACGCTCACTGACCTACGCACCTTCACGATCCCCCTGGCCATCACACTGACGGCGACCCTCGTCGGTTTCGCGGGTTGGACGATCCAAGGGGCGATGGCAACACCGGCAATGGCGAACGCGTGGCCGATGCCTCGGGCCAACTGGGGAGGTGTGGGACTCGGTTTAGGGGGCATCCTTGGGCTCGCGATCTCGCTCGGACTCCTGGGTTTGGGAACGATCAAGCGATCGTTCGCCGACTACGACACCTATGTCAAGGCGGGAGAGACGCTTGGCGACTACCCGCACGCGCGCCGGGAGATGCGCCATGAGATCGTCTTTCTCCTCCCCATCGTCGCGCTCGCCGTCGCGGGCTTCTTCCTCCTGCGCTCGACGGCATCGCCCATTCCACCCATCCTCCAAGGCCTTTCGGCTTCGGCACTTGGGTATCTGGCGGGGGCGGGGATCGTCTGGGTAGTCCGCATCGTCGCAACGCTCGCGAAGGGGATCGAGGCGATGGGGATGGGGGACGTTCACCTCCTCGGAGCTGCTGGAGCAGTGCTCGGCTGGGTCGACCCGATCGCCGCGTTCTTCATCGCGCCATTCTTTGGACTCTCGTGGGTCGGACTCTCGTGGCTGCGCGGGCGCATGCGCGGGGGTCCCACCGGACGCGAACTTCCCTACGGTCCCCATCTCGCGCTGGCGATCCTCGCCCTCATTCTCCTTCGGCCATTCTTCCTCGACGCCGGACGACTGCTCTTTCCCGGACTGATTTCCGGGGGAAGGTCTTTACACGGGGCCATCTCCTCGGGTCAAATACCTCATCTCCCGGATTGTCCGGAAGTACATCGCACTTCGGAGAAAGGACTCTCGAATGAAGCAGACATGGATTGTTGGCAGCGTTGCGCTCATGACAGTCATGACGCTCGCACTTGGATGTGACAGTTCGGCACAGAAGCAGAACGGGACGCTCCTGAGCGAGAACGAAACGCTCAAGATGCAACTCACTCAGGCGCAGACCGCGCTTGAGCAGGCGGAGAAGGACAAGGCCGCCGCGATGACTCGCGCGCAGACCGCGGAATCCGCAAATCAACAGTCCGAGGCAGCCTTGGCTGCCGAGGCGGACACCGGAGCCTTCGCCAACATCGAAGGAGTCACGGTCAGCGCCAACGGAAACGAGATTCATGTCTCGATCCAGGGCGACGTGCTCTTCGACTCGGGCCAGGAAGGTCTCAAGACCGGCGCGAAGAAGGCGCTCGACTCGGTCGCGGCCATTCTCAAGGACAATTACTCGGGCAACTGGATTCGGGTGGCGGGATTCACCGACACCGACCCGATCAAGTACTCGAAGTTCAAGGACAACTATTACCTCGGATTCGAACGGGCCCACGCCGTTCGCGAGTACCTGCTCACCAAGGGAGTCGACAGCAAGTTCGTCTCGCTTTCCAGTTTCGGACCGGACATGCCTCTCGACACGAAGGCCAAGAGCCGCCGCGTCGAAGTCATCGTCGTCACTCCCTGAACCAAGCGCTTGATCTGGATCACCGGCGGCCTGCGTTTGGCGCAGTGCCGCCGGTCTTTTTTTCACCGACGACCGCTGTTCAGAACTTGACCCCGAGTCCCTCGGCGCGCACCTTCTGGATGAGGATCTCGACTTCGGACAGCGTCGCCTTGAGCCGCTTCGCGCTGTCGACGAGCGCGTTGTAGAGATCTGGGTTGCTCATGAGCTGTCCGACCGTCCCCTTGCCGGAGGACGCGTCCTTGGTGAGGTGCTCAACCTCCGCGAGGGTCTTGGCGAGCTGGTCGAGGACCGGCTGCACCGACACCAGAAGTTGCTTCGAATCAGCCTGGAATCCGTGGGCTGTCTCGGTGAATGCGACGACGGCATTCGTCGCTTGCTCGATCAGCGTGTTGGCCTTCCAGACGGCGCTGCGGGCATCGGCGAGGAGCTGGTCGTCACCGAGCCACTTCTGCGCGTCTCGTGCCGCTGCTTCGACGGCCTTGGCGGCGGAATCGAGGCCGCCAAGTTTCTCCGTCAAGATCCGTGCGAACCGGCTCTCGAGTCCCTCGAGCTGCGCAGTGATTGATGCACTGCCGTCTCTGGGAAGCGTTGCACCGCCTGCGAGGTAGTCGCTTGGCACCGAGAGGTCGAGCCGCGAGTTCCCGCCGAAGAGACTTGTGGCCACCGAAACCGTCGCCTGCGCGGGGATGTCCACAGAGTTGTCGATGTTCGCGAAGATCGTGACCGGGGTCACGGCATCCAGCCGGACTTCGACAACCTTCACCTCGCCGATCGGGACTCCCGCCATCGTGACGCGGCTCCCGTTGCGCAATCCCATCGCGTCATTGGCTTCAATGCGCACTCGATAGACGCCAGTCGCGAACACATCGAGGTCGCCAAAGAGCAGGAGGAGAAAGGCGATGCCGGCGAAGCCGATGATGGCGACGATGCCGGTGATGAAGTTGCGGGTGGTCTCTTTCATGGTCGCTGTGCCCAGAGATGATCTCCATGTCGACGGATCTTCGCCAGTTCCTCCTGACTGACCTCGCCACGAAGGAACTGGCCGACGACCGGGTTTGTCGTCTGGCGGAACTCCTCAGGGGTCCCCGTAAGAACCGCCTGGCCCTCATTGAGCAGCACCATCGAGTCGGCGACTCGGAAGGCGCTCACCAGATCATGGGTCACGACGATGCTCGTGATCCCCATGGTGTCGGCGAGTTTCAGGATGAGTTCGTTGATGATCTCGGCGCGGATGGGATCGAGTCCCGTGGTCGGCTCGTCGTAGAGCACCACGCGGGGCTCCAGCACGATCGCGCGCGCGAGGGCGATCCGCTTGCGCTGCCCTCCGGAGAGCTCCGAGGGCATCTGGTCCCGTGACTCTTCCATTCCCACCAGGGACAAAACCCGCATGACTCGCTCCTCGATCCGTGCCTCGTCTTCGAGACCGTGCTCGCGCAGCGGGAACGCAACGTTTTCGCGGACCGACAGCGAATCGAAGAGCGCGCTCTGCTGGAAGAGGAAGCCGATCTGGCGGCGCACGATGCCGAGTTCGCGTTCAGGCATGGAGTCGATGCGGGCCGGGCCGAACCAGACTTCCCCTCGATCGGGGCGCAGGAGTCCGACCAAGTGCTTCAGGAGAACGCTCTTCCCGCAACCGGACGGCCCCAGCACAACCGTGATCGCCCCCTTGGGGAAGTCGAGGGAGAGCCCCTTCAGGACTTCAAGACGCCCGAACCGCTTCCACAGGTTCACGACGCGCATGTCGGCGATCTCGGACATTCGTCCATCCTATGATCGCGCGCGGCGTGACTGGCGAAACTCGGGACATCGTGCTCAAGGGCGGAGTGTTCAGCGTGGAGCGGCTGCGCGTTCAACTGCGCAACGGCACCGTGGCTGAGCGGGAGATCGTCCGCCACCCCGGGGCGGTCTGCGTCCTCGGACTGCTCGACGACGGTCGGCTCGTCACCATCCGCAACTTCCGGATTGCGACGAACTCGTGGCTTGTGGAGTTCTGCGCCGGAAAACTGGAGGCTGGCGAGCAACCCTCGATCGCCGCAGCCCGCGAACTCGAAGAGGAAACGGGCTATTCCGCAGGATCGATCTCGGCGCTCGGAACCTTCTACACCTCGCCGGGATTCACCGACGAACTCATGCACGCCTTCTTGGCCACCGGACTGCGCCCGTGCCCGACGAGGTTGGAGCAAGACGAGCGAATCGAGACTCGCTTGATGAGCGTCGCCGAGTTTGAGGAGGGGATTGTGCGCGGCGATGTCGTCGACGCAAAGTCGATCGCGACCTTCACCCTCTGGCTGCTCAGGCAGCGCGCCGCAACGACGCACACGCGACGGTAGCCTCGCGGAATGGGATCGCACGACCGTGCCTATTGGAAGACCACGCCATCGGCGATGGCGCGCGTGGGGGGACCCGGCTGGTCGGCGACGACGTGGCTGATCATCCTGTGCGTTGTGGTCTTCGTCATCGACGGCTTCCTTCCGAGGCAGTGGGTGGTTGTGGGGACGTCGTGGGAAATGGGGATTCCTGACGAGGTGCAGCGCAAGGTGCTCGAGGGGACGATCGCCACGCAGCTCTCTCCCATCGAAGGGGACCCGGCGCGAACCGGGGTCGACGAACAGGGAGTGTTTGCGCTGCGGACCAACAGTCCGCCGGAACTCGTTGCGCGAAACACCGTCCAGTCGATGCCCTTCCTCCAGAAGTGGCTCTACTTCTCGACTTCGACCGCCCTCTACTCGTCCATTCCCGGGGTCGGCACCAGTGCACTCCAAGTGTGGCGGGCGGTCGGATTCCAGTTCTGCCACGCGGACCTCAATCACCTCATCTTCAACATGATCGGGCTTTTCTTCTTCGGCCCCATCGTCGAGCGCTACCTCGGCACCAAGCGGTTCACCGCGTTCTATCTCTTGTGCGGCGTGGCAGGCGCGGGGCTCTATCTCGTCCTCAACTTCGGCGGATTCCTCGTGGCGGCCGCGAGCAATGGCCGTGTCTCGATCCCAGGACTCCTCGCCAACGACCCCGACATGCCCCTCATCGGTGCGAGCGCAGGAGTGTTCGGCGTGATCATCGCCGCCGCGCGCCTCATGCCCAATGCACAGGTGCTTCTCTTCTTTGTGATTCCGATGCCGCTCGTGACGCTCGCGTACGGACTCGTCATCATCGCCATCGCTTCGGTGCTGTTCCGCTGGGACAACGCCGGTGGCGAGGCGGCGCACATCGGCGGGGCGGTCGCCGGTTGGTATCTCATCCAGAACCCCGAGCGACTGCGCAGTTTCTTCGACTTCCTCGGGAAGGTCGATCCGAGCAGCCCGCACTTTGCCGGGCGACCCTCGCTGCCGCGAGCCCGGCCGGGCTCTCCCGGCACGACGGGAGTCGCGGCAGAACTCGACCGGATCCTCGACAAGGTTCGGGCGCAGGGAATCCAGTCGCTCACCGATCGCGAACGACAGGTGCTGCGCGAGGCAACGCGCCAGCGCAACGAAGGGACATGAGTTCCCCTCCGGTTCGCCTCGACATTCTCAAGCGCAGTGGGTCCCACCACGGTCGCCGCGGGCGTGTAACGACTCCCCACGGCTCCTTCGACACTCCCGCATTCATGCCGGTGGCAACCGCAGCCGCGATGAAGGGGTTGACCCCTGCGCAGGTCCGCTCCACGGGATCGCAGTGCATCCTCAACAACGCCTTTCACCTATTGCTTCGTCCGGGCCACCGCCGGATCGAAGCGCTCGGTGGCGTCCACGAGTTCATGCGGTGGGATGGTCCCATCCTCACCGACTCCGGGGGCTTCCAAGCCTTCTCGATGGCCGACATCAATCGCGTCGACGAGGATGGCGTGACCTTCCGATCGTTCATCGACGGATCGGTCGTCCATCTCGGACCCGAGTCGAGCATGGAAGTGCAGCAGGCGCTCGGCGCCGACATCGCCATGGCCTTCGACGACTGCCCGTCGGCCGCGCCGGGGGGTGAGCCCGCCCAGCAGCGCGCGCGGCGGGTCGAAGCCAAGGATCGCTCGGTCCGCTGGCTCGAGCGATGCGTGCGCGCCCACCACCGTGAGTCGCAGGCGCTCTTCGGAATCGTGCAGGGGGGGACCGACCTCGAGCTCCGTCGCTCATCCGTCGACGCGACCTGTGCATTCGATCTCCCTGGCTTCGCCATCGGCGGCGTGGCCGTTGGGGAAGCCCCTGACGCCGTCGAGCGAGTGGTTCGCGAGATCGCACCGCTCCTTCCCGAGTCGAAGCCGAGGTACCTGATGGGGGTGGGCTATCCCGCCGACATCATCATGGCGGTCGAGAGCGGGATCGACATGTTCGACTGCGTCCTCCCCACCCGCAACGGCCGCAACGGCTTCGCCTTCACCCAAGGCGGCTCGATCCGGCTCCGCAACGCCGTCCACGCCAACGACGGGACCCCTATCGAGGAAGGGTGCGACTGCGAGGCGTGCCGAGGGGGCTTTTCACGCGCCTATCTCCGGCACCTCTTTCTTGCGGGGGAAATGCTCGGTCCGGTCCTCGTATCCCTGCACAACCTCCGCCTCTACCAACGCCTGCTACTGGACATCCGGCGCGCAATCGACGAAGATGCGTGGCTTGACCTGCGCAGCCGTTGGACCCTCGCAACGAGGGCCGAATCAAGTGCAACTGACCCACATGGAGCCATGGATGAGTGATCTTCAATTGACCGCACCCGTGATCGGATTCCTTCAGGACGCACCACCGCTGGCGGGGCAGCCTGTCCCTGTCGCAACGACGGGAGCGCCCGGCACTGCGGCGGATGGCGCGGCACAACCGGCGCGCGGAGCGGGGGACCCATTCGGCATGATGTGGATCCTCATCCCATTCCTCGTCATCATGATCTTCGTCTCGGTGATGGGATCGCGTCGCGAGAAGAAGAAGCGCGAGTCGCTCATGAACTCGATGAAGAAGCACGACGAGGTGCAGACGGCGGGTGGGATCATCGGCAGCGTCGTCGAGATCAAGGATGACACGGTCATCCTCAAGATCGACGAGAACTCGAATGTCCGGATGACATTCGCCAAGAGTGCGATCGTGCAGATCGTCTCCTCGGGTGCGGCACAGGGCTTGAAGTCATGAACATCAAGATTCTCCCTCGGCTCATCCTCGCCGTCATCGTCGTTGCGGTCTGCGTCTGGCAGATCTTCCCGCTCGACCAGAAGATCCGGCTCGGCAAGGATCTGCGCGGCGGGGTCAGCATGGTCTATTCGGTGGCCATGCCCCCGACCGGGGACTCGCAACGGGTTCTCGCGCAGGTGGTCGACTCACTCAAGCGGCGCGTCAATCCGCAGGGTGTGCTCGACATCTCCCTGCAGCCGCAGGGACTCGATCGAATCGAAGTGGTGATGCCGCTCCCTTCCCCGGAAGTCCGGGCGATGGGGGATAGTTACCGCGACCAGTTGGCTGCGCTCGCGGCGCAGACGACGATCTCGGCACGCGAACTCGACCAGGCGCTCGGTGCAGCCAGTGCTGCGACGCTCGCTCCAGCACCCGCGCAGGGAACGGCGCCCGCCCTCAACTCACGGCGCGCGACCCTCGAAGACCTCCAGCGCGCATCCAACGACGCCACCGGCGGCCGCGCGGACTATCAGGCGGCGCTCACTCGCAGTGCGAACGCCGAGGAACTCGCTGGCATCGAGGATCGCATCGCGACGGCCGAGGTGAAGGAGCAGGCGCTCCGCACCCGCATCGCCGAGACAAACATCGACGAGGCCCGTCTCAAGCGCGCACTCACCATGTCGTCCGTCCGCGCGATCGCGCGCGACGACAAGGGGCGGGCGAAACTCGCCGCCGACGGCACCAAAGAAACAACTCCGAGTCCGCGTGAACTCGAGATTGCCCGCCTCAAGGCTCAGCTCCCCGACTACGGCGGCGCGATCGACGCGCTCGCCGCACTCGAGTCCGACTACTCCTCAAAGGTGACCGGCTACGACGATCCCGAGGACCTGAAGCGTCTCTTGCGTGGCGCGGGCGTGCTCGAGTTCCACATCGCTGTCAGCGCTGCGGCGCCGGAAGGGGTCAACCCCGAGGAGATGCGCAAGCAGCTCGCCGAACGTGGACCCGGCGGCACGGACTCCCCGATCGCCCGGTGGTTCCCCATCAACGATCCCAAGCAGTGGGGGGATTCGCCCGAGGCGATCCAGAACCTCCTTGCCAACCCCGTCGACTACCTCAAGCCCCGCGATCTCGTTGCGGCGAGCTACGACCTAACTCCGTATGTGCTCCTCTATGTGACCGAAGCGATGAGCCTCGACCACCTCGGGGGTCGGCAGTGGTCGATGAAGAATGTCTTCCCGACGCAGGACTCGCTCGGCCGTGCGGCGGTCGCGTTCCAGCTCGATGCGTCCGGTGGCCAGTACATGGGGCGGCTGACCGCGCCGAATCTGGGCCGTCCGATGGCCATCGTCCTCGACGGCCAACTGTTCTCGGCGCCGAACTTGAACGGCGCGATCTCGACCAACGGCGTCATCGAGGGGTCGTTCTCCAATGAAGAGCTTGCGTACCTCATTAGGGTGCTGCAAGGCGGGGAACTCGAGGCCAAGCTCCACGCGGAGCCCATTTCAGTCTCGATCCTCGGTCCTGCCCTCGGCCACGACAATCTCATGCGCGGGCTTTGGGCGGTGGTCGTGGCGGCGATCGCCACCAGCGTTCTCATCACGCTCTACTACCTCGGCGCCGGCCTGATCGCGGTGATCGCCATCGCCATCAACATCGCCATGATCTTCGGCATCATGGCCGGGATCGACGGGTCCTTCACCCTTCCAGGACTCGCAGGCATCGCCCTCGTCGTCGGAATGGCCGTCGATGCGAACGTGCTTGTCTACGAGCGCGCGCGCGAAGAACTGATCGATCACAAGGAGCCCCTCAAGCGGGCGATGGATCTCGGATTCTCCCGTGCCTTCAACGCCATCGTCGACGGAAACGTGACGAACCTGATCGTCTGCGTCGTCCTCTACAAGACCGCGGCGACGGAAGTGAAGGGGTTTGCGCTCACCATGATGATCGGAGTCTTGACGACGCTCTTCACCGCGCTCTTCTGCACGCGGATCATGTACGCCGTCCTCATCAACTGGTGCGGGATGAAGCGGTTGCCGATGATGCCGACGATCTTCCCGTCAATGATGAAGGTCCTCAGGCCCAACTTCGACTGGCTACGGATCCGCTGGGGACTTTGGACTGTCTCGGGGGTGGTCGGCCTGATCTGCTTCGTGCTCGTCATCGGTGCCGGGCGCGAGATGCTCGAGACCGAGTTCCGCGGCGGGGTCACCATGACCCTCATGACGCGCAAGGCCTCTGCCGGCGAGCCGGCGAGCGCAACGGGCCGCCTGCTCCTCTCCCGCGAAGTCGTCTCCGAGCGGATCCATGCGCTCGGAGAAGCGGCGTCGGACCCCATCATCCGAGAACTGCGCAGCGCCAACATCCTGACGGTCGGCGAGACAACTTCGGCAGGTGACGCCACCGGCTTCCAGGTCCGGGTCGCGAACCCATCGACGCTGACTGCCGGGGAGACCGCCACGGAGCCCCTCGTCCAAGCGGTCGCAGGAGCCTTTGCCGACAGCCTCGACGTGGTGAAGCCGGTGTCCTTCGCTGGCTTTGACGACCCCATCGGCAGCGCCTACTCGCATGCGATCTCGGCTGACACGGTGGGGGATGTCATCGGAACCCCATCGGTCAAGGACTCGACCCGCGACTACCTCGGCGGGGTCCTCATCCTCCTCAAGGACCTTGAGCCACCCGTCACGCTCGACGAGGCGGAGTCCCGCATCGGGCGAATGCGCAAGCAGCCCGACTTCTCGACGCTCAGCAGCCGCCCGACGCAGGTCGTGGGGGTCAACCTTGCCGACCCCGCCAACCCCGGGAAGGGGTGGACCTCGATCGCCGTGATGGTGACCGAGCCGACGGCGCTCCTGACGAAGGTTGACGCCTCGACATGGGAGCGCGTCGTCGCGGTGCCCGAGTGGAAGCTCATCCAAGCGGCATTTACCTCGAAATTGAGCCTCGATCAGGTCAATTCCTTCTCCCCGAGAGTCGCAGAAAACCTCGCGGCGAGCGCCATCGTCGCCATCATCGTCAGCCTCATCGGGATGACCCTGTACATCTGGCTCCGGTTCGCGAGCTTCCGCTACTCGATCGCCACCATCACCGCGGTTGCCTTCAATGTGCTCGTCTGCCTCGGGGTCCTGGCCCTCACCTTGAGCATCGCCGGGACGTCGTTCGGGAAGATGACCCTTCTCGAAGAGTTCCGCATCGATCTCAATGTTGTGGCGGCTCTTTTGACGATCATTGGATACTCATTGAACGACACGATCGTCATCCTCGATCGAATCCGCGAGAACAAGGGGAAACTCCCCCATGCCTCGTGGGATCACATCAACGACGCGATCAATCAGACATTCAGCCGCACCCTGCTCACAGGCGGTACGACCTTGGTGAGCGCCTTGGTGCTCTACATCTGGGGCGGTCCTGCGATCGCCCCATTCGCGTTCACTTTCATCGTTGGCCTGGTTGCGGGCACGATCAGTTCTGTGGTGATTGCCGCGCCGATGACCTATGTCCGGCACGACCGTCGCACCGAAACAGATCTCGCCCGCGCAGGCACCGGAGGGCTTGCAACGCCCACCCCGGTCTGATTGCCACGGACGGTTCTTTCACTCACCTACTGGACATGGAGGTCCACCAATGACTCGCGGAGCGAAGATTGTCATCTTTTCGGTTGTCGGGCTGTTCCTGTTGGCCGGGATCTACTACGGATTCCTGGCCCCGACCGCTAACCACGTCACCGATACCACCACAACGGATCCGATCGCCTCGGGCGACGGACTCTCGGGCGACACGGCGTCACTCACCCTGACCCCCAACTCGGCGCTGCCTGCCGATGGGACCAATGGAATGCCGCCGGTTTCGCCGGTGCCGCCAGCTTTCAACGACACCATCGGGATGAACGCGGGAGCATTCGCTCCACCGACCACCCCGGTTGGGACGGTGCAGCCGGTGCCGACTACCAATAGCCCGGACCCATTGACATGGAACAAGGGGATCGCGACACCGAGCGCTCCCCTGGGACCGGTCATCGCCCCGCCGTCTCTGACGCCGACGATGCCCGAGCCAACTCCGACGAGGATCGTGACGACCCCGAAGGCCGCCTCGGTGAGTGAGAACTTCACGGTCTACACGGTGAAGTCGGGCGACACGCTCAGCGGCATCGCTGGCGAGTGGTTCCATGATGTCAACAACTGGCCGGCGATCGTGAAGGCCAATCCCGGACTCAATCCTTCGAGCCTGAAGGTCGGACAGAAGATCAACCTGCCTTCCAAGACCGCCACGCGCACCGCTTCGTCGACAACCACGAAGGCTCCGGCAGCCGCCAAGGCTTCCGCGAGTGGCAACGAGCACGTCGTCGTGAAGGGTGAGACCCTCGCGTCGATCTCTGACAAGGTCTACGGGAACCGGACATCGTGGAAGCGCATTTATGACGCCAACAAGGGCGTCATCGGCGGGAACCCGAGTTCGCTCAAGGTCGGGATGAAACTCGCCATCCCCTCGAAGAGCTGACCTAGCAGACCCACGACTCCGCTCTTCGAATCCACTCATTGGATCTCCACGGGCTCCTGCGGATCACTCCGCAGGAGCCTGTTTGCTATCGTGGGCGACCCATGACCTACACGGCAGTTCTCGTTCCGGGAGATGGCATCGGCCCTGAGGTCGCGGCTGCCGCGTGTGAGATCCTCAAGGCAGCGGGCGCCCCGATTTCGTGGATCACGCACCAAGCGGGGGTCGCGGCCCTCGAGGCTGGGGAGAAGGATCTCCTGCCGCAATCGACCATTGACGCGATCCAGAAGCATCGCGTCGCGCTGAAAGGCCCGTGCACGACGCCGGTGGGTGGCGGCTTCTCCTCGGTGAATGTCGCGATGCGCAAGAAGCTCGACCTCTATGGCGCCGTGCGACCGGTGCGCTCGCTCGACGGTGTAACGACGCGCTTTTCGAATGTCGATCTCGTCGTTGTTCGGGAGAACACCGAGGGGCTCTACGCGGGCATCGAGAACGAGATCACCAAGGGTGTCGTCACCAGCATGAAGGTCGCGACGCGCGACGCGTGCCTGCGCATCGCCGACTTCGCCTTCCGCTACGCGGTGCACCGCAAGCGGCGAAAGGTCTCCGTGTTCCACAAGGCGAACATCATGAAGCTCTCCGACGGGATGTTCATCCGCTGCGCGCGCGAGGTGCGCGAGGCCAAGTTCCCGCAGATCGAGTACGAGGAACTCATCATTGATGCCGCGTGCATGAAGCTCGTCCAGGACCCGACCAAGTTTGATGTGCTCCTGATGGAGAATCTCTACGGCGATGTGCTCTCAGACCTCTGCGCGGGTCTCGTCGGCGGACTCGGCGTCGTCCCCGGCGCAAACCTCGGCGAGCACGCGGCGATCTTCGAAGCGGTTCACGGCAGCGCCCCCGACATTGCCGGGAAGGGGATCGCGAATCCGCTGGCAATCACCATGAGTGCAGTCATGATGCTCAACTACATCGCGGAGACGCACTCGGACACGGCACTCGCGGCGACCGCCACGCGGATCCGCGACGCCTACAACCGCGCGCTCGTCGATGGTTGCAAGACCCGCGACCTTGGGGGTTCGCTCGGCACGCGCGAGTTCGCCAGCGCCGTCATCGAGCGGCTGTAGCCGCCCTAGAGCCGAGTAACAGGGGTTTCGGGGGGGGCAGAACCCATGGATCGCGGTTCTCGTACCGCTGCCATGATGAAGCAATCCAACCGCGTATCCGCCGCAATGGCGTATCTCTTGGTTCTTGCATTCCTCGCGCCAATCGGCCTCCTGCCAGGAGCCAGCCAGAGCGCGTTCGCCGGGAGCGCGGCCGTTCAGGGGAAGCAAGCCCTCATCGTGTTGCGGCATGGTGAGGACCTCAAGACCGACTGTCTCGGGACCAGTGGCGCTCACCCCCTTGGATTGGTGGGATATTCGAGTTTTCCTTGAATATCCCACCACTTCAGCGGGGCGGCGCGACGCTGCGACTCGCCGCGGGCTACGCACTCGGCGGGCGAGAAGCGCTCTCCCGTACTCGGCCGATCCAGTAGCCAATCAAGCTGCCGAGGAAGAAGACGAAAGCGGGGATGGCATACGACAAGGAGATGACCGTGAGGCGATAGTTGAGCGGCTCATCTTTCACGGCCCGATGCACCCAAGCAGCGGCCATGGCGAGCAGGAGGACCGCCACCGGTACACCGATAGCGACTGTAACGCGGACTGGCCAGCTGTTGAAAGACCTGATCGTGCTGTTGTCTGGCGCGGCAGGCGCCGCCGCTGGGAGTTTCGTTGCCGCCCTGAAACCGAGCACAGCCACGATCACCGAGAAGAGGCCCGCTCCCAACGAAAAGATGCCGGCCCCGCTCCTGAGATCGGTGGCCAGCAGCTCAGCGCTACCCCACGTCATGGTCAGCACGCCCATCGCAAGGAACGTCCACGCAAACCTCTTATGGTTGATGCCCGGGAATGCGCTGCGGCTGGGTCTAGTCATGCGCCCGAGTTCATTCGCGAGGCTGCATCCCCCGACCCCCTCGAACAGGTGATTTACCTTACCGATTCGGGCACCAAAATCACCTGTTGGAGGGTGGCGTGGGTGGAGGGGGGCGCGGCGTGGCGCGGGGCGCGCAGTCGCTCTAGCGGTTGAGGAAGCTCATCACTTCGCGGTAGACCTCGCGGGGGGCATCGTGGAAGACGACATGCCCTGCGCCGGGAATGAGCACACCGGAAGAGCCGCGGATGCCGTCGCGGTACACCGCGAGCATCGAAGGGTCGGTCACGCGGTCGGCACTTCCATACAGAATGAGCGTCGGCGCTGAGATCGTCGACAGCACCGCGTCGTTGCCTCCAATGAGAAACGCGCGGATGGCATTGATCATCTCTTCGAGGCGCGGGAGATCGCGAATCGCCCGATCGACGAGATACCGCTTGAATGGTGTCGGCACGGGCGGGGGAGAGACGAAGACGAGGTCGAGGACTCGGTCGAAGTCCTCGCCCGAGGCGATGCGCAGCGGATTCTTCCCTGCCTCGACATCGCGCATGAACGCGTTCATCACCGGCGGGTGAACTCCCGCCGGGGCTTCGAGCACGATCCGTCGAACCGATCCGGGGTGCTTCGCAGCGTAGGCGGCGGCGAGCGCGCCTCCCATCGACTCACCGAGCACATCGACCTTGCCGAGCCCCGCAGCAACTCGGAAGTTCTCGATCCACTCGACATATCCAGCCCCGTCGAGCGCCTCTTGGTCGAACCGCAATGGATGATCGCCAAACCCCGGCAGATCCGGCGCGACCACGCGGCGATCCCGCCCGAGCCAGGCCATCTGCGCCATCATCGCTTCCTTGCTCGTGCCCCAGCCATGGAGCAACAGCACCGGGGTGCGGTTCGACTCGCCGGTTGGTCCGCCGAGGTCCGGCCCACCTTCGAGGGTTGGCGTGACATCTCCATTCACATCGACCATCACGAGCGAGAGACCAGTCGCGTTGCGACCAAGCCAAGTCGTGACCGCGTAGAAACCGGTCGGCCAGTTCCACAGCGTGACGCCGATGACGGTCGCCATCACGACCGCAGCCGCGAGGCCGACGAGCGCGCGTCGGATCCAGCGGCGCAGTCGACTGCGCTTGGGGATGAGGGTTGTCAACGCTTCGTTCGGAGTGTCCACCACGTGGGGCTCCTCAATTGGGAGAGTGCATCGGCAAGTCGCGGATGGAGCGTGCTCGACGCGCCGGGCGCGGATCCCCCCGCGAGGTTCATCGACTCGACCATTGCCTTCGGAAGCGGCGACTCGATCTCGACCCTGTTGCCAGTGACCGGATGCGCGAACGCGATCCGCCACGCGTGCAGGCGAAGCAGCGGGGGGGCCGAGCCGCGGCGCGACGCGCTCGTATTCGGGGGAAGGAGCGGCCGGTAGACCGAGTCGCCCTCAATGGCCGCCCCGAGGAAGGCAAGATGCGCGCGAATCTGGTGGAGTTTCCCTGTCTCGATCGAGCACGCGACGACGAGCCGTCCGTTCGCGGCGCCGATCGTCCGCCAGTGAGTCACGCAGGCCTCGCCGCGCTGCACCGGGACGCTCACCTTCATCTCGCCGCGGCGCACTTCATTGAGCGGCGCGCGGCAGACCCCCTCGGCGCTCGGCAATCTTCCCGCGCAGACGGCGATGTATGTCTTCTCGATTGAGCGCTCCTCGAACTGGGCGCGGATCGCGTCGTAGCCCTCCTTCGTCCGCGCGACGAGCACGATCCCCGACGTGTCCTTGTCGAGGCGATGGAGCAGCCCCCAATCGCGGTCGCTCCCGAGGCGTTCGTGGACCGCACCCTCCAAGGCGAAGAGCCCATTGAGCAGGCTGTCTTCCTTGTGACCCGCTCCGGGCTGCGTCACGACGCCCGCATCCTTGTCGAGCGCGACGAACGTCTCGTCGCCGACGATCTCGCGGCAACGGATCCTGGAGTTCGCGACGGGGGGCAGCGGCACGATTCATATGATGGCAGATCGAGGCGCAACACGCTGTGACTGATCACTCCATGGACGCAACCTGCGATCGCCTGCGCCCCTTCGGCGAGTCGATCTTCACCACCATGAGCCGGCTCGCCGTCGAGCACAAGGCGGTCAATCTCGGGCAGGGATTCCCGGACTTCGATGGCCCCGACTTCGTGAAGGACGCGGCCAAGCGCGCAATCGACTCGGGACTCGGCCAGTACGCACGGGCGTTTGGCCTTCCATCTGCAACGCGGGCAATCGCCAAGTACACCGGGAAATCCACAGGGTTTGAGATCGACCCTGACGCCGAGGTGACCGTAACGGCCGGCTGCACGGAAGCGATCGCAGCAGCACTCCTTGGCCTTCTCAATCCCGGCGACGAGGTGGTGCTCCTGGACCCGAGTTACGACTCGTACTCCGCCTGCGTTGCGATGGCGGGGGGGATCGCGCGTCGAGTCCGCCTGAGTGGCCCGGAGTTCCGCATCACCGACTCGCTCCTGCGGTCCGCATTCTCGAAACGCACCCGCGCCATCCTCTTCAACTCCCCGCACAACCCGACGGGACGGATGTTCGACGAAGGCGAGTGCGCCATCGTCGCTTCGCTCGCCCGCGAGTTCAACGCGATCGTCCTCTCCGACGAGGTCTACGACGCCATCACCTTTGCCCGCGAGCATCGTTCGATCGCCACTCTCCCTGGAATGCGCGAGCGCACCGTGATCCTCGGCAGCCTCGGCAAGACCTTCTCCATGACGGGCTGGAAGGTCGGCTGGGCGATCGCCCCTCCCTCCATCACCAAGGCGATTCGCAGCGCCCATCAATTCCTGACCTTCTGCGCGCCGACGCCGCTTCAGCAGGCGGCGGCCGATGCGCTCGATCATGTGATGGCCGACCCCTCGTACCTCGTCCAGTTGCGCACCGACTACCTCGCGCGCCGCGACGCGCTCCTCGGGATCCTTCGCGACACGGGGTTCGAGTGCCTGGAACCCGAGGGCTCGTACTTCATCCTCGCCGACGTGATCGCCGCTGGTTTCAAGGACGATGTCGCCGCCGCGAAGGCGCTCGTTCGCGCGGGTGTCGCCTCCATCCCCGCGAGCGCCTTCTACGACCCTGCCAACAGCGATCCCCGCTGGCTCCGATTCGCCTTCTGCAAGCGGCCCGAGACGATGCGCGACGCCCAGACGCGCCTTCAGGCCATGTCGCTCGCGGCATTGGCGAGCGGCGGGAATTGAGGTATAGTCCCTCCCCCCATGTACGCGATCATCGAAGACAGTGGAACTCAGATCATGGTCCGCAAGGACGACGTGATCGATGTTGACCTCCGCAAGATTCCTGAGGGCACCACCACCCTGACCTTCGACCGCGTGCTCGCGATCGGACTCGAAGATGGCACCGTAGCCACGCTCGGTGCGCCATACGTCGCGAAGGCTTCGGTGACCGCCGAAATCCTTGATGCCAAGAAGCGCCTCCCCAAGACCGTCATGAATAAGTACAGCCGTCGCAAGGGATGGCGTCGTCATGCGGGTCATCGACAGGGAGTCGTCTCGGTGAAGATCTCCGACATCGTTCGCTGAGTTTCTTCTCGCAATTCGAATCATCTTGAGTCATGGTCAAGCCCCTGCGGCTACCCTTGTGACGTGGTCAGACGGTCGCCCTCGGTCTTGTGCCGAGCGAGGAAAGTCCGAACACGACAGGACACGGTGGTGGCTAACGACCACCAGCATTGACGCATGCTCGGGACAGTGCCACAGAAAATAAACCGCCTCGGTTCACGCCGAGGTAAGGGTGAAAAGGTGCGGTAAGAGCGCACCGCTGCCTCGGTGACGAGGCAGGCACGGCAAACCCCACCGCGTGCAAGCGCAAGCAGCCCTCCGGCGGTTCATCCGCCACCTGCTGTCCGCAGGATGAGGGCGGGTCGCGTGCTTCGAGGCCATCGGCAACGGTGGTCCAGAGAGAAATGGCCGTCACCCGAAAGGGAACAGAATTCGGCTTACGACCACAGCGTTGGGCGGATCCGCAAGGGTCCGCCCCTTTTTTTGTCCCAAATCGCAGGCGTGAAGAGCGTCCGCAAAGGTATTGCCTTTGGGATTTCAATCGCTAGACTCGGAGTCGCACCATGAGCGTCCCCCAAAAGTCCAACAGCCTCCAGTCCTACACCCTTCTGGTTTACCGGAAGGCGGTTCATCCGGAATTCTTCACCGTCGAAGGGCGTCGTCGACTGGAGAATGGCCCCCTTGAGGCGGAAGCTTGGCTCACCAAGGGCGGGCATGCGGTCCGGTTCCAGTTGGCGGACACCTGCGTCGTCGAGGTGATCACCGACCAGCCGCAGGGGCTTCCCGAGCGTGGGCTGACCACCAACCTCATCTGCGCAGGCGAGCACGACCATCAGGAGACGGTGGCTGATGCCCTGACCTTCATGACGACCGTCCAGACCGAGACCCTCGCCGAGCACCTGTATCTGGGGACCTACAAGGAGATGCTCGTGCACGGGCGCGAGAACGAGTCCTTGATGGTGGCGTGGAACGATCCGGGGTCCCAGAAGCCGAATCTGTCCATCGTCGACGTCCAGCGGTACAAGTCCGAGATCAGCACGCAGAGTTGGCACCTGCGAGCCGACTGCGGCCTCGTCCTCCGGACCCAGTCGATGTTCCAGCTCATCGAAGAGCCCAAGCGAACAGATGTCCGCCGACCCCGCTGACGCGGCTCGCAGACTGATTGAGACCGATGTCCTTTTGGGGGTGACCGATGTTCCGATCGGCGTGCGCGTTGTGCAGCGAGAGTCCGCACCGGTCGCAGTCGTTGAGGTGACCGCTCCGAGAGTCGTCAGCGACGCCGAGCAGCGGCTTGCGGCGCTGCGAGAACGCCACGATGCGGAATGTCCACACTGCACGGCATCTCGAAGCCACCGGCAGACTGTCTTCGGCGAGGGAAGCGCCAATGCGCAACTGTTCTTCGTTGGCGAGGCCCCGGGGGAAACAGAAGATCAAGTCGGTCGGCCTTTCGTCGGCAGAGCCGGGCAGAAGCTCGATGAGATGATCAAGGCGATGGGTTTCCGCCGCGAAGATTGCTACATCGCGAATGTGCTCAAGAGCCGGCCGCCCAACAATCGCACTCCGCTGCCCGATGAGATTGCGAAGTGCGGCCCGTATCTCGTCGAACAGATCATGATCATCAGGCCGAAGGTCCTCGTGCCGCTCGGTGGGCCGGCGACGCAACTGCTGCTTGGCGTTGACATCGGAATCACGCGGCTGCGCGGCACTTGGACGCAGTGGATGCCGCCTCGCGAGACAGGAGCTCCGCCAATTCCGGTCATGCCCACGTTTCACCCTGCGTATCTGCTGCGGAACTACACGGTCGAGACGCGGGCGCTCGTCTGGTCCGACCTCAAGGCTGTCGTGGAGCGGCTGCAGTCGATGTAGTGCAATCGCCGCAGGAATCACGGGGATTTCACGGAATTGTGTGCCCTAGAACGGAACCCACACGGGGTGGTATGCGTAAGGGCTTGCGGAGGAAGGGAAACTGGATGGGATTCAGACCACTGAGCAGCGGGTGATGGACCCGGCTACTCAACAAACCCCCACGAGGAGCCTGTCGCGACTGCAAGTCGGCGGCGGGCTCTTTCTTTCTTCTACAGCCGCGCTGTCGATTGTCGCGGGTCGACCGGCTCTTTCTTTCTTCCGCAGCCCGGCTGTCGATTGCGGTGGACTCGGTGGGTTATGGACGGACATTCCCTTCCGACTCTTCCGCAGCCGGGCTGTCGTCACGCGTGGAGTCGGTGAGTCACGCGGCCGCAGGGCGGCGTGAGTCGAGAATGATCGTCACGGGGCCGTCATTGAGGATGTCGACTTTCATCGAAGCGCCGAAGCGTCCCTGTGCGACCGTGAGTCCTTGAAGCCTGAGCGACTCGGCCACCTCGTCGCAGCGGCGCGCGGCGATCTCAGGATCTTCGGCCGCCGAGAATCCAGGGCGATTCCCGCGTGACGTGTCCCCGAGCAGAGTGAACTGGCTCACCAGCAAGATCCCGCCACCTCGTTGGCGTACATCCAGATTCATCTTCCCGGCAGGATCCTCGAAGATCCGAAGAGCGCCGATCTTCCGAGCTGTCCACTCGACATCGGACGTCTGGTCCCCCCGCGCGATGCCGAGGAGGACGAGCAGTCCACAGTCGATTGCCCCGACGACCGCTCCGTCAACCGTGACCGACGCGCGAGTCACCCGCTGGACGACGGCAATCATCGGGTTCCGCGCACCGGTCAGATTCGGACAAGTCCCATCGCAGCCGAAGAGACAAGTGCCTGGCCATTGGGGTCGAGGTCCGCAGGAGTCTGTCCGTACTGCACGAGTTCGGGAAGGGCGCCGGTGATGAGTTTCGCGGCCGTCATGTTCCCGATGCTGCACCATCGTTGGGAGTTCTGGTCGCCGCCCACCTTTCGCAGGAATGAATCCATGTTGCCTTCGAGGTAGGTCGCGAGAAGCGCACGGTCGTAGCGCTCGACCTGTTGGCGAATCTCGGTGCCAACGGGAGTCGAGTCGCCGAAGGATGGGCCGACATGGCTCAGATCGGCGCTCGCAATGAAGAAGGTCCTCCCCGAGTCTCCCTTGAGTGCGTCGGTCAGCGCGGGAACGAACTCATCGAACGACACCCGCGCACCGTCATCGGAGATCATCGGGCGAAGCGGACTCGGCACAAGCGCGGCGACGACTGGCACGCGCCCGAAAACCGTGTGGATCCA
This sequence comes from Planctomycetaceae bacterium, assembly GCA_947441435.1. Classification (GTDB taxonomy): domain Bacteria; phylum Planctomycetota; class Phycisphaerae; order Phycisphaerales; family SM1A02; genus F1-60-MAGs104. Next base: position 27,878 of record CANETX010000008.1, read on the forward strand.
CGGCAGGTGAATGCTGATCGAGTGCTCCGCCACATGGTCGAGTTCGTCCTTGAACAGGCGGTCGCCAAGCGAACCGCCGAGGCGGCCCAGCACTCCTGCGTCCGGCTCGAAGATTCCCCACGGGCTCGAGAAGCCATGCGTGCTCATCACGATCCCGTCGCCGAGTCCGAAGTGGTTGGTGCCGAGAATCACGACCCGGTCGATCTTGGTGTCCTTGATGCACGCTCGATAGGCGCTGGCGTAGACCGCACCACCCCGCGCGTAGTCAAGGTGCGGGGCGACGATCCCAAGAAGCTCTCCCTCGAGTTCAGGATCCTCGGCGCCATCGATCAACGCGCGAATCGCAGCGTTTGCCTCCTCGGGCTTCTCACCCGCGGCCGCCGCTGCACCCATGGGAAATGCCTTCGCAACACGGATTCGCTCGAGCGCGGCCTTCTCAAGTCGATCGGCATTGGGCCCCCATAGGAGCCCGGCCTCATCAAGCGCCGTCACCAGCTGAACGAGAAACTCGCGCGGCGCCCCGGTGGCTTCGGTGATCTCCTCAAGTGACTTCTCGCCTTGCAGCATTCCGATCAGCGGGAGGATTTCAGGTGGAACAACCGGAGCGTTCCCGTCTCCTCGGAGATTCGAGGGGTCTCTCAGCGCGACGAGCACCTTCTTCTCGTCGTTTTGCACCCCAATGGGGAGGAACGGTCGGATGTGCGGGCGATCGTGGTGGGGGGGCAGCTGATCCATGGGAAGGGGAGTGTAATGGAGAAAAACGCAGTTATTCGCCATCGCATCCCCAGAATCGCGCCGAGCAGCGTGGGAGGGAGACGCGAATGACCGATAGATCAACTCCGCTTCGGATTGCCCGGGCGGGCGTTATGCTCGGCAGTTCTCGCCACTGTTTCCCGCTCACGGTATCCCGCTCTTTAGGAACTCATGATGACTCAATCATTCAACACACGTCGGACACTCGCCGGGTTTGCCTCCATCGCTTTCAGCGCGACGCTCGCGCTTGCGCAGACGCCGCCCAACGCACCTCCAGGGCTCGACGAGCCACCGATCGGGCCTGCGCCCACGCAATCACCCGCGGGGGCGCCAGCTGGAAAGCCTGCCGGCGATCTCACATCGAACCGCAAGCCGGCGGGAACCACATCTGACGGCGTGCTCTCGACGCGCAACCAGGTGCCGCAAGGCTCGATCAGCGCGAAGCCAGGACCGAAGACGCTTGACTCGAAGGCCATCGCCGCGGCTGGTGGAGGCCAAGAGTTCCCCTCCGGACCTGCTCCCATCGTCTTCGAGCCACCGATCCTCAATCTCGGCGAGATGCAGGCGGATGTCCCCAAGACTGGGAAGCTCGTCATCCGTAATGTCTCCGACAAGCCCGTGACCATCGCGAAGGCGATCCCCGGATGCGGTTGCACGACCGCGAATGCGCCGAAGGACCCGATTCCAGTGGGCGGATCAACTGAGATGGAGATCACCCTCAAGCCAGGACCCAAGCAGGGAATCAAACTCTCCAAGCGCGTCACCTTCCAGATCGAAGGCGCCGCTCCGATCGTCCTGACCGTTGAAGGCGATGTCGCCGCGTATGTCACCGTCACCCCCGACGTCATCGAGGGCAAGAAGGATGAGGCCGGATCCGTGGCCAACGACGGCAAGCTCGTCGTCGCCGCCGCCGACGGTCAAGCCTTCAAGATCACAGGCGTCAATCCGCCAGTCGTTGGCGATCTGACGGCTGAATCTGCGACCGAACACATCGTTCACATCGACTGGGCCAAGTGGGAGGAGCAGGGGCGCGCCATCAAGTTGACCGTCGCCACTGACCACCCCAAGGCATCCGCCGTGAGCGTCATGATCAAGCGACCGATCACCGTCACAGGCGCGCCGACGGCACCGGCGGCGACTCCGCGGGCGACACCTGCTGCGCCGACGAGCCCGCTCGTCGTGGCCGCTCGGGCGGGAGATGCCGCCAAGGTGAAGGAACTGATCGCGCTTTCCGGCACCAACATCAATGAAGTCGATGCCGACACCGGACGCACCGCGCTTCATTGGGCGAGCCGCGAGAACCGTGGAGAGATCGTCGAGATCCTCATCATCGCCAAGGCTGATGTGAACGCCCAGGACCGCACGGGCAAGGGTCCACTCACCCTCGCTGCGGAATCGGGAAGCGCCGATGCAACGAGGCGACTGATCGCGGCCGGGGCAAGCGTCGTTGCCCGCGACCAGATTGGCGGAACTCCGCTCACTTGGGGATGCGGACTCGGCAGCGCAGAGACTGTGAAGCTTCTGCTTGATGCCGGCGCCGATGCCAGTGTGGTGGACGTCAACGGCCTCACGCCGCTCATCTGGGCGGCTGGAATCGGCAAGCCAGAGACCGTGGAACTGATTCTCGCGAAGAAGCCTGAGCTCAATGTGAAGGACGGCGTCACCGGCGACACCGCGCTCATGCGCGCCGTGCGAAGCGGCAAGCCCGAGAGCGTGAAGATGCTGATCGTGGCCGGCGCCGACGTGAACCTGCCCAACAAGCAGGGATACTCGCCCGTCCAACTCGCGGCCCTCTCGGGAACCGCCGACAAAGTGCAAATGCTCCTTGACGCCAAGGCGGATCTCAACGGGACAGACGGCACTGGCCGCACAGCCCTTGATCTCGCGCAGCGCCGCACCGATGAGGCGGGGAAGAAGGTCGCCGAACTCCTTGCGTCACGAGGCGCAACGAATGCGATTCCAGTTCCGGCTCCAAAGCCCACCGGCGCGCCGTAAGTTCAAGCAGCACCAACCCTGATGCAACTCCAGCCCCCCGCCCGTCGGGGGGCTGTTTTTTTCGCTCTGTTGCTAGCCTTGAGTGCATGACAACTGCTGCTTCCAACGCGCGCCGCGAGCTGTCGGCGGTTCCCGGTGCCTACACCCGGCTCGCCGATGCCTTGCGCGACGCGCATCTTCTCGGGTCAACGAGCGGAATTCTCTCCTGGGATCAGGAGACGATGATGCCCCCGAAGGGGATCGACCATCGGAGTCGTCAGTTCGCCCTTCTGGCCCGGCTTCAGCATCAGATGTCGACGAGTCCCACGATCGGCGAGTGGCTCGCCGAGTGCGAGTCGGACCGGGACTTCATGGAGGGCGGCTCGATCGAGGCGGCGAATGTGCGGGAGATTCGCAAGGACTACGACCGCGAGCGCAAGTTGCCGGGGGCGCATGTCGCGGAGTTCGCGGAGATCGTTTCGAAGGCGCAGCATGTGTGGATCGGCGCGCGCCGCGACAGCGACTTCGCCGCGTTCGAGCCCTGGCTCGCGCGGCTCGTCGGACTCTCGCGGGAACGAGCGGCGTACTTCGGGATTCCGAAGGGTGGCGAAGCCTGGGATGCCCTCGC
>CANETX010000009.1 GCA_947441435.1 Planctomycetaceae bacterium
ACGCTCGGCTGCGAGCAGGAATACTTCCTCATCGACCGGGATCTCTTCCTGAAGCGGCTCGATCTCAACGTCTGCGGGCGCACGCTCATCGGCACGCAGCCTCCCAAGGGCCAGCAGCTCGAAGATCACTATTTCGGCGCGATCCACGACCGGGTCCTCGCCTACATGACCGAGTGCGAAGAGCGGCTCTTTGAGCTCGGCATCCCCGTCAAGACCCGTCACAACGAGGTCGCACCCGGCCAGTTCGAGCTTGCACCCACCTTTGAAGTCGCCAATGTCGCTGTCGACCACCAGATGACGACCATGCACATCCTGCGCAGCGTCGCACGGCGCCACGACTTCGAGTGCCTCCTCCATGAGAAGCCATTTGCCCGCGTCAACGGCTCGGGCAAGCACAACAATTGGTCGCTCTCGACGGACCTCGGGGCCAATCTCTTCGATCCTCGCGACGAGACCCACACCAACATGCAGTTCCTTGTCTTCCTCGCGGCGGTGATTCGCGCGGTGGACACGCATGCAGACCTGCTGCGCGCCTCGATCGCTTCGGCCCACAATGACCATCGCCTTGGCGCCAACGAGGCTCCTCCCGCGATCATGTCGATCTACCTCGGCGAAATGCTCACCGACATCCTCGACCAACTCGAGCGTGGCGAGTCCAAGCGTTCAGCCAAGTCTGCGCCGATGGACTTGGGAGCCCGCAGCCTCCCCCAGATTCCTCGGCACTCGAGCGACCGCAATCGGACGAGCCCGTTCGCCTTCACCGGCAACAAGTTCGAGTTCCGCGCCGTCGGATCTTCGCAGTCAGTCGCGTGGCCCAACACCGTCCTCAACACGATGATCGCGGAGAGCCTCGACTCGCTCGCCACGGAACTCGAGAAGAAAGTCGGGAAGGGCGCGACGCAGGCGAAGCAGGAGGCGGCGGTCCGCGCCATCCTCAAGGAGATCGTCAAGAGCCACCGGCGCGTTTGCTTCGACGGCAACGGCTACAGCAAGGAGTGGCACGCGGAGGCGGCGAAGCGTGGACTCCCCAACTTCCCCTCGACGGCGGAAGCCCTGCCGGCGCTCGTCACGAAGAAGGCCGAGAAACTGTTCGCGAACTACAGCGTCCTCTCGAAGCGTGAACTCCACGCCCGCTACGAAGTGCAGCTTGAGCAGTACTGCAAGATCGTCCAGATCGAGGGGCGAACCCTCTCGCAGATGGGCGCGACGCAAGTGCTTCCAGCTGGCCTGCGCGCCCAGGGCGAGTTGGCCGATGTCGTTGCTGGCACGCAGCACGCCGGGGTCCCCTGCCCCGAGAGCGAGGCCGCGCTGCGCGATCTCGCCATGCAAGTGGCGACCCTGCGCAACACCCTCGCGGCACTCGACTCTGCCCTGGAGACAGAGGTCGCTGAGATCGGTGCGCGCGTCCAACACTTCCGCTCCAATGTGCTGGGCGCGATGGGGAAGGTGCGTTCCGCCTGCGATGCGCTCGAGCGCGTCGTCCCTGCGGACCTTTGGCCGCTTCCCGACTACGCAACCATGCTTCTGGTCCGCTAGGAATCGCAGAGCCATGAATACTCTTGGACCCCGGCCAATCCCCGGGGTCCTTTCCTATACTCGTCGATCCCCAAGGAAACATATGACCACTGCAACGACCGCCGAACACTCGATCAAAGTCACCGACGCCGGCCCCGCTCTCAAGCGGATCGAGATCACCATCCCCTCGTCACGCGTCAACGCGCAACTCGATCAGGCGATGTCTGATCTGGCGTCTCAGGCGATCCTCCCAGGATTCCGACGGGGCCATGCACCGAAGGGACTCCTCGAGAAGAAGTTTGGCGGCGCGCTCGCGCAAGAGGCGCAGCAGAAGCTCGTCTCCGAGGCCTACCAGAAGGCACTCGAAGCGCACAAGATCCGTCCCATCGGTCAACCAGGGCTCACCGAGGGAACGGCTGAGCCCGCACTCGCGCGCGGCAAGGAACTCTCTCTCTCGCTCGAAGTTGAAGTGGTGCCTGAGTTCGAACTTCCGGCTTGGGAGGGGTTGCCGCTGCGCAAGCCCGTGCTCAACATCGAAGACAAGCACGTCGAAGAGGAGGCGCAGCGACTCTCATACCGACTGGGCAAGCCCGCGCAGACCGAAGGCCCATTCATCGCCCTCGACCGAATGGTCGGCAAGGCGGTTGTGCGAGTCAAGGGCGAGGACACGGTGTTCTTCGAGACCGACAACGCACTCGCGGTCGTTCCCGCCGAGGACGACGCCGGCAAGGGCCCCTTCCTCGGGCTCCTCGTCGATGGGCTTGAGGGTGTGCTCAAAGGCAAGATGCTCAATGACACCGTCACGATTGAGTTGACGGGACCCGAGAGCCACGAGATCGCAGCGATCCGGGGCAAACCGCTCAGCGTCACGTACACGATCGGCAATGCCGAGCGCATCACCCCCGCCACCAAGGAGGAGATCGCGATTGCGATTGGCCTCGAAAGGGTCGAGCTCCTCTCTGAGAACCTCAAGGGAGTGCTCGAACGACGCCGTGACGAGGAACAGCGTTCCGCGCTCCGCGAGCAGGTCTTCGAGCAGCTGGCGGACAAGGTGACATTCGACCTGCCCGCGCGACTCTCCGAGGCGCAGGTCGGTCGCGACCTCGAGCGGCAGAAGATGGAGATGCTCTACCGAGGGATGGACCCGCAGGTCGTTGAATCACGGCTCGCGGAAGTCCGCCGGGCCAGCGCCGACGAGTCCCGTCGACGTCTCAAGATGTTCTTCATCCTGGCGAAACTCGCCGAGAGCCTCGGCGTCGAAGCAACCGAAGGCGAAGTGAACGGTCGAATCGCCGCGATCGCCCGGTCGCGTGGGATGCGCCCCGACGCGCTGCGCGAAGAGCTCGAGAAGTCGGGACGGCTCAGCGAAGTCGCTCTCCAGATCCGCGAGCACAAGTCGGCGGACCGAGTTATCGCCAAGGCGACACTCACCGACATCCCTGCCGAGGATTGGAACAAGGAAGCGCAGATCAAGACCGCCGCCAAGGCAACCGGCAAGGGTTGATGGTCGCAGCGGCGAATCTCCTTCTCCCCTCCGTGGCTATGCACGCGGTGAGCGGCACGTCGTCCGCCACCGATGTCATTGTGGTGCTCGGCTGGATTCTCGGATTGGTGCTCGTCGGGGCGATTGCGATCTATCTGCTGCGGCGATGGGTGAAGCGTGAGATGGAGCCGCCCGTCGGATTTTCGCTCGAAGACCTTCGGCAACTGCGGGACGCGGGCGAGATCACCGACGTCGAATACAACACGGCCCGTGATCGAGTGATCGCCCACGTGAAGCGGCAGGCAGTTTCGAAGCCAGGTGGCGTCGAGTCACTGCGCCGCGCGTACACTTCGCGACGAAAGCCCTGACATGACCGATCAGCCTCCCTCGAAGCCAGCTCCTCTTCGCACTCCGTCGCCTCCCCCCGGCCGCAAGGGTGGTGGTCGCGACGGCGGTCCGACGGGACCGCACGGCCCGCAGGGTGGTTCGGACGGGCCGCCCGGCGGAGGCTCGGACTCCGGATTCCGCGGGCGAAAGGTGACCACCTGCAGTTTCTGCGGCAAGACGAGTCGCGAAGTGGGACCGATGGTCGAAGGCCCCAACGACGTCTACATCTGCGCGAACTGCACGGAACTCTGCCAGAACATTTTCAAGCAGGAGAAGCGGCGCTCGACGAGCGGCGCCCCTGCGCTCACGCAGATCCCTTCCCCCCGCCAGATCAAGGAATATCTCGACCAGTACGTCATCGATCAGGATCGCGCCAAGAAGGCGCTCGCGGTTGCAGTGCACAATCACTACAAGCGTCTCACGCAGATCGACAATCCTGAGGCTCCGGTCGAACTCGACAAGAGCAATGTGCTGCTCGTCGGCCCGACGGGCACCGGGAAAACGCTGCTCGCGCGAACGCTGGCTCGGATCCTCAATGTCCCCTTCGCCATCGGTGATGCGACGACGCTCACGGAAGCCGGGTACGTCGGCGAGGACGTCGAAAACCTACTCCTGAAGCTCCTGCAGGCCGCCGACTTCGATGTCGAGGCGGCGCAGCGAGGGATCATCTACATCGACGAGATCGACAAGATCGGCAAGACGACCGGCAATGTCTCGATCACGCGGGATGTCTCCGGCGAGGGAGTCCAGCAGTCGCTCCTCAAGATGCTCGAAGGGACCGTCGCGAACGTGCCTCCGCAGGGAGGGCGCAAGCATCCCGAACAGCAGTACATCCAGCTCGACACGACGCACATCCTGTTCATCTGCGGCGGCTCGTTTGTCGGCATCGACGACATCGTGCGCAAGCGGCTCGGCAAGCGGCGGATTGGATTCTCGTCGGACGCGGTGACGGGCGAGACCGCGGAGCAGGATCACGCGGCGATGCTCAACCAGATCCAGCCCGACGATCTCCTTGAATTCGGGCTGATTCCAGAGTTGATCGGGCGTCTCCCCGTGCTGTGCCCGCTCCTGCCGCTCACGCGCTCGGCGATGATCCAGATCCTCCTCGAACCCAAGAACGCTCTCGTCAAGCAGTACCAGCATTTCTTCCGCCTCGAGAACACTTCGCTGGAGTTCACGCCGGCTGCTCTCGACCTCATCGCCGACAAGGCGCTCGCCCGCGAGGTTGGCGCGCGCGGACTGCGCGCCGTCGTCGACGAACTGATGACCGACCTCATGTACCAGCTCCCCGAACTCGACAACTCAGGCATCACCTATGTGGTCGACGAGGAGTCAGTGCGCTCGGGAATGCTCGTCCCCGAGAAGCTCCGGCAGCGGGCTCGCGAGAGCGCGTAGGCCTGTCACGCGAGGCGCTCGGATGATTGGTGCGCCTCTGATCGATCACCCATCCGAACTCATCGAGTTCTCTGCGCGCGCGGTCGAGCATGCCCGCACGCGCGAAGAGCGGATGACGGCGCTTTCTGATGCCCTCTGGAGTGCGCTCTCTCCCCGCGGGGTCTCGTGGCTCGGGTTCTATCTCGACAATCCTGCATCGGCGCCAACGGAGCGCCTGACTCTGGGACCTCGCCGCGATGGACCTGCCTGCAGTCCGATCGGGATTCACGGGGTGTGCGGCACGGCCCTTCTCACCAACCAGATCGTGGTCGTTGCCGATGTGAACAGCCTCGGCGGCAACTATGTGGCATGTGACCCCCGCGACCGGAGCGAAATTGTGATCCCCTGCCGGGACTCTTCGGGGGTTCCCTGGGGGGTCTTGGACCTCGACAGCCACTCGGTGGGGTGCTTTTGCGAGGCGGACGGGGTTGCCCTCGAGAGCTGCCTCCGGGCGGCTGGGCTGACACACTGAAATTGCTTGCGCGGCGGAGCGAATCGCGCTAGTCTTCCCGATCCCCCACAGGAGACGACGAAATGCCTCGCAAGTGCCACTTCACCGGAGCTCGTACCACCTCAGGCAACCGCATGACCATTCGCGGCAAGGCCAAGTACTTGGGGGGCATCGGTCTCAAGACGACCAGCATCACGAAGCGCACGTTCAAGCCGAATCTTCAGCGCGTCGCTGCGGTGATTGACGGGGCCCCCAAGCGGGTGCTCGCCAGCACCCGCGCCATTCGCGCCGGGTTGGTCATCAAGCCGATTCGCCGCAAGTACGCGTACACGCGGAAACTTGCTGCGAAGGCCTGATTTCGGCGCGCCGGAGTTGTTCTGGGTGGATGCCCTCTTGAGGGTGTCCGGCGCCAACCGAAAAGAATTTTCTTGACTTAGGGGGATTCTCGCCTAGAATCAGCGAGTTCGCAGCGGACTCAACGCTCTCAGGAACCGCCTCGGCCATGGCCGGCCGAGATCCCAGAGCACTTTTCCCCCTGCGGAGCCGGGTTTCCCGGTGACATTGACTCGGATGGTCCGTCGCTTCGGTGACGCCTCAGTCCAGGTCGCTAGTTCAGGGTTGTGAGATATGTGCCGTTCGTCGGGGTGCGGGCTTTCTTTGAAAGCACCGCAGACGGTTGTCGTGTTCTGGACGGATCCAGAACTGTTGTCGGTTCGCGTCGTACGAAGTTTTTCTGTTCGGTTTAGCCATGATCCCCAATGCCAACGGCCAGTCCGGCCGTGACAAAGTTCTCGAATTGACTGACCTCGTCGCCTTGATCGGCGAGTCAGTCGCGCTGCGCCCCAAGGGGCGTGAGCATGTCGGGCTCTGTCCATTCCATGAGGATCACAAGCCTTCCTTCGCCGTCGTGACTCACAAGGGAAACGCCTTCTACAACTGCTTCTCCTGCGGAGCGAGCGGAAACGCCATCGACTTCATGATGAACTTCCACCGGATGGAGTTCCTCGAGGCGCTGCGTTTCCTTGCCCAGCGCGCGGGAGTTGAACTTCCATCGTCGCGGGAGCCGCGTGCCGATCCCGATGCAGCGGACTCCCCCTCGTCGTTGCGACGGGCAAACGATGCGGCGCTCCGGTTCTTCCGGCGATCGCTCGCGGACTCGACGCTCGGGGCTGATGTCGCTGCGGCGTTCGCCACCCGCGGGATTGACTCGGCGATGATCGAACGGTTCGCCCTCGGCGCCGCTCCTGCGAGTGGCCAGGGACTGCTGAACTATGTCGAGAAGCTCGTCGCCAACCAGAGTGGCGCCGCCGACGAGCGCGTCGATGGCGCGACGATTCGTGGATCTTTCGAGGCCGCTGGACTCCTCCGCCGGCGCAGCGGCGCCTTGGCCGACGGATTCCGAAACCGCGCGATCTTCCCGATCTGTGATGAACTCGGTCGCTGCATCGCCTTCGGTGCGCGCTCCATCGTTGCCGGTGACGATCCCAAGTACCTCAACAGCCCCGAGAGCGCGATCTTCCACAAGTCGAAGTCGCTCTACGGAATCCACCTCGCCAAGCGCGCGATCATCCGGTCGCGCACCGCGATCGTCACCGAGGGATACACCGATGTCATCGCCTGCCACAGCGCGGGGTTCGAGAATGTCGTTGCGACGCTCGGAACGGCCCTGACCGCCGACCACGCGCGGATCCTGGAACGGCTCTGCGACACGATCGTCCTTCTCTTCGACGGCGACATTGCCGGTCAGAGGGCCGCAGACCGAGCGCTCGAGATCTTCTTCCGTTCGTCGGTCGATCTCAAGGTGTGCACCCTTCCCGAAGGCAAGGATCCAGACGAACTCCTCCGCGAGCCTGAGGGGAAGGCCGCGTTCGAGGCCGCCATCGCCGACGCTCCGGATGCGCTCGCGCATCTCGTGGCCTCGTTCGCGCGGGAGCTCGCGGCGCGCCCTGGACTCTCGGCTCGCCAGCGCACCGTCGAGGCGATGCTCGCGAAACTTGCGTCGCTCGGATTTGCGACGCTCACGGGGATCCGGCGCACGCTCGTCCTCGAAGCCATCGCCAAGGAATCCGGGATCGCCGCGAGCGAACTCGAGCGGACGATCAACGCGACCAAGCGTCCGGCCGACCGCAGCGAACCTGCGGCATCGACGACCACGCCGCCCCCCGCCACCAAGCGCGGCAAAGTTGAGCGCGACTTCCTTTCGATCCTCATCGCGTGGCCTTCGACCGCGCTCGGACGGGTCGCCGATGTTCACGGCGAACTCGCTCCCTTGACCGAACTCATCGCCCCCACCGCGCTCGAAGACGATGCTGCGCGGGCGATCTACACCGTCTTCTTTGACTCCGTGGAGAGTGGACGCGCGTCGCGCGGATCCCTCACCATGCAGGAGCTTCTGGCCGAACTCGGCGACGCCTCTCAGAAGTCGCTTGCCGCCGAACTCTTTTCCCTCGGGTCGACCCGCTTCGCCGACGAAGCGCAGGCACTCGAGGGGCTCGCCACCGCTGCGCTTGCGCTCGAACGGATGCAGCAGCGCGCACGCTTGGCGAGCGCACCCCGACCCACGACCCCTGAGGAGATGGATCAACGGCTCGAACAGCTTCGCGCCGCAGGTCCACGCCCCTCCGCCATCGCCAGGACGGCGAGGAGCGCCACATGAGGGGATCTTCGCCTTTTGTTTCGCACCGCTTCTCCAAGGAGTCTCGACCATGAGCCTTGTTCTTCAGGAACTTCACCCTGTCCTTCGCTCCCTCGTTCAGGCTGGCCGCCGCCGCGGCTGGATCAGTTATGAGGAACTCAATACCTGCATCCCCGACGACTTCGTCGATCCATATCCATTGGACGAACTGCTCGTTCTCCTCGGGCACCTGAAGATCTCCCTCATCGACGAGTCGGAGATGCGCAAGAGCAGCCACCGCCCGTTCCCGGCGGAACTGCAGACCGATCTCCGGTTCCAGCGCGACGCGGAGCGCAAGTCCCGCCGCATCGTCACCGACCAGCCAGCGCCACCCCCCGCTCCGTCGGCGCCGCGTCCACTTGTCGGTGCAGCGGCTGCGGCCGTCGCCGCCGCGCGCATCAAGATGCGCCAGCAGGACGCCAACGCCAAGGGGGCGGAGTCGTCGGCGGCCGAAGACGACAACCTCGACGATGACTTGGGCACGCTCGACATCGCGATCTCGGATCCCAATCCGGTGCGCATCGACGATCCCATCCGCATGTACCTGACGCAGATGGGCTCGATTCCCCTACTGACCCGCGAAGAGGAGATTCGTCTCGCGAAGAAGATCGAGATGAGCCGGTACATCTTCCGGCGGATGGTCCTTGAGTCGGACTATTGCGCGAAGCAGGCGGTCGACATCCTCCAGCAGGTCCACGAGGGCACCCTGCCCTTCGATCGAACGATGCGCATTTCGACCGCCGAGTCGAACGCGAAGGATCGGATCGCGTCGCGAATCCCCTACAACTTGCGGACCGTTCGGGCCAAGCTCGAGCAGAACACCGACACGTGGGGGCAGATCGATGGCAGCACGCTCTCTCCGGAGCGCGTTGAGGTGCTCAAGAACCGTCTCTGGTCGAACCGGCGGCGCATCTCGACGCTCCTTGAGGAGTGTTGCCTGCGCACCGGGCGGATTCAGCCGCTCATGCGCAAGCTCAACTCGCTCAACCGCAAGTGCCAGGAGCTCGTGACGCTCATCAAGCGCGCGGACGAGCACCCTGAGCGCTACGACGCCGAGGATGTGCAGGCGATGCGCGAGGAACTCGACGGCCTTCGCAACCTGGTGCTGGAGAATCCTGACGATCTTGTCCATCGGACGCAGGCGATCGCGCGGATCTTCGTCGAGCACGAGCTCGCCAAGCGGGCGCTGTCGGGGGGCAACCTCCGACTCGTCGTGTCGATCGCCAAGAAGTACCGCAACCGCGGACTCCCCTTCCTCGACATCATCCAGGAGGGCAACACCGGCCTCATGCGCGCGGTGGACAAGTACGAGTACAAGCGCGGATACAAGTTCTCGACCTACGCGACGTGGTGGATCCGGCAGGCGATCACCCGCGCCATCGCCGACCATGCCCGGACGATTCGCGTCCCGGTCCACATGATCGAGACGATGTCGAAGCTGCGCAACATCCAGAAGCACCTCCTCCAGGAACTCGGCCACGAGCCCAACCACGACGAGATCGCGGCGAAGGCCAAGATGCCCGTCGAGGAAGTGAAGCGCGTGCTCAAGATCTCGCGCCACCCGATCTCGCTCGATCGGCCCGTCGGAGAGAGCGAGGACTCGCACTTCGGCGACTTCATCGAGGACGAGAAGCAGGAGGCGCCGAGCATCATGGCCGGGAGCGAGATGCTCCGGTCGCGCATCAACGATGTGCTCAAGACGCTGACCTATCGCGAGCGCGAGATCCTCAAGCTCCGCTACGGCATCGGCGACGGCTACACCTACACGCTCGAGGAAGTCGGCCGGATCTTCAAGGTCACCCGCGAGCGCGTGCGCCAGGTCGAGAGCAAGGCACTCCGCAAGCTGCAGCATCCCGTCCGCCGCCAGCGGCTGACGAGCTTCATGCAGGCCGACGGCATCGACACGGACACCGAGACCCCCCCGATCCAGGAGTGACCAGCTTCAGCAACATTCGTTCTCTGACCAATTCAGGCCCGATTCGGGCCTAGTTGCGTCAGAGAACGAGGGTTTGAGGATGGCGGCGCCGCCTGCGAACTGTCACGTACGCGAAGCCCACGGCCGCGAGCGAGGCCGCCGCAACCGAGGCACCGGTCCCGTCACTCTTGCTTGCGACCAGGAAGCCGGAGTCCACCGTGCTGCCGAAGTGAATCATTGGCGTGCCGTTGGTGTTCTTGGCAACCTCGTACTTTCGAGAAGACACCAACCGGCCAGTTGCGGGGTCCCACACTTCGCACAGGCCCGACAGCGGAAAGGCAGGACCGCCATTGCCAACATCCATGAAGTCGGACGAGATCCATCGATTCTTCAGGGCCCCGTCGCCGCCGAGCCACTCGAGTTTCAGCTGCGCATAGTTGAGCGCTGGCGCATAGAAGCCCCGCATCGTGCGATAGGGTTGTCCGAGTCCGTCGACCGAGGTGCATTCCACCACGATGCATTCATGGCCTCCGCGCAGTTCCATCTCTGGCTGGATTGTGCATCCAGGGTCAGCCAACATGCCCATGACATCGTTGAGGAGATATGGCTCCCCCATCGCCTCCCTGAATGGATCGCGACCCAGGAAGGACTCGAGTTCGGTGAGCAAGGCGCCAACCCCAATCCGCTCTGTGTCCGTTGAAGTCCTGAGGCCAGCCTCATCCGCGGCCGTGCCAAGTCCGCTCTGCCGGCTGTAGTGCCAGAACGGATGTTCAGCGGTCGCCCCACTGCCATGGAAGCGGTCGAGGCGAACGCCTCGTCCATCCATCACCATCTGCCATCGCTCAGGGGTTCCATCCTGATGGTCGTCGACCACGCGACGATCAAAGGTCACATCGAACGCGTTGGCACCGCTCCTTGCAGTCTCGACCAGCAGTCGCAACGCGGCTGGATCGGTCGTGGGTGGTTGGCTCGGAGACTCCATCGCAGCCGCTGCGTGAATTGGCAGGACTAGGGCGGCAGTCCAGAGCACGGCGTACCAAGCCGGATGGATCAGGGCCGGATGCATGCGTCTTTCACGATTGGAGGCCTCGGTCCTTCCAGTAGACCCAGGCTGTTATGGCGACGGCGATTCCCAGGCCGAGGAGCCAGTCGATCGAGAGTGGGATGCCGAAGACGCCAGCAGCCCACTCGATGGCTCGCGTGAACAGGAACGCACACACGAAGGTGACGAGCAGCGCACCGAGCGATCCGAGTTTGTCCACGATCCAGCCCGAGCCTCGGCTCTGTTTGCGGACGCGCGCCGCTGACTCGTCGCGTTCCCGCTTCTTGCGCTCGCGCTCTTGGGCAATCTCCTCGGGATCGAAGCTCATCGTGGTGCTCGATGCTAAGTGGGCCGGGACTCGCAGACATACTTCCAGGAGAGGTACTCGTCGAGGCCCCAGCGGCCGCCCTCGCGGCCGAAGCCTGACCACTTGACCCCGCCGAAGGGGGCGCGGGCATCGCTGACGGCGCAGGTGTTCGCGCCGACGATGCCGTACTCGAGTTGGGCGCTCACGCGCGCGATGCGCGAGGGGTCCCGTGTGAAGAGATAGGCCGCGAGGCCGAACTCGGTTGCGTTGGCGAGCGCGATCGCCTCGTCCTCCGTGTCGAAGGTGGCGATCGGCGCGACGGGGCCGAAGGTCTCTTCGTTGAAGCAGAGCATCGATGCGTTGGCGTTGTCGATGACCGTCGGAGCGAAGAATCGGTCAAGGCATCCCGCGACGGGGATCGTCGATCCACCCGTGAGCACTCGGCCTCCCCGCGCGACCGCATCTTCGATGTGGCGGCGCACTTTCTCCACCGCGGCGTCGTTGATGAGTGGACCGATGCGGTTCGCGCCGTCCGATCCCCGGCCGACGCGCAACGCCGAAGCGCCCGCGACGAACTGCGCGACGAACTCGTCATGCACTGAGCGTGCGACAAGGAATCGATTTGGGCAGATGCAGGTCTGCCCCGAGCAGCGGAACTTGCCCGCGAGTGCCGCCGCCACCGCCCGCGGAATGTCGGCGTCCTCGAAGACGATGAGCGGTGCATGGCCGCCAAGTTCCAGCGAGAGCCTGACAACTTGGTCGGCGGCGAGTCGCATGAGTTCCTTGCCGACGGCGGTCGATCCCGTGAAGGCAAGTTTGCGCACGCGGCCATCGCCGAGCCATGCGCGGCCGATCGCTGGTGCGTCTCCCGCCACGACGTTCACCACGCCCGCGGGCAGTCCCGCGTCCTGCAGCACATGCGCGAACGCGAGCGCGCTCAGCGGCGTGATCTCCGAGGGCTTGATGACCTGCGTGCATCCTGCGGCCAGCGCAGGCGCAGTCTTGCGCGCGATCATGGCCAGCGGGAAGTTCCAGGGGGAGATGGCGGCGACAACACCGATGGGCTCGCCTGTCGCACGCATTGACCGACCGGTGGACCCCGAATCGATCTCCTCCGCGGCAACTTTGCAAACCGCTTCGGCTGCGGAGTCGAGATACGCCGCGGAATAGGCGACTTCGGCTTCGGCCTCGGCGATCGGCTTTCCGTTCTCGGCGGTGATGACCGCGGCGAGCGCTGGAGTGGACTCGCGGAGCGCGCGCGCAGCGCGTTGAAGCAGCGCCGCGCGATCGGCGGCAGCAGTTGCCCTCCACGCCGGCAGTGCTCGCGCTGCCGCGTCCACCGCTTCGCGCGCAAGCAGCTCGCCGGCATGCGGGACATCGGCGATCACTTCGCCCGTCGCCGCGTCGCGGATGGCGACGGTCGGCCCGCCCGCTGCGCCGATCCACTCCCCGCCGACGAAGAGCCGCGAGTCCATCCCCCGAGCGTAGCGAGGCGGTGGGACCGAGGGACTCCACATCCCGAGTCGGTCGCCCGAACGGCACTGGAATCCCGTGCGTCTGCTGCGTGACGCGTGCATCACCTTCCGGACTCTCCTCCGCGGCACGAGCGTCATGGTGGAACTGCCTCTGCGCCGATTCGTGGATTGACAGGCTGACCACAGCGACGAATTGCGCTCAAGCACCGCAGTCTCGCCGATAGAATCCCCTGAGATGACGCCGCTGCCCATCCAACCTCCCATCGGCGAGATTGCGGACTTCTGCAGGCGTCACGGGATTGCGCGCCTGAGCCTGTTCGGCAGCGTGCTTCGCGAAGATTTCTCTGCGAGCAGCGATGTAGACGTGCTGGTTGAGTTTCGTCCCGGCATGGCGCCTGGATTCTTCGCCTTCGCCGGATTGCAGATGGAACTCTCACGCATCCTCGGTCGCACCGCGGACCTCAAGACCCCCTCGGACCTATCTGGCTACTTCCGCGACGAGGTCCTCCGCGAGGCGCGACTGCTGCATGCCGCGTAATCGCCCCGGCGCTCCGGAGGACCGAGTTCGCATCCAGCACATGATGGACGCGGCGCGGCAGGCCATCGGCTTCGCGCAAGGCCGGTCACGGGGTGACATAGATACCGATGCCATGCTCGGGCGTGCCATCATGCATGCGATTCTTGAAATTGGCGAGGCAGCGTCGCGCACTTCGGATGTCGGTCGCGGTCGTGCGCCCAAGGTCCCGTGGATGCAGATCGTGGCGATGCGCAACGTGCTGATCCATGTTTACTGGGGCGTCGACTTCGATCGGCTCTGGAAGACCGTGACCGATGAGTTACCCGCGCTGCTCGTGATGCTGGAGGCGGCGATGAAAGATTGGCCGGCTGAGCCAGGCTCATGAGTGCGTGACTGCGGCCTACACTCGCCGCATGGCCAAGGCAGTCGTCGATCCCAATGAACTGAGGCGATTCGCGGCGGATCTGCGCAAGTTCAACATGGACCTGCAGGCGGGGATCGGGACGATCTCGTCGCGCATGAACACGCTCGCGCAGTCGTGGCGCGATCAAGAGCAGCAGAAGTATGCGGAGGAGTTCGAGCAGACGATGAAGGTGCTCCAGCGGCTCATGAAGGCGAGCGAGGAGCACATCCCCTTCCTCATGCGCAAGGCCGACAGGATCGACGAGTACCTGAGGCAGAAGTAGCCCACATGGATCAAGGGGCAAATCTCCGCGACACCGCCACGCTCATGGCTGCGAAGGCTGTGCTTGTGAAGACGGGCCGGTCGCTCGCGACGGCGCTGGAAGAAGCGGTGTCGGATGCGGAGCGGTTCGGCATGTGGCTTGAGGCGGCAGGCCCTGCCGATTGGGAGCGTCAACTGCGCCTGCGAACCGACAAGCTGAACATCGCGAAGAGCGCACTGTTCCGGAAGCAGAACCAGCCGACGGCAGATGGTCGTCCCCCCTCGATCATCGACGAGAAGAAGGCGGTGCAGCGCGCGGAGGCTGCGGTCGAAGAAGCGCGGCAGTACCTGCGTGCCCTCAAGCGATGGGCAGCCGAGTACCAGCGGGTGCTCGGGCAATTCCGGGCCGGGCTCGGTCCCCTCTCCAATTATGTCGAGGCGACGATTCCCCGCGCGGTTGCGTCGATCAACAGGATGGCAGCGGCCGTCGACGCCTACTTGGCGACGCAGGCTGGGTCGGTCGCGCCGATCGCCGAGTCCGTCGGACTCGGTGAGACGGAGCCGAGCGCTGCGGACGACCCATCCGGTGGGTCCATGCGCCGAGGCGGCAGCGACGAGGCTCCGAAGGAAGCGCACCCCGAATGAGCGACGCGAGCACGAAGGCGAAGATCAAGGACACGGTGCGCGTCCTGCGCGAGCAGTGGCGCGGGATCGAGGCGGAGTGGCGCGATGAGGCGTGTGCGGCGATCACTCGTGATGCCGTCGAGTCAGCCGATGATGCGGCGCGCATCGCGATCTTGGCGCTTGATGAGCTCGGCGAGGCGATCCACCGCGCCCAGCGCGAGTGCGGCGGCTGACGTCGTTGTGCGCGACACACCCGCACGTCGGGCCCTGTGTCAGGCGTTAGACTCGCCATGTGCCCCACAGGGACGCCGCACCAGTTGACTTGCCGGGCGCGAACGCCGCGGCCCTCGGGGAACGGCTGTGCCGGACGATTCTCACGGCTCCGAGCGAGCGACTTGCTGCAGAAGAGTCGCTGAGATCCCTCTCAGTTCATGCGCGTGATCCGGAAGCGAAGCAGCACGCCGCCGCGATGGCTGCTTGTGAAGAGGCATGTGCCGCCGCAACAGCCGCCGCAAAGGCGAAGCGAGAGGCCGGAGAGATTGGTGCGCGCCAAACGTGCGAGCGGCGTCTGGCACGAGTCGATGCGAGCGACAAGTCGGCCCGTCAGGCGACCGACCGGGAGCGGCTTGAGATCCTTGAGCGCATCAAGGGGAAGGTCGACGAGCGAGTGTGGACGGCGGACACGGTCTACGAGACACGCGAACCGCTTCCCGGTGCGCAGTTCGCCGCACTCAAGAAGGCAACCGAGGAATTGGTGGCAGAGGTGGACCGTGAAGTGGAAGAAGCAACGGATCTGCTTGCTCGTGCTTGCATCCGCATCGACTTCATCGGGACTGGGCCTCTGGCCCGAGAGTCCGCGGAATCGCCAACCGATTTTGCTGGCTCGCTCGAGCGAGAACGCACGCTCGTCGCTGGGGCCACGGCAAGGCTTCGCTCTGCGACGCTCGTCCGCGTCCTGCGCGTGCCGCTCATGCATGTGACGGCGTTCGGTGTGCTCGTCGCCATCGCTGGCGGCACGAGTTGGGTCATCGTGCGCGGCGACTCTGCGAACCTGTTCGTGACGCTTGCCTGCGCCGCCGTGGTGGTGGCCGGTGCTCTCGCCATCGCATGGTCGTGGGCCGGCCGGACACTCAAGCGAATCGCGGAGCCGATCGCTGCCGCAAGGGCGCTTGTCGATTTGACGGCGAAGCAGTCGCTGGCGGCAGGGAACGCTCGCCGCGCTTCGCTCGAAGAGGAGTACCGCACGCAGCACAGGCGCGAGCGGGAGACGGCTCTTGGGTCGGTCGAAGGCTCGACCCGCGAAATGGAGTTGGCCTATCAGCGCAAGCGCGCGACCATCACGGAGAATGCCGCCGCGGAGCGCGCGAAGGCTGCGTCGCAACAGGAAGAGTCGCTCGCGGCATCGGTGGCGCTGGCCGAAGCGGAGAATGCGAAGGCCGCGTCCGAGCGCAAGGAGGCCATCGCCAAGGAGGAGCGGCGCCATGCAGCGCGGATGCACGAGATCGCGCTCGTCGAAGCGACGCACCTCAAGGCACTCCGCACGGCGTGGCACGCGGCGCAGGCGAGCATCATCGAAGACTCGACAGGTCTTGTGGAGATTGACCAGGCGCTCTTTCCGAGATGGGCCGATCCATCGTGGAAGGCGTTTCGCGGACGAGCGCATCTCGCCGGTGCTGCCAAGGTCGGGGCGATCACGGTGAATCTGCGGGACATTTCTGGGGCGCTCCCGCATGAGCCGGAATTGGCGTGGGCTCACGGCGCTCACCGCACCCTGCACGTCCCCGTCGTGCTCGGCCTGCCGCGCGACGCGTCGCTGCTCATCGAAGCTCCCCGCGAAGGGCGTTCGGCTGGCATCGCACTTCTTCAAGAAGCGATGCTGCGGATCTTGACGAGTGTGCCACCTGGCATGGCGCGATTCACGATCGCCGATCCCGTCGGGCTCGGCGAGGGGTTCGCGGCGTTCATGCATCTCTCCGACGACGCAGAGCATCTCATCGGCGAGAGGATCTGGACGGATCCCCGGCACATCGAGCAGCGGCTCAGTGATCTCTGCCAGCACATGGAGACGGTCATCCAGAAGTTCCTGCGTAATGAGTTCGCCTCGCTCGACGAGTACAACCGGACAGCCGGAGAGATCGCCGAGCCGTACCGATTCCTAGTGCTGTGCGACTTTCCCGCCAACATCGCGGAGTCGGCGGCGAAGCATCTTGCGAGCATCGTGAACAGCGGCCGACGATGTGGGGTCTTCACGCTGATCCTGCGTGACCTGGCGGTGCCAACTCCCATGCCGCTCACCGACAACGAGATGCGTGCCGCAGCGCTCACGCTTGTCTGGCAGGACGGCCACTACAGGACCGCGAGCGAGTGGCTCGGAAAGTTCCCCATCGCGACCAGCCCGCCACCCACGAAAGAAGAGACCATCGCGCTTCTCAAGCGGATCGGGACGGCGGCACGGGACTCGAAGCGGGTCGAAGTTCCCTTCGCGTCGATCGCGCCGAAGGACGGAGCGATCTGGACGGAGTCGGCTGCTTCAACGCTCACGGTGCCGCTTGGTCGATCGGGGGCGACACGCCTGCAGGCGATTCAACTCGGCTCGGGCACGAGCCAGCATGCGCTGATTGCGGGGAAGACCGGCTCGGGAAAGTCCACGCTCTTCCACGCGCTCATCACAAACCTTGCGCTGCGATTTAGTCCCGACGAGGCGGAACTCTGGCTCATCGACTTCAAGAAAGGCGTCGAGTTCCGGACGTACGCGACCAACGCCCTTCCCCACGCCCGCGTCGTCGCAGTCGAGAGCGACCGCGAGTTTGGTTTGTCGGTGCTGCGTGGGCTCGACGCGGAACTGCGCCGCCGAGGGGAACTGTTCCGCAAGGTCGGTGTGCAGGATCTCGCGGGGTATCGGCGGTCGGGGTCGGAGGAAGTCGTTCCGCGCAGCCTGCTCATCATCGACGAATTCCAGGAACTCTTCACCGAGGACGACAAGGTCTCGGAGGAGTCGGCGCTGCTGTTGGATCGACTCGTCCGCCAAGGCCGCGCCTTCGGCATGCACGTGGTGCTCGGTTCGCAGACCTTGGGTGGCGCCTACTCGATCGCCCGCGCGACGATGGGGCAGATGGCGGTCCGCATCGCGCTGCAGTGCAACGAATCGGACTCGCAACTCATTCTCTCCGACGACAACCTCGCGGGCCGGTTGCTGTCGCGCCCCGGCGACGCGATCTACAACGATTCCGGGGGCCTCGTCGAAGGCAACAATCCCTTCCAAGTCGTGTGGCTCTCCGACGAGGAGCGCGATCGCTGGCTCGCGCGCGTTCGCGAGCAGCAGGTGCGCCATCCCCCCAAGCGCCACACGTCGATGATCGTGTTCGAGGGGAATGTGCCTGCGCACTTGGAGGACAACGCGCCCCTCGCCCGCGCGTTGGGCCGTCGCGCCGAGTGGGCGGTGAAGGGCCCCCTGTTGCTCTGGCTCGGGGACGCGATCTCCATCAAGGATCCGACGGCGATGCCGCTTGCGCGCCAGACGGGAGCGAATCTCATGGTCATCGGTCAGCGCGACGAGGCGGCCTTGGCACTCTCCGCATCGGCACTTGTTTCGTTCGCCGCGCAGGTTCCGAGCGATCGAGGTCGCGTCCTGCTCCTCGACGGGACACCGCCCGACTCGCCGGATCATGGCCGCCTGGCGCAATTGGTGCAGCGGCTCGGGATCGAAGGAATCGTGGGTGGCGCCCGAGATGCGGAGCGAGTGTTTGAAGCGGCACGCGCGGAACTCGCGAAGCGTCAGGAGGACCACGCGACCATGGCACCGCCGTGGCTCATCCTCGTGCACGCGCTCCACCGCTTCCGCGCGCTCAGGCGCAACGAAGACGATTACAGTTTCTCGTCATCGTCGGGGGATGCGCCCCCCACTCCCGACAAGGCGCTCGCGACGATCCTCAAGGAAGGTCCGTCGCTTGGCATCCATGTGATGGTCACCTGCGACGGCGCGACCAATCTCGCCCGATCCTTCGACCGCAACGCCATCCGCGAGTTCGAACATCGCGCGCTCTTCCAGATCAGCGCCACCGACTCAAGCACGCTCATCGACTCGCCGGTCGCGAGCCGACTCGGCCCGATGCGCGCGCTCCTCCACAGCGAGGAGACAGGAACGCAAGAGAAGTTCCGCCCCTACATGTGGCCGGACGAAACTTGGATCTCGCGCACATTCAGATGAGTCGAGAGTCGTTCGAGCCGCTGTTCGCTGACCGCGTGCAGCGTGCCGAGTTCCTGCGCCCACAGTGACACCGCGAACTCTTCGACAAGATCGGCGAACTCGGTGGCCTTGCGCCATTCGTCGACGCTCGACGCGCGAAGCAATGCCTGCCTCGCCGCCGCGTCGAACGGCGCAAACCTCGCCGCGAGATCGCGGTCCCATGCCTCCCCTTTCGCAGCGGCCTTTCGTGCACGCGCGGCGAGCGCGTCGAGGCGCCGTGGTGCGCGCGAGAGTTGCACCGCAGTCAGCGTGCGCAGCGCCCGCACCGGAGCGATGGTGCGCACTCGCTCCTCGATCAATTGTTGGACCAGCGCGGCACTCGACCGCGGGATGCCGGCGAGCGCGGCCACGAATGCGTGCGCCTTCTCGACGAGAAAGCTCGCGCGGTCCCCGAGGGACGCGGCGAGCAGGTCTTCTTCGTGGGCCATCGCCTCCAGTGACCGCGGAAGCGACTCGAGTCGATCCACATGGTCGATCGCAATCGCGTCCGGGCAGTCCGCAAGGAGTTCGCGAGGCGCGATCCCCGCACGAATCGCGGTGAACGCAATCGTCTCCCACTTCGGATGGTGCTCCGCATGGGGCCCGACTCGCGACGCGATCGCGTTGGCGAGGAGCCGGATGATCCCCTGCCGCATCGAGCGATGCGCAGACAGCGCGTCAGGGAATGCACGCAGGTCGACTGTGGCCCCACGGTCGACGAGTGCGGGGAACACTGTTGAGACCGGGCTCCCTGCGGGCGCGTCCATCGTGTCCGGGATTGCCGCCGGAAGCGACTCGTGCGCCCAGCGCTTCGCACCCTCGCGATTGAATGCGGGGCCGAACGCACGCGCGATCGACGCGAACTCCGCCAGCGATCGGTCCCGGACCCGCGCGACGAGCGCGTGAGCGTCGCGGTCTGCGTCGATGACCGTGCCGTCTGCCGCCGTCACCTCGATGCGGATCCGCAGATGGCCTTCCAGGCGATCGGTGCCGAAGTCGGCGGGAGCGATGCGCGTTCCCGCGACGGTCGAACAGTGAGCGGCGAGCCGCGTGACGAAATCGCCTGCGCGATCGCTCAGCGCCGTCGCCGCCCCCTCTGCAACTTCCGCGGCGGGAATGAGCCGCATGCGCAGAGACTTGGGGAGCGAGCGGATCATTCCCTCGCAGAGTTCAGTGAGCGCCGACGGCGGCCCCCACGCAATCGTGCGCGCATCGATGAGCGCGGCGGCGGCGAGCGGCACGCGGACGCAGGCACCATCGCGTTCGTCGCCGGGGCGGTGGAGGTAGTCGACCTTTCGCTCAACACCGGCGATCGCGATGGCCGGTGTCGCCTCGGCGGCCTCCGGGTCCTCGGGATCAGCAAGAAGATCGCGCCTCGACATCTCCAGCGTCGCCTTGGTCTTCTGCGCATCGGACTTGAGCCATCTCACGAACGATGGCCACGAGTGGATCGACTCCGGGATCCGCGCATCGAAGAACGCGTGGCGCGCGAGTTCCCCTGCGATGAGCGGCCTCCGCCGACGCGCTTCTTCGGCCTCGAGGGCCAGCCTCAACTCGCGATTGCGGGCCATGAAAGGCGGCGGATCGCCCGGCACGAGTTCCTCGACGAGCGCCCCCTGGATGAAGTGCTGACGCGCGGCGATCGGGTCGATCGGACCGAGCGGGACCCGTCGGCGTGGCGAGATCACAAGTGCGCCGAGCGTCACCCGCTCCCACGCCGCCGCCTGCCCCGTGTCCTTGACCCAGTGCGGATCGGAGATCGAACGCTTCACGAGGTGCGGCGCGACCTGCTCGATCCAGTGCGAGTGAACGCGGACTCCCGTGCGCCCGAGCCGCCGGCCTGTGTCGACGATCTCGGCCGCGACGATCCATCTCGCACCACTCCGCGCAAGCGCCGACGCCGGATGCATCGTGAAGCGCTGGCCGGAGGCGAGTTCGTACTCCCCCTCCTCTGTGCGCTGCGCAACATTGGAGACGAAGCCGGCGAGGAGCGAGCGATGGAGCGGTTCGAGATTCACGGGCTCGGCGACTTCGCCGCCGACCTGCCCGGCGGCGCGATCCCATCCCCCTTCGACGAGTCGGCGAAGCTGGCGATGGATCTCGTCCCACTCGCGCAGCCGTTGGTGCGAAAGAAAACTCTCCCGGCACCATCTGCGAAGCGCGCTCGAACCGAGCTCATCCTGTTTCTGCCGCCACGCCCGCCAGAGTCGCAGGATCGACCCGAGGTCCGACTGTGGATCGCGCCAGGCCATCTGGGCGAAATCCGCTTCGGAACTCTTGTTGAGCGGCCGTTCCTTCGGATCGCCGACCGAGAGTGACGCCGCAACGACGAGTGCCTCCGGCATGCACCCAAGTTGCATCGACTCGAGAAGGACACGAGAGAGCCGCGGGTCGATGGGAAGCCGCGCCATCATTCGGCCGCGGTTGGTGAGCCTCCCCGAAGGGCCGAATGCGCCGAGTTCCGTGAGTGTCGCGCGCCCTTCTTCGACCGCGCGCGCATTCGGCGGATCGAGGAACGGGAAGTGTTCGATGTCTCCAAGATCGAGCGACGCCATCTGCAAGAGAACGCTCGCGAGATTGACGCGCTGGATCTCCGGCTGCGACCAGTCTGCAAAGTCGGCGTGCTCTGCTTCGTCGTAGAGCCGCACGCAGATTCCCGGAGCAATCCGCCCGCACCGCCCGGAGCGCTGCGACGCGGCCGCCTTCGACACACGCTCGATCGGCAACCGCTGAATGCGCGCCTTCGGGCTGTAACGAAGGACGCGCACATCCCCCGAGTCGACGACGAAGCGGATGCGCGGCACGGTCAGCGATGTCTCCGCCACATTCGTCGCAAGGATGACGCGCCGCAGTCCCGTACCCGCGAGCGCGCGATCCTGGTCCTGCGCACTGAGTCGCGCGTAGAGCGGGAGGACTTCAGCGTCACCCTTCACGCGCCCGGAGAGCGCCGACATCACCTCGTGGATTTCGCGTTCACCTGGGAGGAAGACGAGGCCGTCACCCTCCGTCTCGCCGAGCAATCCCGCAACGGCATCGCAGATCGCCCGGACCTTTTCGGGCTCTCCCGAGTCGTCCGCAACCACCGGTGAGTAGCGGACGGAGACTGGATGCATCCGCCCGGGAACCTCGACAATCGGCGCGTCCCCAAAGTGTCGGGAAAACCGAGCGGCATCGATCGTCGCGCTCGCGATGATCACTTTGAGGTCATCGCGCCGCCGCAGGATGCGCGCGAGGCACCCGAGCAGGAAGTCGATGTTGAGCGAGCGCTCATGCGCTTCGTCGACGATGATCGTGTCGTACCTGGACAGCAGCCGGTCAGAGCGCAGTTGCGCAAGGAGAATCCCGTCGGTGACGACCTTGATGCGCGTGTCGCGCGAGGAGCGATCTTCGAAGCGAACTTGGTGGGCGACCACCGAGCCGACCGCGACCCCCATCTCTTGGGCGATCCTCGCGGCGACCGCACGCGCGGCGATCCGTCGAGGCTGAGTAAGCCCGAGCATCCCCTGCCGTGCTCGCCCCGCACCGAGGCAGATCCGCGGCAGCTGCGTCGTCTTGCCGCAGCCAGTTTCCCCCTGCACGATCACGACGGGCGACGCCGCGATGGCCGCGACGATCGCGTCGGCATGACGGTGGATCGGCAGTTCCAGTGGATCCACGGAGCGAGTTTAGTCCTCGTGATTGAGGCGTTTCCCCGCTGTCGCGCGCGTATGCTCGCGCGCTCGGGCGCTTAGCTCAGCGGCTAGAGCGCTGCCTTTACATGGCAGATGTCACAGGTTCGATCCCTGTAGCGCCCACTCTCGAGACGCGACGATCACCCCGCGCCACCACCCCGCGCCACCACCCCGCGCCACCACCCCCCGCAACAGGTGATTTGCGCGACCGATTCGGGCACTTAAATCACCTGTTCCCCGTCGGGGCGCGGGTCCAGGACGCGACAACGGAAAAGTTCTCCGGTTGTCCTTGCTTGGCGGCGAAGTTGCATCACACCGCACGCGAGTCAATGGCGCGACCGAGGCTGCCCTCGGACAGGGGCAGGTTGTGGGGTGGGGGACAAGCGATTTCGGTCAGACTCAGGCACCGGTCGGCTCGCTACTTCCGTTTGTGCATTTTTCGTGTGGAGAAAGACACACCGTCGCGCTCAAGGCTGACGGGTCGGTCGGCTGCGGGGGGAACAACTGGTTTGGCCAGTGCAACGTCCCATCGGGACTTGGCATCGTCATCGAGGTTGCTGCCCGGGGCCACCACACCGTTGCGCTCAAGGCGGACGGGTCCGTCGCCTGCTGGGGGACTGACTGGAACGGCCAGAGCAGTGTGCCCCCTGGGCTGGGCACCGTCACGCAGGTCGCCGCGGGCTTCTTTCACACAATGGCGATTCTCTCGCCATCGGCCAGTTCCTGCACCAATCCTGCCGGCAACGGCACGGCAACGCTCTCAAGGAACGGCGCTGCGTGGCAGAACGTAGGGATTTGGTTCTGGAGCAACGGCGGCGGTCCGCAGGTGCCGGGTGCTCAGACTGATGTTGATCTCGGGGCGTTCGGCAGCGTGGGAAGCACATGCGACGCGCAGTGCGACACACTCCTTGCGCGGTCAGGCTCCAGCCTGCTCGCGCCCGTTGACCTCTCGGTTCCTGCGTCGGGGCAGCCTGATCACTCGATTGATGTCGGAGCGGCCGCAACCATGGCCGGTCGCATCTGGCTGCTGGGCTCGGGTGCTTCGACGCTGCCGACTGACCTCAACATTCCTGTGCTGCGCTGCGCGACACCCATCAAGAGTTTCGACCTCATCCAGTCGAATGTTCCGGCGCCGACCGGCAAGTTCCTCACGATTGTGCCCTCAACGGTTGGCTCGCAGATCCTGTACTCGCTGGTCCTCAGAGATCTTCCCGGCGGCGGCGGGACGCAGGCCAGCACCGAGGCCAGCGCCAATGGACAGGCGATCGCTGCGGAAGTGATTGATGTCAACGACGATGGCTTTGATGATCTCGCGCTGGCGATCAACTTCACAAGCCCCGCGAGCGGACTCCTCCAGATCCTGATGAACGACGGGACCGGTGCGCTTGGGATGTCGAGTCAGCTCTATTCGATCGAGGCCGCGCAACTGACTTGCCTTGCGACCGGCGATGTCAACGGCGACGGTCTTGAGGAAGCGGCGGTAGGGCTGGCCGCGGGGGCCATCTACAACTGGCGCAACTCGGGGGAAGGAGGCCTGCAGTCAGCAAGTTCGTTCTCGACCAATGGCAGAATCCCACTGTCATTGGCGATCATCCCGCGCGGCGGTTCAGGGTCGGGGCTCGCCATGCAGGCGGGTGGCTACACGAGCGGCTCGTCGAGCGGCGGCAGCGGCGGCAGCAAGACGACGACCTTCAATGAGTCGGGCACGCAAACGGGCGAGATCTCGACCAATGGAACGACCCCCACCACGATGGTCGGCCGCGGACGCGATGTGGCGACGGGTGGGAGCAACTCGGCGACGCTCAACCCAGTCCCGGGTGCCAGCGGCAAAGTCGCGGTCCTCAGGATCGTCTCCGACGCCGACGGCAATCCGGTGCCGACGCTGCTCCAGACCATCGACATCCCCGGCATCCCCGCTCTCATGGACATGGCCGATGTCGATGGCGACGGCTTCGACGAGATCATCACTGCGAACCAAGCGCCCGAAGTGCTCGGTGCCGGATCAGCCTCGCCTGTGCTGACTTTGATGCGCAGCTCTGCGACGGGCTTTGGCGCTGCGATCCCCTTCGCCCCCGAAAGCGCCAGCAGCGGCGTGGATGTTGCGCTTGTCGACACGAACAACGACGGGGTCCGCGACATCGTGAGCGTCCACCGCACCTTGGGCACCACGACACAAGCCGCGATCATCCGCTTGGCGATCTGTCGCGACGACGCTGGTGTGCCATGCGATCCCAACGGCGCGACCTTCACCGTCGAGAGCCAGACGGAGCTCACCGGCCTCGTCGGCAGCACCGGCCGCCCCTATCTCGGTGCGGACTTCTGCATCGGCGACCTCACGCACGATGGCGCCGTCGACGCAGGCGACCTGAGCCAAGTGCTCGCGGTGTGGGGCACCGAGGGAGACCTTGACGCCGACCTCAACCATGACGGCGTGGTCGACGCTCTCGATCTGGGCGCGCTTCTCGGCTCATGGGGCTCTTGCCGCTGACAACCCCCCCCGCGCACCCATCGCACAGCCCCCCCCCGCAACAGGTGATTTACGCGACCGATTTGGGCACCTAAATCACCTGTTCCCCGGGGGGGAGGAGGGATCACCGGTATTCTCGACGCTCCTCGCATGCGGCACACCTTTGTTCCATCGGTCCTCGCCTGCGCCGTCGCCATCGCCCTTCCTCTGGCGGCCGGCTGCTCGAACATCGAGAAGGCCGATCCATCCAACAAGCCGACCCGGGTCACACGCGCACCCATCCCGATGGATGTCGACCCCATCATGCGCGGGACGGTCGCGAGCGAGACGGTCGTCATGGGCTACAAGCCCATCGTCGTGCGCGGGTACGGCCTCGTCGGCGGCCTCAAGGGAACGGGCAGCAAGACGGCCCCCGCCGAAGTCCGCGCGTACATCCTGAAGGAACTCGGGCGCGCTGGTCTCGGCGAGCCCAACTCGGGGTTTGAAGGGCTTTCGCCGGAAGCGCTGCTCAACTCCGAGACCACGGCCATCGTCATCGTCGAGGGAATCGTGCCCGCCGGTGCACCCAAGGGAACGCGCTTCGACCTGCGCGTCTACGCAGCTCCGGGAACGGCGACGACGAGCCTCGAGGGTGGGACTCTCTGGCACACCGAACTTCGGCCCGGCGCCCTGCTCGTCGGCAGCCGCGAAGCGAGCGCCATGGCCAATGCCAAGGGACCGATCCTCATCAATCCATTTGCTGACTCCGATGGCAAGGCCTCGGCGAATGTCAATCGGTTGAGCGGCCGTGTCCTCAATGGGGGCGCAGCTGACAAGGACATGCCGATCCGACTGGTGATGGCGACGCCGAGCCACTCGCGCGCGAGGCTAATCACGAGTGCGATCAACTCGAACTACCCGCGGGAGCCGAAGCAGCGCGGCGAGACGGCGCAGGGAATGACGGGCGAAATGATCCAAGTGAGCGTCCCGCCATCCTGGCACGATCGCTCGGAGCACTTCGTCAATCTGCTGCGCCACACCTCGGTCAACGTTGGTCCCATCGATGCGACTGCTGCTGCGATCGCCAAGGCCGTCGTCAACAATCCCGGCGCAGCGAACGCCGCGAGCCTGCGCTGGGAGGCGCTCGGGAAGAAAAGCCTGACCGCGATCCGTCCCCTGTACACCTTCGCTGAAGAGCAGCCGCGTTTCAGCGCGCTGCAGGCTGGGGCGTACCTCGAGGACGCGACGGTTGTCCCGCACCTCCTTGAACTTGCGACTTCAGGGAGCACCGAACTGCGGGTCCCGGCGATCCATCTCCTCAGGCGCATGCCGATCAATCCGTCGATCGACCTCGGGCTCCGACCGCTCCTGAACGACTCTGATGTCGACGTCCGGCTCGCGACGTTCGAAGTCCTCAAGGCGCGCCAAGATCCCATCATCCAGAGCCAGGGGGTCGGCAAGAAGTTCCGCATCGATGTCGTCCCGAGTTCCTACCCCATGGTCTATGTCAGCCAGACCGGGGATCCCGCCATCGCCATCTTTGGCGAGGACGTGGCCCTCAAGACCCCAATGACCCTGCGGACGTGGGACGGGGATCTCATGTTCAAGGCCGACTCGGGGAGCGCTCAGGTCGAGGTGTTCTACCGACCCCACGACGGGCTCCCCGCCATCATCGACAAGGCCGCGGTCAAGATCCCCGAACTGACGAGATTCCTCGGCCATTCGATGGATCCAGCCCACCCTGCACCCGGCATGGGGATGACCTTCAGCCAGACGGTTGGAGCGCTCCACGCGCTGTACGCCGCCGGGGCTCTCCCCGCCGTCTTCAAGGTCGAACAGGACCGTCTCGTTGCCGCGATCGCCAAGGTTGGCGAAGAGGAAGAGCGCGAGGAGCGACCCGAGTTCGTCGAGGACGAGACGAAGCCCTCGCCCGGAGGCGCGACGGCAGTCGTGCCCGGCCTCACACCCGTCGGAAATCCGGGTTCGGCCGGTGCCGGACAGCCGTCTCAAGCGACAAAACGCGATACCGTACCCCGATAATTGCCGATGCCCATTCCACGGGCACACCGTTCACGGACGGACGGATGTTCGGAGTTGCGACTGGAGGTCGGAGTGCGCCTTTCCAAACTCGTTCTCAGCGGATTCAAGAGTTTCGCCGATCACACGGAGTTCCGGTTCGACGAACCGATCATCGGCATCGTGGGTCCCAACGGCTGCGGCAAGAGCAACGTCGTTGACGCCATCAAGTGGGTCCTCGGGGAGCGCAGCGCGAAGAGCCTTCGCGGCAGCGCGATGGTTGATGTGATCTTCGCTGGAAGCGCCGTGCGCAAGCCGATGGGCTGCGCGAGCGTGGCGCTCGTCTTCGAAAATCCTGTCGTTGCGGCGCGGACGGCGAGTGGGAAAGAGGCTCCCGAGACGGATCCCGCCGCATGCATTGAGGACCCCGAATTCTCGGACGAGCGGATCGTCCGTCGCGAGGAAGTCGCGCATCGTGCGCTCCCCGTCGACACCGACGAGGTCGAAGTGACGCGGCGGCTGTACAGCGACGGCCGATCGGAGTACCTCGTCAATGGGCGCAAGGTGCGCTTGCGCGACATCAAGGAACTCTTCATGGACACGGGGATCGGGACCGATGCGTACTCGATCATCGAGCAGGGCAAGGTCGCGGCACTGCTCGAGGCGAATCCGGCTGAGCGTCGCGGGATCCTCGAAGAGGCGGCGGGCGTGGCGAAGTTTCGTTCGCGCAAGGACGAGGCGGCGCGCAAGCTCGAACTCGCGGAGAAGAATCTCGTGGTGCTGCGCGAGCAGCTCAGCGGGTCGGAACGGCGACTGCGCATCGTGCGCTCACAGGCAGAGAAGGCACGGAAGTTCACGGAGCTTGATTCGAGGCGGCGAGCGCTTCGCTCCGCCCTCACGTCCGACCTCTATTACGAGCAGCGCACCCGTCAGGGGGAACTGGAGCAAGCGGTCGTCGATGCGGAGTCGGCGCGCATGGGGCTCGTCCAGCAGTTGGAAGAAGCCGAACACGCGAAGCGGTTGCGCGAGACCGAGCGCGATTCGGTCATGCATCGCCAGCAAGCGGCGGAACGGGAACGGCTTGAAGCCGCAGCGGCCGTCATGCAGGCACAGCAACGAGCTGGATTCTCCGAGCAATCCCTCGCCGAGACGCGCGCGGCGCTCGATCAAGATGCCACGGCGATTGGGGCGTTGGAACTCGCGGTCGCCAAACACGCGGAGCACTTGGCAGCGCTTGTGGATGCGGTGGCGAAGGCGACTGAGGCCGTTGCGGCTGCCGAGGAGGCGCACACTGCGAGTGGTGAGGCGCGAGCGGCGAGAGGCGCGGAAGCATCCGAGGCGCGTGATGCGGATCTGCGCTGGCGCGAAGAGCATCTCACGCTCGAGCGCGAGCAGTCTCGGTTGGCCGCACGGCGGCACGCAGTCGAGGAGAGGCTGCGATCGATCGCCGCGGAACGGGATCGGTTGAGCGCGAAAGCCTCTGCGCAGGCGCAGGATCTTGAGGTTCAGCGCGCCGCGCGGGAGTCAGTCGACGCCCGGCGCCGCGAGGCGAGCACGCTGGCAGAACGGGTTGCCGCGGAAGTTGCCGCCGAACTCAAGAGTGTCGAGGCCTATGGCGAAGAGGGAGTGTCCATCAGCGAACGCACGACCTCGCTGCGCGAGTCGCGGGTCCGCGATGCGAGCCGACAGACGGTCCTCGAGGAGATGGAAGCCGCGCGTGAGGGACTCGGTGGAGCTGTTCGCAAGGTCCTCGCGCAACTTGATGAGCACCCGGGAGTGCGAGGCGCGCTCGGCGATTTCATTTCGACTGACCGCACCCACGCCGTTGCGGTCGAGGCGGCGATCGGGATGCGCCTTGAGTGGCTGGTCGTCGAGGGACCCCTTGGTGCGGGATCGACTTTGGCGTCGGCGATGCTCCTCGATGGCCGGGTGACGTTCGCGCCAGAAGCGATGAGTGGACAGATGACGCCCGCCGCGCGCAGTGCATGCGACGGCGCGACGGCACTGGCCTCGTTCGTGAAGGCATCGGGTGGGGCCCAGCGGATCGTCGACCTCCTGCTTGCGGACACCTGGCTCGTCGAGGACCTTGATTCGGCGCTGCGGCTCGCGGACGGCGCTCTTGCAGGTGCGACGCTTGTGACGCGCACGGGAGAGGTGATCGGTGCGCAGGGCGCGATCACCGTCGGAAAATTGACGGGTGGATCAGGCGGATCGGTGAGCCGCCGCGCGGAGCTCGCTGATCTCTCTGCATCCATTGCCTTGATCGATGAGCGGCTCGCGGAGCTCGACGTCGATGCGTCACGCATCGCCGCACTCGGCGACGCTGCCCGCGATCGCCATCGCGAGCGTGACCAAGCATTGCAGGCGGCACGACGCACGGTGATCGAGTCGGACTTCCAGGCCGAGCGTGTCGAGCAGTTCATCACGCGGATCGAGCGCGAGCGCGCTGCGCTGGCGATGGAACTTGCCGAAGTCGATCGGCGTGGCCACTCGGCGACCGAGGAAGAGTCCCAGATCAAGGCCCGCGTCGCCGCAAGTGACGAGGGGCTCGCTGAGGCTTCGGCGAAGGCGATCGAAGCGCGCGATGCCGCCACCGCTGCGCAGACAGCGCTTGAAGCCGCGCAGGAGTCGTTCTCGGCGGTGCGCGTTGCGCTTGGCGAGGCGACCAGCCGTGCGGAGGCGGCCCGTCGCGAAGTCGCGATGACCGAGAGTGCCCTTCAAGAGTCGCGCCGGCAGCGGACAACCGCAGAGGATCACCTGCGCCGTCGCGAGACGCACGTCGAGACTCTCGAGGAAGCCATTGCCGAGGCGCGGTCCTTCGCGCAGAAGGCGCAGCAGCAGCATGACGCGATCGCCTGCGGGATCGCCGGGCTCGCTCAGGAACTCTCAACAGCCGTCGTCGCCAATGATGCCGCTGGCGAGACGCTGCGGACGCTGCGCGAACGGGCCTCGGAAACCGAGCGCGCGTGGAGCGAAGCCGAGTTGGCCCGTCGCGAGTCGGCCATGCGCCTCGAGACCCTCATCGCGCAGGCGCGCGAGGAACTCGGAGTCGAACTCGAGACCCTGTGGACCGCTCACCTTGCCGAGCGCGAGTCGGGCTCGTTCGTTCTCGCCGACCGGACGAGCGCATCCCTCGAAGCGGATCAACTGCGCGAAGAGATCAAGGCACTCGGAAACGTCAATCTCGATGCGCTCACCGAATTGGCGGAACTCGAAACGCGCACGCAGGATCTCGCCAATCAACTCACCGACATCGATGCGGCGAAGGAGCATCTCACGCGGCTCGTCGGCGAACTTGATGTGCTGAGCCGCTCGCGATTCGAGGAGACCTTCAACGCGGTTCGCGAGAATTTCGGCGGCACCAACGGAATGTTCCGTCGCCTCTTCGGCGGCGGCAGCGCCGACATGTACCTCTTGCCGCTCGAAGACGGCACGATCGACTGGCTCGAGTCAGGGATCGAGATCCGCGCGAAGCCCCCCGGCAAGGAGCCGCGCATCATCGCGCAGCTTTCCGGCGGCGAGAAGTCGATGACCACGGTCGCGCTGCTCCTCGCGATCTTCAAGAGCAAGCCAGCCCCCTTCTGCATCCTTGACGAAGTCGACGCCGCGCTCGACGAGGCGAATGTCGAGCGGTTCTGCAACTCGCTGAGCCTCTTCCTCGCGGAGAGCCACTTCATCGTCATCACGCACCACAAGCGAACGATGCAGGCGTGTCACAGGCTCCACGGCGTCACCATGCCCCAGCGCGGCGTCAGCAAGCGCGTCTCCGTGCGCTTCGAGGAAGTCGGCGCCGGCGGGAAGATCGCCGCGAGTGCGGTGGAGAAGGCTGAGCAAGAGTCCCAAGCAGTTACGACTTTGTGAACGTCCCCGCGAGGGCGTTCTTGCAGACGCCGGGAAACGCCAGCACCTGATTGTGCATCGCGACATAGACGCCGGGGGCGACGATCTGCACCGCGACGAGCGCTTCGGTGAGATTCTGAACCGCATCGGTTCGGCGCATCTCGTAGGGGCGCATCGCGCCCGTCAACACCACC
>CANETX010000010.1 GCA_947441435.1 Planctomycetaceae bacterium
ACGACCTTCCCGTTGTAGACGGTCCCGACCTTGATCTCGGCACCGAGCGCCTCGATCTCGGCCCGGGCCTGCGCCGCCGACTCAGCATTCGAGCAGGCGATGAAGACGGTGCCGTCCTCTTCGATGTCGATCTGCGCGCCGGTGCGCTCCTGGATCGAGCGGATCATCTTGCCGCCGGGGCCGATGACCTTGCCGATCTTCTCGGGGTCGATCTTGATGACGGTGATGCGCGGCGCGAGCGGTGAGATGTCCGCGCGGGGCTTGGCGATCACGGCTTCCATCTGCTCGATGAGCCAGAGGCGACCCTCGAGGGCCTGCGCGAAGATCGAGCGGATCTCGTCGATGAGGAGTCCACGGGCCTTGAGATCAAGCTGGATGCCGGTGATGCCTTCACGGGTTCCAGACACCTTGAAGTCCATCTCGCCGAAGAAGTCCTCTTCGCCGATGATGTCGGTGACGTGGGTCACCTTGCCTTGAGCATTGGTGAACCGTCCCACCGAGATGCCCGCGCAGGTTGCCTTGATCGGAACGCCCGCGTCCATGAGCGCGAGGCAGCCACCGCAGACGCTCGCCATGCTCGACGAGCCGTTGCTCTCGGTGATCTCGCTTGAGAGCCGAACCGTGTACGGGAAGTCCTCCGCGCTCGGAAGGACTGCAAGGAGCGATCGCTCGGCGAGTGCGCCGTGACCGATCTCGCGACGGCCCGGACCCGTGATGCGTCCCGCCTCGCCCGTGCAGAATGGAGGGAAGTAGTAGTGGAGGTAGAACTTCTTCGCGTACTCGGGGAGGAGTCCGTCGACGATCTGCTCGTCCTTGGTGGTGCCAAGCGTGCAGGTGACGATCGATTGGGTCTCGCCGCGCTGGAAGAACGCAGAGCCGTGCGTCCGGGGCAGGAGCGCCACGCTCATGTCGAGCGGGCGGATCTGACGAAGCGGACGGCCATCGGCGCGAACACCCTTCTCGGCGACGAGATAGTGGGTGATCTTCTTCTCGAGGATCCGGAGGGCTTCCTTCGCCTCACGGGCGCGCTTTTCGGCAGCGACGTGGTCGGTGTAGGGAAGTCCCGCGGGGATGGCGAAGAACGAGTCGAGGCACCACTTCTTGATGCGGTCGACCTCGGTGTTGCGCGCGTGCTTGCCGTGAATCTGGCGGGCCTTGAGGAGTTCGTCGTAGGCCTTCTCCTTCACGGCCGCCATCACTGCGGCGGACGGGGCGACTGACTCGCCAGGGCGCTTCTCGACGGGGCCAGACTTGGTGCGGAGCTCTTCGATGAGCTCGAGGATCAGCTTGACGCCATTCTCGTAGCCGAAGGAGATCGCGGCGA
This sequence comes from Planctomycetaceae bacterium, assembly GCA_947441435.1. GTDB lineage: Bacteria > Planctomycetota > Phycisphaerae > Phycisphaerales > SM1A02 > F1-60-MAGs104. The sequence continues at coordinate 1,325 of CANETX010000010.1, forward strand.
CCATGTCGGCCTCGGAGATCTCGGCAGCGCCGACTTCGATCATGTTGATTCCGTCGGAGTGACCCGAGAGGACAAGATCGAGATCGCTGAATTCCATCTGCGCCTGCGTCGGGTTGATGACGAAGTGCGGCTGGTCATCGATGAAGATGCGACCGACGCGCACGGTGGCGACGGGGCCGTTGAACGGGGCATCCGAGAGGTGAAGCGCCGCGGCGGCGGCCGAGCAGGCGAGCACGTCCGAGTCGTTCTGTCCGTCGTGGGAGAGCACCAGCGCCTGGAGCTGCACCTCGTCGACGAATCCCTCGCCGAAGAGCGGACGGATCGGGCGATCCATCATGCGCATGGTGAGGATTTCCTTCTCGCTCGGCGGTCCTTCCTTCTTGCGGAAGCCGCCCGGGTACTTGCCGGCTGCGGGAGCCTTCTCCCGGTAGTCGCAGGTCAGGGGGAAGAAGTCGATGCCGGGGCGCGGGTTGGCGCGGACGGCGGTGGCGAGGACGACGGTCTCGCCGAAGGTCGCAAAGACTGCGCCTCCTGCGAGTTTCGCGACTTTGCCGGTCTCGAGTCGGAGGGTTCGCCCACCGATTTCACGTTCCACAATTGTGTGGGTCTTGTTGGTCATGGTCATATGCCTTTCTTTGGTTTGTGTGGGCCGCGTGGGAGTGACGGATCCGCGGCAGGAGACGAGCGTGTCGGCGCGCCGGAGGGGTCGTGGCAGGTCGGAAGCCGACATGCCCAAGACCGGCGCGCTTGCAGGCGCTGAACTACTTGCGAAGTCCGAGTTTCTTGATGAGCGCCGCGTACCCTTCCCGGTTGGTTTCGGCGATGTAGCGAAGCAGTCGGTTGCGCTTGCTCACGAGCAGGAGAAGCCCGCGGCGCCCGGCATGATCCTTGGAGTGGCTCTTGAAGTGGCCCTGGAGCGAATTGATCCGCTCGGTGAGGACCGCGATCTGGACTTGGGTCGAACCCCGGTCCGTCGCGTGGCGCTGGTTCGCCTTGATCACCAGATCTTTGTCAGCAGTTGAAATCATCGTGTGTACCTGTCTGGCCTTCCGGGCCAGTCTTTCCTCTTGAATTTGAGTCCCGCAGGCTAGCGCAATCGTCCGATTTGGTCAACGCCCATATCCTCATGGGATGAGGACCGCGACAGCGTCACTTCGCGCCGCAACCGACGAATTCATCGCCTTGGCCGCCAAGATCGAACAGGGCGGTGGTCCGTCGGGAATTGAACGTCAGCATCGCCATGGGCGGCTGACGGCGAGGGAGCGTCTCCGGCTTCTCCTCGACCCAGAGAGGCCAGCGATGGAACTGGGGCTCTTTTCGGCATGGAACATGTATCGGGAGTACGGAGGGGCGCCCGGAGCGGGGGTCGTGACGGCCATCGGCGAGGTAGACGGGCGCCTCTCGATGGTGATCGCCAACGATGCGACGGTCAAGGCGGGGGCTTTCTTCCCTATGACCTGCAAGAAAATCATCCGGGCTCAGGAGATCGCCCAGCGAGCGCGGATGCCGCTGCTCTACCTCGTCGACAGCGCTGGCGTGTTCCTCCCGCTCCAAGAGGATGTCTTCCCCGACACCGACGACTTCGGACGGATCTTCAGGAACAATGCGGTGATTTCGGCGGCGGGGATCCCCCAGTACGCGGCGATCATGGGGAACTGCGTTGCGGGCGGTGGCTACCTCCCCGTGCTGTGCGACACGCTCCTGATGACTGAGGGCAGTGGCCTGTATCTCGCGGGTCCCGCGCTCGTAAAGGCCGCGATCGGCCAAGAAGTCTCGAGCGAGGATCTCGGTGGCGCCGAGATGCACGCGCAGGTGTCAGCAACGATCGACTTCCGGGAGAAGGATGACCCGGCGTGCCTCATCCGGCTGCGGCGACTGATGGGTGCGAACGCCTCGGCGATTCGTACGGCGGCGCCTCCCAAGGCGAGCGCGGAGCCCTCACGCGCCGTCGATGAGGTCTACACCATCTACAAGGGCGAGCCTGGTTCGCAGTACGACATGCGCAACCTCCTCGCGTGCGTCGTCGATGCGGACTCGATCGATGAGTACCGGGCTGAGTCGGGTCCGTCGATCGTCTGCCTCTATGCGAGAATCGCGGGATTCCCCGTGGGAATCGTCGCCAATCAGCGCACCTTGACTGAGCGCCACCAGCCCGGTGGGAAGGCGGGACCGACCTCCTCGAAGTGCATGCCCGCGGTCATCTACGACGACAGTGCCGACAAGGCAGCGCGGTTCATCATGGATGTGAACCAGCGGCGGATTCCGCTCCTGTTCGTCCATGACACGACTGGGTTCATGGTCGGCCGCGACAGCGAGCAGGCGGGGATCATCCGAGCCGGGGCAAAGATGGTGAATGCGATGAGCAACTCCATCGTGCCGAAGCTCGTGCTCATCGTGGGGCAGTCGTATGGCGCCGGGAACTATGCGATGTGCGGACGTGCCTTCGACCCGTTCCTGACTCTCGCGTGGCCTGGAGCGCGCTGTGCGGTGATGGGAGCGGCGCAGGCGGCGAGCACGCTTCTGCAGATCGACATGGCCGCACGCGAGCGCAAGGGTGAGGCGGTCGACGAGGGGACGCGCGGACAGTTGTTGGCGGCGATCACCGCGTCGTATCAGGAACAGCAGGACATTCGCTATGGGGCAAGCCGGGGTTGGCTGGACCGGATCATCGAGCCGCACCGGACGCGCGAGGAACTGTCGCTGGCCCTGCGGCTCGCCGCGCAGGCACCCATCACCGGCGAGTTCAGAACGGGCGTGCTCCAGACATGACTGGCGCGACTTCAGGGTGCCGCGAGATCGTCGTGGCCTCGGGAAACCCCCACAAGGTCGAGGAAATCCGGGCGATTCTCGGTCCCTGTGGGTTTCGAGTTCTCGCGCTCAGTGATGTTGGCGGAGGCTCAATCCCCGAGCCCATCGAAGATGGCGACTCGTTCGCGGCCAACGCGCGGATCAAGGCCGTCGCCTACGCGCGCGCCCTCCGCAGCACGGTGATCGCCGATGACTCCGGGTTGGAAGTCGATGCGCTTGGCGGCGCCCCCGGGATTTTTAGTGCGCGCTGGGCTGGCTTGGGATCGACACGAACCGAACGAGACGCCGCGAACAATGCCAAGCTCGTCGCTGCGATGGCGGCGGTACCGGACGGACGGCGCACTGCCCGGTTTCTCTGCGCGATGTGTCTGTGTGACTCGAGCGGCACAGTCCTCGCCGAGACGACGGGGGCGTTCGAGGGGACGATCGCGCGCGCTCCTGCGGGTGCGCATGGATTCGGATACGACCCGTTTCTCCTTGTGGACGGCGGTACTCGGTCCAGTGCGGAACTGTTGCCGGAGGAGAAGAACGCGCGGAGCCATCGGGGGGCAGCGGCGCGGGCGATGGCGCGCGTGATCGAGGCGACAGACTGCGCGCGTTCCAGCTAGGAGTCCCGCGTGTCGATCTCGCTCCCAGTCATCCCGCTCGCGACGCCGGGGCAGCGCTATTCCTGCCATGGGTGCGGACACTGCTGCCGGGACTTCACCGTGCAGTTGCGCGAGGCGGATCGTGAACGGCTCGACCGGCAGGCGTGGACGGCGCGGCTTGGATTCGATCCCACGATCAAGTTGCGTGGGCAGCACTATCTCCGCCAGCGCGAGGACGGTTCGTGCATTTTCCTGAAGTCCGACGGGAGGTGCCAGGTCCACGCGGAGTTCGGCTTCGAGGAGAAGCCGATCGCCTGCCGGTTCTTTCCCTACATGCTCTCGCCAGCCTCGGCGTCCGTGCGCATGGGGGTCAGTTTCGCCTGCCAGAGCGTCGTCGAGAACAAGGGCAGCGTCTACAACGCACAGGCAGGCGAAGCGCAGCGGATGGCCGGGGAGATCCCGGAGGCGCTGGCTCCGGCGGGGGAGGCGCATCTCGCGCGCAAGCGACCAGCGGAGCCGGGAGAACTCGAAGGGCTCGAGCGAAGGCTCGTGCCATGGATCGGCGGACCGGAGCCGCTCGCGACGAGGCTCGACGGCCTCGCGTGGCTCGCGTCCACGCTCGCGGCGGCCAACCTCGATCGAGTCCGTGGGAGCCGGTTCGTCGAGTTGGTCGACACGCTCGTCACACACCTCGCCGACGAACTCCCTCACCATCCAGTGGCTCCGGCCGAACCGCGAGAGCGGATGCTCCTACGGGGCGCGGTCTTCGCGCGACTCGAGGATCCCAAACTCGCGATTGGTGGTCGCCTTGGGAGATGGGCGGGTGCGCTCGAGCAAGGCTGGCGGTACTGGCGGTGGCGCGGCGAGAATCCTTCCAGGCTGGTCCCGCGGGTGCGGGGACTCGACGGACCGGCTGTGACCTTCGGGGCCGTCGAATCCGTGCACGGGATCATGCAGTCGCCCGCACTGACCGAGTGCGATGAACTCCTGACGCGATGGATTCGCGCCTCGATCGAGGGGGGCAGGGTCTGGGGGTCGGGCTACTACGGTTGGAGCGCGGTCGATGGCCTGTTCGCCCTCTCGCTCTCAACGGCGTGCGTCGGGTGGGTGGCGCGACTCAGTGCCGCTATGGCCGGTCGCACCGCGCCAGACCTCACCGATCTGCGCGTCGCCGTTCGTCGGATCGATCGATCGGCAGGGCGCGCCCCTTGGCTCGGTGGCAACACCGAGCGCGTGCGGCTTGCGTGGTTCCGGCAATACGGTGAGCTACGGCGGGTTCTCGCCGAGCAGTACTGAATTGCTCAGGGAGTCTTGCTGATGGATGTGCGCATGTCCGTGTCCGCGTTCATGTTCTTCATCCGGTAATAGTCCATGATGCCGAGATGACCGCTGCGGAAACTCTCGGCCATCGCCTTGGGGATCTCCGCTTCGGCGAGGATGACGAGCGCGCGGTTCTTCTGGCCCTCGGCCAGAAACTCCGCTTCCTGCGCCACCGCGAGTGCGCGCCGCTGCTCGGCCTGTGCCTGGAATCGCTTGGTGTCCGCCTCAGCCTGCGCCGCCTGCAATTGTGCACCGATGTTCTCGCCGACGTCGACATCGGCGATGTCGATGGAGAGGATCTCGAAGGCCGTTCCCGAGTCGAGTCCCTTGGCGAGCACGGTCTTCGAGATCTTGTCGGGATTCTCAAGCACGCTCTTGTGGTCAAGGGCGGAGCCGATCGTCGAGATGATGCCTTCGCCGACTCGGGCGATGATGGTCTCCTCCGTCGCGCCGCCGACGAGGCGGGAGATGTTCGTGCGCACGGTCACTCGCGCCTTCGCGCGCAACTGGATGCCGTCCTTTGCGACCGCATCGATGGTCTGCTTGCCTGATGCGGGATTCGGGCAGTCGATCACCTTGGGCATGACCGAAGTGTTCACCGCATCGACGATGTCGCGGCCAGCGAGGTCGATGGCGACTGCACGGTCCCACGGCAGTTCGATGCCAGCCTTCTCCGCTGCGATCATTGCCCGCACCACATTGGTGACACGACCGCCAGCGAGGAGATGGGCTTCCATGTGCGAGGTTGGGATGTCGAGCCCCGCCTTCTTTGCACTGATGCGGTTGATCACGATGAGGGAGGGATTGACTTTCCGAAGGCGCATCATGATGAGGTCAAGCAGCGACACTGGCGCGCCGCTGAGCCACGCCTGCACCCACAGTTGCAGGTATTGCCCGATGATCAGCAGGATGACGAGGCCAATGACGGCGATGACCGCCAAGGCAACCCAAGTGATTGGTTCAAGTGCAACGATCGGCGCGGAGGTGACCATCGCGCCATCGTAGCGATGGCCGAGGGGTCAGCCGGGCTGGGGCGGGGATGCTTCGCGCACCTTCAATTGCCCTTCGAGCACTTCGATGACGATGACCTCGCGGTCGCCCGCGATGAAGCCGCTCTCGGCCACGGCGTCGAGCCGCGCGCCATCGATCCTCACGAAGCCGACGGGGCGCAGGGTCGTGGCGGCCACGCCGCGCTTGCCGATGTAGCCCTCGAGGCTTCGCGCGGTCGTGCGTGCTGAGACTCCCATCGACGCGCTCGCTGGATCCTGTCCCGGAGCGTCATCAACGTCGTCGGAGTGGGATCCGTCGGCGCCTGCCTTGAGGACCATCCGGCGCGCGATCGGCGTCTTCGACCAGATCTTGAAGACGAGTATGACAGCCACCGGACTGCCCGCACACACGACGGCGAGGTAGATCCCTCCCCACGTCGTGTCGTAGACGAACATCGAGGCCACCGACGCAACGGCGCTCACTCCGGTGAGGACTGCGAGCACCCCTCCGGTGGGGACGAAGAGTTCGAGTGCGAGGAGGAGGATCGCCAGCCCGAGGAGTCCGACCGAGACGAACAGGTAGACATCCTCGCGGGGGGCTGCGTTGGCGGCCTGCAAGGCGATCAATGTTGCGGAGGTGATCATTTCAAGTCGCCTCGCGGGGTGGGGTCACGGTATCACCCCCAAGGTGCGCGGCGGGTTCGACGACGATGAGACTGTGGGTGGAACGGACGATCCTCACGGGACTCCCCGCGCTGACATACTCGCCACCCGTCTGCGCATCCCACGGCTTCCCCGCAACGGTGATCTTCCCGCTTGGCCGTAGATCCGTGGCGGCGGTGACGATCGTCCCAACCGCAGGCCCGCTCGGGTCCGCCGTCGCGCGCGCACCCGTTCCGGGTGATGCCGCGGCGTGAAGCATCGCAACCTTCGCGATGCGGCTGTCGGGCAGGTGTTTCCAGAGCGCCCAAATCAAGGCCACCGATCCGAAGAGCCCTGCGAGCGTCGAGGAGATTCCGAGGAGCAGTTGACGCTGTCCCTCGGCCGATGAGATGTCGCGCGTCACGAAACTCGAGATGAGCGCGGCCAAGACGAGTGCCCCCCCGAGGATGGCCACCCAACCTCCCAAAGGGAGAATCACGATGTCGAGGGCAACCAGCGCGAGTCCGAGGAGGATCGCCACGAACTCCCACCATTCGGCGAGCCCCACAAGGGCGGGAGCTCCCACCAACAGGAGGAGCGCCACCGTCGCGATGGCACCGAAGAGCACGCCGCCTGGAGTGAGCGCCTCGATGACGATCCCCACGATGAAGAAGATGATGAGAACGATTCGCACCGGCCAACTGGTGAGGAATCGCACTGCGGCTTCCGACCACGACTCCGGGTACCGATCGACACGGGTGGCGCCGAACCACGTTGCGAGTTCCGGCTCGCCCGCAATGGTCGCTCGTGAGAGTCCGAGCGCGGCGGCGTCCTCGGTTCGGACGACGAGCAACTGGTCTCCCTTGGCGACTTGGCCGACAAGCGTCCAATCCGCACGCGATGCAGGATCGATTCGGCGGCGCGGTGCTGGTGTTCCCAAGGGGGACTCGAGCACCTCTCGCTCGCCGAGTCCGCCGATCCACGGGACAAGGGCCTCGGTCTCGCTAAGGAGCGCTGAATCGGGAATGGCTGCGGCCGCTTGGGTGGGGGGATCCTCTCCGAAGAGCGCGCGGTACTCCTCGCGATCCACGATGGCGCGTCGCATGGTGATCTGGTTGCGGATGAGCCAGAGTTCGGTCCCAAGCCGGACGAACGCCTGCACGAGATTCTCGTCGTAGCCGCGGCTGCGAGCGCTGTCGACGACCTCTGAGATGATCGGTGCCTCGAGCTTGGCGCGCTCCGTCGCTGGAAGTGGGGCGAGCCCCATGCCCGGAATGACTTGGATCGGAGCGGCATCGCCCATCGCGGCACCCTTCGCCATCACGACTTCACGACAGGCCAAGGCGAGGATCACCCCGGCGGAATATGCCTGCGGGCGCACCCACGCGACCGTGTTCGCGGGCAGCGTCGTCTTGATGAGATGGCACAGTTGCAGCGTCGCATACATGTCGCCGCCGGGAGTGTTGAGTTCCAGCACGATCGCAGTCGCTCCGCTCTGAGCGGCGGCCTGGGCTCGCCGCTCCACGGACTTGACGGTGACGTCGTCGATCGGGCCGTGGATCGGAAGGATCGCGATGTGCGAGGCTTGCCGGGTCGCGGGCACGGCGAGTTGAGGTGAGACCGCGCTCGAAAGGGTTCCCACAAGCGCTGCGCCGAACACGAGCCACGGTCGGAGGTCGAGTGCCATCAGGTCCGGGATCGTAGGAGAGTCCCGGGAGGTCCCCAATGAAAAAGGCCCGGCCGCAATGGCCGGGCCTGAAAGGCAGTTCAGTCAGGAGTCGCGAATCAGTCCCAGCCACCGATGTGGTTGGGACCCGTCGCAGCCGTGATCAACTGGATGAGCATGTCAGCATCCTTCGTCAAGTCGTCCCGCTTGAAGACGTTGTCGACGATGTTGTTGGCGCCCACGGTCACGAGATCGCATCCTTCGGGGACGAAGGTGCGGCCGAACGTGACATGGTTGTCATTGAAGCACAGGTTGCCGTCCCATTCGTCCTTCGCTCCGTGGATCTCGAGGGTCTTCGAGGTTCCGTAGTCGGAAGCCGCGAGGGATCCATCCTTCACGCCACGGTTTCCCGTGACAACCATCTTCGAGTTGATGGAATTGCGCCACTCGCGAGCACGGCGGACCGTGTTCGTCAGGGGCATCGTCGCGTAGGACGTTGCCGACGCGGTGATCGCACCGGCGGCTGACCCGGTGATCTTGAAGTTGGTCTCGTCCCAGTAGACGTCCGTGGCTGGCCGGTACGCGTTGTAGTTGTAGTTCGCGCAGACGGCCATCTTGGCGCTGGTCTCTGAAGGGCTGATGAGAATCTGCGGCGAGAACATCTGCCTGGCGATGCAGGCCGAGAAGAGATTCTGGTGGGAATTCCTCGTCTCGTCCTCGTTGCCTCGGCCCGGAAGCTGCGTTCCGTTGTACGCCATGCGGTTGATCTCCCCGGGGGTCGGGAAGCGTCCTTGCGTGCTGTCGACCGCGGCGATCGACCAGCCCTTGTGGACCTGCTGGATCTGGGTGGAGTCCTTGACCTGGCGAGCCGTGGCGCGGGCCTTGGCGAGAGCCGGGAGGAGGATGCCCAGGAGGAGGGCGATGATCGCCATGACGACGAGGAGTTCGATGAGTGTGAAAGCTCTCTGTGTCCGATTCATGTTGGTATCCATGGTGGTTGAGTTCGTGGTTGGAGTTGGCGAGCGCTGGATCACGGATTGAGCGCGTCGGTGACGTGCGTGCCGGCAGTCTCGTTGGGGACGCCGATGGTGATGCCCATGTAGGAATCACCGGCCGCTGCTCCCGAGGCGCCCGTGCCGCAAGCGGTGAACTCGCAGTTGTACAGGTTGTCCTTGGTGAGGTTGCCGTTGCCGCACTCGTAGCTGACCCCATCGGGGAACATGGTGGCGAGGAACTGGGTGTGGTTGTCCGCGAAGCAGACATTGCCTTCCCATTCCTTCTTCGATCCATGCAACTGGAGGGTTGGGCTCTTCTTGTAGTCGTCGCCGGTCATGACACCGTTCTTGGTGCCGCGTGAAGCGACGAGCGGCTTGGAGCTGTCGCTGGTGTTGCGCCAGGACATCTTCTTGCGCAGGCCGAAGAGCCCTTGGTGCGCGAACGAGGTGTGACAGAAGGGGTTCGTGCCACCCGGCGAAGTGTGGATGTTCGCCATGAAGGTGGTGTCCCAGTACTTGTCCGCGCTCGGGTCGTACTGCGTGAAGTCGTAGTCCTTCTTCTCGACGACGACCGGATTGACTTCGGTCGGCCCGATGAGGATGTCGGTGTTGAACATCTCTCGGGCGACCGACGCGGAGTAGAGGTTCGCGGTGCTGTTCTTGCCGTAATCCTCCTTGCCCTGTCCCTGCAGTTGCATGGACTGGGTGCCGATGGTCACGGCGAGGCGGTTGATGAGCCCGGGGATGGGCAGTTTTCCTTCGGTGTTGTCATTGGCGTAGATCATGAACGCCTTGTGGATCTGCGTGACCTGCGTCGAGTCCTTGACGGTCTTGGCATTGGCCTGGGCCTTGGCCAACGCGGGCAGGAGCAGTCCGACAAGGACGGCGATGATGGCGATGACAACGAGCAGCTCGACGAGCGTGAAGGCGCGCCGAATCGCAAGTGGGTTCTTCATGGAGTGGATTCCTAGGTTCTCGTGGGGGTGAACGGGGGGGAACGGAGAGCGTGAAGCTCACATATGACGAGCTTGGGACGGTGTTGGCGCCCGCAGGCAGTGGAAGAAACGACGAATCGCATGAATCGCATGAATTGCATGAATTGCATGCGTCGGCGATCTCGACGGAGGGCCGCCCGGACGAACAAAGCCGGAACGAACAACTCCGTCTGATTTCGACACTCGAATTGTCGGCTGCCTGGTCGGGAATACGCGGCCGAGATACGGCCAACGAGGACGGGGTGAACTTGCGTTCTTGAATGGTTGACGCAAGCAGCCTGAACGAACCGCTAACAGATACGAGGGTAGCCCCGAAACGGTTCTAGTCAAATCCGGGTTTCCAAAGCGATTCCGCATCTCCGACTCGATATCGTCCCGCTATGCCCGCCACCCAAGACCATCGAATTGTCGAAGCGCTTGCCTCCCTTGGCCTTGTCCTGCCCGCTGCCCCCAAGCCAGTGGCCTCCTACATTCCGTCGGTGCGGAGCGGAAATCTGCTCTTTGTGAGCGGGCAACTGCCTTTCAAGGACGGAAACCTGATTGCCACGGGGCGGGTTGGGGCCGAGGTGACCCTAGAGACGGCACAGGCGTGTGTCCGGCAGTGCGTCCTCAATGGGCTGGCGGTGGTCCGAGGGGCGTGCGACGGTTCCCTCGACGGGGTCGTCCGCATCGTGCGCCTCGGGGTGTTCGTGGCGTGCACCGAGGGCTTCGGCGATCAGCCCAAGGTGGCCAATGGCGCGAGCGATCTCCTGCAGCAACTGTTTGGGGATGCCGGGCGCCATGCGAGAGCGGCGGTGGGAACGAATGCGCTGCCCCTCAATGCGTGCGTCGAAGTCGAGATGCTGGTTGAACTCGCCAGCGCCTGACGCGTCGACCGGGCTATCTGAGAATCAGCAGCACGATCAGGAGCAGGCACAGGACCGAGAGTCCGATGATGACTGCGGGGGCCATTGCTGTCAGCCGCGGGTGGATCGTTGCCGTGGCATCCTGAATCTCGGTCTCGGCTGATCCCTCCACCTGGGAAGCGATTGCAGCCATGTCGACCTCGCGACTGGCGTAGCGCAGCGGCTGGCCCGCGAGGGCAAGGTCGATGTCCTCGAGCAACTCGGTCGCCGACTGATACCGGTCCTTCGGCTTCTTCTGCATCATCATCTCGACGATCTCTGCGGTGCTCTGCGATATCCCGTTGACGCGCTGATCGGGTGGCACCAGCGGGGTCTCAAGATGGTGGCGCATGACCTCGGTGGGATCGCGTCCCTCGAACGGGACTCGTCCCGTGAGCATGTGGTAGAGCGTTGCCCCGAGGCCATAAATGTCAGCGGGAGGGCCGAGATCGACCGCGCCACGCACCTGTTCGGGACTGATGTAGTACGGCGTTCCGAATGCTTTGTGCCGCTCGGCTTCGGCGGTCTTCTTGTCGGACATGGCTCGCGCAAGGCCGAGATCGGCGAGTTTCACGACCCCCGCGCGCGTGATCATGAGGTTCTTCGGCTTGATGTCCCGATGGATGAACCCTGCCGCGTGCGCGTGCTTCAGGGCGCTCGCCACCTGACGGATGATGACGAGCGCTTCTCGATCCTTGAGCCGCTTGGCCGCCATCATCTTGTCATAGACCGTCTCGCCGTCGACATACTCCATCACGAAGTAGTGCTGGTCGCCGACCCGGCCAAGTTCGAGTGCGCCGACGATGTTGGGGTCGGAGAGCTTCGCAGCGGCCTGTCCCTCACGGTAGAAGCGCTCGATGAATCCCTTGTCCGTCGAGAACTGCTTGGGAAGGATCTTGACGGCGACGAGGCGGTCGAGGCTGACTTGCTTGGCGAGGTAGACCGTCGCCATCGCACCGGCGCCGAGCTTGCGAATCATCTGGAACCCGGGGATCCGGAGGATCGACTTGTCGCTTTCGGCTTCGTTGCGCAGCCGACCGAGCTGCCGCCTCGTCACGATCTGCGCATCGATCAGGATCTCCGTGAAGAGTCGTGGTTGCCCAGCGTTTGCCTTGAGGGCGGTCAGTGCCGCATCGATTTCGTTCTGCGGTGCCAGCCCTCGCTCAACGATGAGCCGGGCGATCAGGGAATCTGACGCGCTGCCCGAGCGAGAGTTCCCGCTGTCGTTGGCTGCGGATCCCTGCGGTGCGGGCCCGGATTTCCCCGCACCCGAATCTCCCGGGGACGCCGGTGGTTGGTTGGGTGGGGGAGGAGTGGGTGGCATGGCGTGGCCCGGTCGGCGAGTGCCGCGATGGCTCCAACTATACTTCCGGCTCATCGGCCATGCGGACGGAGCCCCGGCGCATCCTCATTGTGCGCCCGAGTGCGCTCGGCGACGTGGTCCGGAGCGTGCCGCTCCTCTGGTCCCTCAAGGGGGCATTCCCGACGGCAAAGATTGACTGGATCGTGGAGGACCGCTGGGCCGACGCGGTCCGCGGGCATCCCGCGCTCGACTCCGTCATCGAGTTCCCCAAGCGCCGCTTTCGCGCCGTGGCGTGGAACCCGGTCGTGGCGAGCGAGGCGCTCCGATGGTTCCTCCTGCTCTCGAAGGGAAAGTACGACCTCACCATCGATGCGCAGGGGCTCGCCCGCAGCGCACTCATGTCGTGGATGACGCGAGCGCCGGTGCGGATCGCCGCGGAGGGAGCCATGGAGTTTGCGTGGGTGGCGGCGAATCGACGCGTGGCGATCGACTCCGCTGGGCATGTCGTCGACGGAATGCTGAGACTCGCGCAGGCGGCCGGAGCGGCGCCGGTAGCCGACATGCGACTCGTTGCGACGCCGACTGCCGTCGCGGCGTGGGAGAGACGGCGAACGGCGCTGGGAATTGCGCCGACCTATCTCGTTGTAGCCGCCGCCAACCGTTGGGAGGGGAAGCGCTGGCAAGCGGCGAAGTGGCAGGAGACGCTCATGACGCTTGGGAGCGATCTCGCCGGCGCAGGGATTCACGATGTCGTCTGGATCGGCGGCAAGGGCGAGGAGGGGCAGGTTGCGCAGTGCATTCCTCGAGAGTCGCAGTCCGCGGGAGTGCGGCATCACGCGCTCGCCGGTTCGACGACCGTCGCCGAGACGATGGCGATCATCGCCGGGAGCGCACTCGTTCTCTCGGTCGACTCGGCACCCGCGCACATGTCGGTCGGGTTCTCGATCCCACTTGTGGCGCTGTACGGCGCATCCAATCCCGACACCGATGGTCCCTACGGTCAGCGAGAGTGGTGCTTGCATGGTGGGGCCGGGACTCGATTGGCGCCGCGGAGTCATCGGGATCCAGAGTTGGGGAGCGCAATGATGGAGCGAATCACTGTCCAAGAGGTCGTGGCGATGGTGCGTCGGCGGCTCCAGGGAATCTCTGCACGATGATGGAGCGACGGTCGATCATCCTCGCGAGTTCGAGTCCGCGCCGTCGCGCACTGCTTGAGAAGGCGGGGTACCGCGTCTGCTGCATCGCTCCGCGCATCGATGATGGGGGGATGGCGCTTCGCCCGGCGAAGGCGAGGGCCGACTGCGCTTCGTTGGCGTGGTTCAAGGCGGTGCAAGTGTGGATCGAGCGCGACCGCTGGCCTCTGGATGCGGCCGGAGCGATGATCGTCGCAGCGGACACCGTGTGCGTGGTGGATGGGCTCGTGCTCGGCAAGCCACGCGATGCCGTGGACGCGCGGACGATGCTCGAGCGCGCGACCGGTCGGGACATCCGGGTGGTGACTGGCGTGTGCCTTCTCGACTCGAAGACGAAGGACCGGGAGCTCTTCGCCGACGAGGCGATCGTGCGGTTCGGTGAGGGAACAATTGATCTTCTGGACGAGCATTTCGCGCACGAGAGATGGCGAGACCGTGCGGGGGGATTCAATCTGGAGGAAGTCGCCGCTGCGGGATGGCCCTTCGAGTGCATCGGTGATCCTTCGACGGTCATCGGCCTGCCGATGCGGATGATCAATGAACGACTCGGAGAACCGCCGATGGAGTTGGGATCGTGAGCGCTCGTCGTCGAGGTCCATTCCCCGCGTGGTGCTCGCCGCTGACCGCGCCGGCATCGTGGGTCTGGCGGGGAGTCACTGCGCGCCGCAACGCGCGGTTCGATCGAGGCATCGGAGTCACGCGACTCGACGTGCCCGTCGTCTCTGTCGGCAACATCGTTGCCGGCGGGACGGGAAAGAGTCCGATGGTTCGCTGGATCGCGCGGCAGGCGATCGTTGAGGGACGACATCCCCTCATCGCGCTGCGCGGGTATGGGGGCCTCGAGGGGCTGGCCGACGAGCCGCTGGAGCATCGACGAGAGGTTCCAAAGGCGCTGGTTGCTATCGGTGCCGACCGCCTCGCCGAAATTGGACGGGTGCGCGAGCGCGATCCGCGTGCCGATCTCGTGATTCTGGACGACGGGTTCCAGCACCGTCGCGTCGCGCGCGATCTGGACCTCGTACTCATCGACGGACGTCGGCCGTCCTTGGACACGGGGATCCTCCCAATGGGACGATTGCGAGAGCCTCCGGCGTCGCTGCGACGGGCCAGCGCGGTCATCGTCACGAAGTGCCGCGCGGATGATCACGAACTCGCGCGCGTGATTGAACAGTTCCACGGACGACCACCCGTGGCGTGGTGCGATCACCGATGGACGGGGTTGACCTCTTACGACGACACGACTGTCGGGGGGGCGGCGGCGAAGAAGCTGGATCTCTCGTGGCTCTCCGGCCGCAGGGTCGCCCTCTGGCTCGGGATCGCGCATGGTGAGGACGTCATCACGCAGGTTGGCGATTTGGGCGGCACGATCGTCGCCTCTGCGGTGCGCTTCGACCACGCGCGGTATTCATCCGAACTCGTCGCCGCGCTCCATGCCAAGGCGGTGGCCGTGGGAGCCGAAGCGATCCTGATGACGGGCAAGGATTGGGCGAAGGTCGAGCGGCATCGAACGGGACTCTCCCTGCCCATCGTCGTTCCCCTCCTTGAAATGGGCTTTCACCAAGGGGAGCAGGAACTTCTGGCACTTCTGAGAGCCTCGTGGAGGCCGAGGTAATCTCAGGATCGATGCCAGTGTCAACTCCGCGAATTCTCGCCGCCCTTCGGCAGTGGCGTCCCTTCCGACTGCTCGTGGTGGGCGACCTGATGCTCGACCAGACTCTTGAGGGGGATGCGGAGCGACTCAGCCCCGACGCGCCCGTACCGGTCCTTGCCATTCGCGGTCCTCATGCGACAATCGACACTCCGGGTGGTGCGGGAAATGTCGGTGTATTCGCGGCGGCACTGGCTGGGGAGGTCGAGTGCATCGGCGTGGTCGGCGACGATGAAGAGGGACGACTCCTGCTCGCGAGGCTCGCGGCCGCCGGATGCGGCACGAAATCGGTGGTCGTCGATCCGACGCGGCCGACGACAACGAAGCGAAGTCTCGTCGGCCGGGCGCAGCACCGCCATCCCCAGAAAATGTTCCGGATCGATGTCGAGTCCAAGGAGCCGCTGTCACCAGCGATTGAAGCTGAGTTGCTCCGGCGAGTCGAAGCGGCTCTCTCCAGCTGCGATGTCGTGTGCCTCGAGGATTACCGCAAGGGAGTGTGCACGCCTGCGCTTTGCGCGGCGGTCATCCGCGCCTGTCGGGCGAAGCAGATTCCCGTGCTCGTCGATCCGGCGCCGATTGCGGACTACAGCCGTTACTCGGGGGCGACAGCGATCACACCCAACCGTTCAGAGGCGGAGCGAGCCATGGGGACGGTCGTCAACCCCGCGAACGCTGTGGAGGAGTCGAAGGCGTTGGCGCGTTCACTGTGCGAGTCACTCAACCTCGATGCCGCGATCGTCACGCTCGACCGGGACGGGGCGCTCCTTCATGAACGAGGAGGTTCGTCGGAGCATCTGCCAACCGTGGCCCGTCAGGTGTACGACGTCACGGGCGCGGGGGACATGGTGCTCGCCGCGCTCGCCGGGGGCATCGCCAACGGGATGCCGTGGGCCGATGCGGTGGCGCTGGCCAACGTGGCCGCGGGGCTCGAGGTCGAGGTATTCGGAGTTCGTCCCTTCTCCATGCCGGAAGTGCGGGCCCAATTCCTGCGTCAGACCCAGGGAGGCGGTGGCAAACGGCGTGCCCGCGAGGACCTTGTCGGGGAGCTCGCCGCCCATAGGGCCGCAGGCCGACGAATCGTCCTCACCAATGGGTGCTTCGATGTCATCCACGCGGGCCATATCGCCTACCTGCGCGATGCGAAGGCGCAGGGAGACATCCTGGTGGTGGGAGTCAACGCCGACGAGACGGTGCGCGCGCTCAAGGGAGCCGGGCGCCCGATCTATCGCGAGGAGGAACGACTGGAAATCCTCGGAGAACTCATGTCAATCGACTACCTGACCGTCTTCACGGAGCCGACGGCCGAGTCACTCCTGCGTGCGATCCGCCCGGACATCTACGTCAAGGGGGGGGACTACACGCCGGAAGAGGTCACCGAATCCGAGGTTGTCAAGTCGCTCGGAATAGAAATGAAAATTCTCTCCCATCGCCCCGGGCTCTCGTCAACTTCCGTGGTGGAACGTGTGCGCTCGCGGTGCACGAGCGGTGAGAATGCCACTTCGACTTGACTCACGCTTGACACAGACTTGACTCGTGGCAAGGTCGGCGTGATACTAGGTCGATCGTGAAGTCACACGGGTTGTGTGGCGAGCCAAGCGGCTCTGCCAAGCGTGGACTCGAAATTGTCGGATCGGATTCACCTCAGCGAACTAACTCAGTGGGGCACACGCATGGCGACGACAACGAAGAAAGATCTCATCGACCGCATCTCGGAGCGCACGGGGATGAAGCGCACGGACGTGAAGGCGGCGGTGCAACTCTTTCTCGATGAGATGATCGAGGAACTCAAGAACGGGAATCGGCTTGAGTTCCGCGACTTCGGCGTGTTCGAAGTGCGTGAGCGTGCCGCCCGAACGGCGCAGAATCCCAAGACGCTTGAGCAGGTCGTCGTGCCTGCGCGGCGTGGCGTCCGCTTCAAGGTCGGGCGCCTGATGGGCGAGAGCGTGATGCACGCCGCTGAGCGCCGTCAGCCAGTCAGCGCGGGCTGATGGCCCGGCGAACGAATCCATCTGAGGCCGAGGGGGCCGCGCGGGTTGACCCTCAGGAGACGGTCCGTCTCCTCAAGGCCATGCCTCCCAACGCTCCCGAGGCGGAGATGGCGCTCTTGGGCAGCATGCTCATCGATCCGGGAGTGATCGGTGATGTCGTCGGGGTGATCCGATCGGCGGACGATCTTTTCCAGGAGCGCAACCGGACGATCTATGCGGCGCTGATCGAGATCTACGACAAGACCGCATCGGTCGATGTCGTCCGGCTCAATCAGCATCTCCAAGACCGCAAGGTGCTCGAGGCGATCGGCGGCCTCGACTACATCGTGCAGATCTCGGAGTCGGTGCCGAGTGCGCAGTTCGCGCTCGAGTACGCACGTGCCGTCCGCGACAAGGCCACGCTGCGCCATCTCATCGATGCATCGTCGGCGACGGTGCACGATGCGTTTCACGCCACCGATGACGCGCAGTTCCTCCTTGAGGCGGCCGAGCAGCGAATTTTCGCCATCGCGCAGCGACGGGAATCTGTGGCGTTCTCCGCGCTCCCCGATCTCCTCCGGGAAGCGATGAAGGCACTCGAGTCGCGCGATGGCAGCGGACTCACCGGACATGCCACGGGGTTCGAGGAGATCGACGAGATGACCAGTGGTCTCCAGAAGGGGGAGATGATCATTCTCGCGGCGCGACCGTCGATGGGAAAGACTGCGCTTGCCCTCAATCTCATGGAGGGAGTGGCGCTCGGCGGCCAAGGGGTCGCCATGTTCAGTCTCGAAATGGGACGCCAGCAATTGGTGCAGCGTCTTCTGTGTGCCAAGGCTGGCGTGGACGGACAGCGGCTGCGACGGGGAACGCTTCTTCCCGAGGACACGCGGCGCCTTGTCGCCGCGTGCGATGCCCTGAATGATTCGCGGATCTACATCGACGACACACCGGGACTCACGCTGCTGCAGTTGAGGTCGAAGGGTCGGAGAATGCGCGAGAAGTTCGGGATCGGCTGCATCTTCATCGATTACCTGCAACTCATGAACTCCGGAGCTCGAAGCGAGAGCCGCCAAGTCGAAGTGAGCGACATCAGCCGAGGCATCAAGGCGATGGCCCGGGAACTCAACATCCCGGTGGTGTGTCTTTCGCAGCTCAATCGTGCGGCGGAGCAGCGCGAAGGACATCGCCCGAGGATGAGCGACCTTCGCGAGTCAGGATCCATCGAACAGGATGCCGACGTGATCCTGATGCTCCACCGCGAGGAGTACTACCACCACGGCGATCCCGAATGGTCCGAGATGAATCCGGACAAGGTCGGGATTGCAGAGGTCATCTTCGCGAAGCAGCGCAATGGACCGACTGGAGTCGTGAAATTGGTGTGGGATCAGGCGTCCACCTGCTTCCGTCCGTACTCGCCGGCCCAAGCGCCGCCGGGAGTCGAGTACCGAAGTTTCTCGGGAGCGGACTTCACCGTTCCCGACTGACGCAGAGGATCCCCAAAGTGGGTCCCTGTGCGTTCGTAGACTGTCCGGATGGAGGACGAGGGCCGCGAAGAAATGGCGCAGTGGCTCCGCGAGGCGTCGCGTGGCGATCAGGAGGCGTGGCGTCACATCATCGAAGAGGTCAGTCCCAAGGTGTTCGGCCTCTTGCGCTCGAGGTGCAAGGACCCCGAGCTCGCTGAGGAACTCACGCAGTCGACGTTCGCGACCATCGCGGAGAAACTGACCAGCTATGTCGAGCAGGGTCACTTCGAGTCGTGGGTCTTTCGGATCGCGATCAACAGGCTTCGCGACGAAATGCGTCGGCGGGGGAGGCACGCGACCCCCGTCTCGCATGAAACGATGGCTTCTCTCGATCTGGCGGGAGGGGAGTCTGGAGGTTATCGGACGATAGAGGACGCCGATCGGAGGCGGCTTGAGGCGGCGCTCGCGGGACTTTCCGCACCCGATCGAGAGATCATCGATCTCAGGTTCATCGCGGGTCTCAGCTTTGCACAAATCGCTGCGCTCCTTGAGGAGCCGATCGGGACACTGCTCGCGCGCCACCACCGAGCACTTGCGAAACTCAGGGTGGCGATCGAACGGATGACAAAAGGAGTTCAATAGGTGCAATCATGGCAATACGGAGGCGTTTTCAAATGGACATGAACAGCGACGGCTCATGGGGCGGTGATCAAACGGGACTGGGCGGCTCGGATGCCGGCCGACATGACTGGCATGATCGACATGATCGACATGATCGACATGACCAACTTGACCGACTCCTCGCCGACTGGGGGACCGATGCGCGTGGGCGTCCGGGTCTCAATACTCGGGTGTGGATGGCGACCGCGTCGACCATTGCTCGAACAGGAACGGGGCGGTCAGCGCGCGCGAGTCACTGGTGGGGAGCGGGACTCGCCGTGGCAGCTTCCATCGTCGCGGCGCTCTTCATCGGAGTGGTTCCTGATTCCGCTCGCGACGGGATCGATGTCGCCACCGCGGACCGCATCGATGTTCCGTCGGAAGCGGTGCTCGTGTCGCTTCTCGCAGGGAGTGAAGTCATCGAGGGAGATGATCCCGCGGCCTCGGAACTCCTTGCGGCCGATGCCATGCCGCTTTTGCGCGCGCGCGACGCGACGTATCGTGACATCCACTCGGAGATCAGCGGATTCCTAGCGTTGGGAGGTGGCAAGTGAGCGTCGCAGCGTTGGTCGCTGCCTTGTGCCTCGCTGGGTCAGGAGCAGCTTCGACGGATGCGCCGCTCGATGGCACTCCCTTCGCGGGGCTTGAGTGGATCATGATGTGTCAGGGTGAGGGCACTCCGGCCGCAGCCGGGACGACCGCACCGTCCGGCGATCCCAAGGAAGCCTGTCGCACAGGGGTGCGCGGCGTGACGGCGGATGAATTGATCGCAGTTGCACGGGACATCTCGTCAGACCTCGCCGCGACGCTGGTGGCGGCACGGGCCAAGGATGCGACGGCATTCGCGGCGGCAGCCAAGGCGGCGCCCCGGCGACTCTCATCGCTTGCGGTCCTCAAGGCGAGGAAGCCCGCGCTGTATGCGCTGCGAATCGAGGAAATCCGTGTGCAAGGGGAACTTGAGGATCTCTCTCGTCACTGGGCGAGCGCTCGGCTCGGCGCTCGGACGAGCGAGGCTGCGTCGTTGGAGACGAGAGTCCGTGCGCTTTCAGGGACGCTTGTCGATCTCAATCTTCGATCGCGGGCGATGGAACTTGCCGAACTCGATGCTGTGATGCGTTCGATGCGCACAGATCTCGAACGGGACTCGCGCGGTCGCGATGACTCGGTCGGCTCTGTCATCGCTGCCTGCCGCGATGGTCAGGAGGCTCGCGTGCTCGGAGGCCGGGCGCCAGTGGCGGGGGGTCCGGCCCCACCGCCTGCTCCGGCGACTCCATCGCCGACTCCGCCCCCGACTCCCGTTCCCGGAGCGGATCCCGCCCGGCCGTCCCCCGCGAACCCACGCTAGGGTGTCGAAGCGCACTCCCAGCGCACGTGGATTTCTCACCCGCCCCGCGCGCGTCGGTGGGGCGATGCTCATTGGGATGATCGCGGCGTGCCTCCTCGGCCTGCCGTGGGCGGCCTCGCGTGTGAACACTGATTCTGCGTCCTCTCCTCGCCGCTACGAAGCGGGAAACCTCGAACTCTCGCTCACCGCGCCGTGGTGGTGGGACGACTCGAACGAGACCACCGCGAAGTTCGAACGCGAGCGCGCGGCGGGGCACTTCGTTCCCTCGCGAATCCTCGGAACGGATCGACATGGGCGCGACCTGCTCGCGCGCTGCCTCGTCGGAGGGTCGGTGAGCCTGCTCATCGGATGCGTTGCTGCCCTCGTTGCCGTCGGGGTCGGCACGCTCTACGGCGCAACGAGCGCCGCCCTCGGTGGACGCATCGACGCGCTCATGATGCGCGCGGTCGATGTGCTGTACGGCCTCCCTTCGATGCTCCTCGTCGTCCTCTTTGCGGTCGCTGCCGAGGGATGCGTCGAGCGGGTGGGGCTCACACGAACCGGGCTCGGGTCCCAGGCGCTTGATGTCGGAATCCTCCTCCTCGCCATCGGTGTCACCAGCTGGCTCACCGTCGCTCGAGTGATGCGCGGGCAAGTGCTGAGCCTGCGCGGGCAACTCTTCATGGAGGCATGCCGGGCGATTGGCGTCTCATGGGGTCGGCAGTTCCGCCTCCACTATCTGCCCAACGTAATCGCCCCCGTCGTCGTCTATGCGACCCTGGCAGTCCCGGCCGCGATCCTCTCCGAGAGTTTTCTCAGTTTTCTCGGAATCGGCGTGCGCGAACCGCTTCCCTCGTGGGGCAATCTCGCGGCTGATGGACTTGCGGAAGTGAATACGGTGCGCAGCCGATGGTGGCTGCTCCTGTGGCCGTGTCTTGCGATCGCGATGACGCTTCTCTCGCTCAACTTCGTCGGCGATGCGGTGCGCGCGGCCATCGATCCCACCAGCCGGAATCGCCCCGCAGTGACCTGATACCCTTTCGACCCCATGCACAATCGATTTGGAATCAAGGACTTCCTGGTGGTCGTGCTGCTCCTTGCGATCCTCGGGACGCAGTGGCTGTCCATGATCCAGCGGGATCGCCAATGGCCAGTCCTCCAGAGCGTTGCCGAGCAGGTCCGGTCGCTCGACGATCGGATGGCGACGATCGAGGCGAGGTTGGCGAAGGGGGTGCCGATGTCGCCCTCAGCAGCCGTCCCCTCGGATTCCCGCGCGACATTGCCTGCACACGACGAAAGTTGGGCGCGTCCGGGTGTGCCGGTGAATTGGCAGCCGGAGCCGAGCTTCTCGAACGATCCATCCAAAGTCCCCGGATTCAAGGTGGGTGGCGAGTGGGTGGAAGTCTTCGAAGGGCAACCTCAGAAGCTGGTCCCGTATCTCTATGCGGACGTCTATGGCAACCGAGTTCTCGATCGTGTCTGTGAGGGCTTGGGCGCGTTTGATCCCAAGACGATGCAACTCGTCGGGGTGCTTGCGGACGCGTGGCAGATCGATCCCGATGGGCGCTGGATCCGCGTCCACATCAATCCGCGGGCCAAGTTCAGTGACGGTCACCCCGTCACTGCAGAAGACGTCCGCTGGACCTACGAGGACTTCATCCTCAATGAGAACATCGAGGCCGACCGAACGCGCTCGATCGTGGCGGACGTCCTTGACGGTGTGAAGGTGATCGAGGAGCGCACCATCGAGTTCGGCTTCAAGGATGCGCTCTTCTCGAACATCCTGATGGCGCTCGGCGAGCCCATTCTCCCCAAGCACTATTACGCGCAGTTCGAACCGGCGCAGATCAATCAGGCCACGGGGCTGCTCATGGGCTCGGGTCCGTTCATGATGGAGCAGCGGGCGGCGAGTCCCTCGGAACTCGCTTCTCAGTGGACGCCAGGTAATGATGTCGTGTTGGTGCGAAACCCGAACTGGTGGGTGGGGCGGGCGCCCATCGAACGGCAACGGTTCAAGGTCATCAAGGACGACCTTGCCCGGCTTGTCGCGTACGACAACAACGAGGCGTCGATGGTGCTGCCGACCTCACCGCAGTTCAATGCGCTCCTGCGCGATCGCGCCGATTTCGAGAAGACGAACTACGCGCTCAAGTGGGTGAACATGCGCAGCGGCTATTCCTTCATTGCGTGGCAGTGCGGGCCGCGCGGGGAGACTGGGAAGTTGACTCCGTTCTCCGATGTGCGCGTCCGTAAGGCGATGACGCTTCTTCTGGATCGCGAGAAGATGATCCGCGACATCTGGGATGGGATCGGCCTCGTAGCGAAGGGGCCATTCAATCCCGAGAGCCCGGCCTCCGATCCGTCGCTCTCGCCGCTGCCGTTTGATCCTCCAGCGGGGATGGAACTGCTCAAGGCGGCCGGCTGGATCGATCGCAACCAAGATGGCCTCCTCGAGAACGACAAGGGGGAGAAGTTCGGGTTTGAGTACACCTACGCCACCGGCGGCGAGATCTCAGAGCGCATCGCCCGCTTCGTCGCGGACTCCTATCGAAAGGCGGGGATCGAGGTGACCACCCGCCCCATCGACTGGGCGCGGTACCAAGATCTCCTCAAGTCGCGCGACTTCGATGCGATCACGCTGGCGTGGAGCGCGAACTCGCCGGAGAGCGATCCGAGACAGACCTACCACTCCGAGAGCATGGCCAAGGGCCGCGACAATTTTTCGCAATGGTCGAGCCCCGAGGCGGACACGCTCATCGAGAAGGGACGGAGGACGATGGATCCCGCGACGCGGATGCTCGTCTGGCACGAACTCGAACGGGTGATCGCCGACGGCCAGCCGTACACATTCATCCGGGTCGCGCCGTGGCTGCGCCTGATCAAGCGCGACTTCGGGAATGTGCGCATGTACAAGACGGGTTTGAGCCCCGAGGAATATTTCTTCGTCGGCCCGACGTCGAGCGCGGCTCCCGGCACCTGATCTCGTCGAGCGCCCATGCTCCCGTACATCAGCCGTCGACTGCTGTTCATGATTCCGACGCTGATCGGAATGACCCTGATGGTCTACTTGCTCATCGCGCTCGCCCCAGGCGGATTCAGCGCGAGTGCCTCCGCCGCAGCGGGTGGCGGAAGCCCGGCGGGAGGAGATCCTCGCATCGCCGAAGCCAAGTTCCGCGATCGTTTCCTCCTCGACGAGCCCGTGCTCGTCCAGTACGGACGGTGGCTCACGCGAGTGTTTCCCGTCAAGTTCGGCGCGCGCGCGCAGATCGATTCGACGGGCGAGCGGATCTATCCACCTGCTGAACTCCCGCCGATGCTGGCGGTCGCGGAGTGGGGCAATGCCGCGTCGATCGTGCGGGTCAATGAGGCATGCGCTGTCGCTGCGGGTGCGTTTGTCGCCGCCGAGTCGGGAGACCCTCGACGAGCGCAATTCCGTCAGCTCACGCGAGAGGCCAAGGCGGCGCGCGAGGCATATGTCGGCGCGCTCGCCCACTTGAGGATCGCCCTGGCGGAGTACGCCACTGCCACTCAGCAAGAAGTGCTCGTCGACCATCGCGGCGAGTTGCCCGGGTCACAACTCGGTGGCTTGCGACTCGACGCGGCGTCACCCGCGTGGCCCGCGGTCAGCAAGTCTGCAGCCACCGCGGGTGAAGCCTTCGTCCGGGCCTCCGCCGCGCGTGCAGCGCTCGAGGCATCCTTCGAATCCACGCCATTTGAGCAGGCTGGCGTTGGAATCATCCCCGGAGTCCTTTCGATCGGATCGCCCGATCTCGGATGGAGCCGCACCAAGAACCGACCTGTGGGGAGCCTGATCCTTGAGGCACTCCCGATCACGCTCCTCATCAATGTCGTGGCCTTCCCCCTCATCTACCTCGTCTCGATCCCCACCGGGATGCTCGCCGCCGCCCGCCGCGGATCGCTCTTCGATGTGATCTCGGGAGGGGTGTTTATCGCGCTCTGGTCGATTCCAGTGGTGTGGGCTGGCGTTCTCGCCGTCGGCTTCCTCGCAAGCAATCAGTACCTCGGGCTCTTCCCCGTGGCCGGGCTCCACGCGACGGAGTCCTCGTCGATGGCGTTCCTGCCGCACTTCGGTGCGGAGGGATTCGAGCGAGGATGGCTCCTCGATCTCGGATGGCATCTGGTGCTGCCTGTGGTCTGCCTTGTGTACGCCGGGTTCGCCGTCCTCTCCCGGCAGACACGCGCAGCAATGCTCGACAACTTCAACGCCGACTACGTCCGGACCGCCAAGGCCAAGGGAGTGTCCCGTCGCGACATCGTCCTCAGGCATGTCTTCCGCAACTCTCTCCTGCCGTTGATCACCATGTTTGTCTCGATCTTCCCCGCGATGCTCTCCGGCAGCGTCGTCGTCGAGAAGATCTTCTCGGTTCCGGGCATGGGCTCCTTGATGCTCGAGGCCATTTCTCTGCACGATGCCGAGATCATGCTCGCCAACACGGTCATGATCGGTTGCGTGAGCCTGATGGCGCTCCTCCTTGCCGACATCCTCTACGCCCTCGCGGATCCACGGGTCTCCTATGCCTGACGCGAGCACTCCTCTTGCGATCTCCGGCGTCGAGGCGATGCGCGGCATCGGCGCAGTCGAGGCGCGTGGATTCTGGGCCGACGCGTGGCAGCGGGTTCTCAAGAATCGCGCGGCGGTGCTCGGCATTGCATGGATCGCCCTCGTGGCCATCGGCGCGGTTGTGGCCCCCTTCATCGCCAACGCGAATCCGCTGATCCTGCGCGAGGTTGCCGCTGATGGCACCGTGACCTCGTGGTCGTCGCCGTTGTGGCAGAGCCTTACGGCTTCTGACTTCCTCATGGCCTTCGGCGTCGTCGCAGGGGGAGTCTGGATGTTCCTCCCCGTGCGCCTTCCCCGGGGAGAGCGGCTCGGTGCCCTCGTGGCCGGTGCGGTGATCGCCATGGCGACGACGGTGCTCTCGGCGTTCGCTGCCGATTGGCTCGACGAGCCCGAGCGCACCGGTTGGACGAGGGCTCTGGGCGAATGGCTCGCGAACCCCGACGACACTGGGCGCCGAGTCATGATGGCCGCGCTCATCGGAGCGCCAATCGCCGCTGCCATCGGCACGATTCCGTTTCTCCTGAGCACGAAGCAGCGCATGGCAGTCGTCGTCGTCGCGCTCGGCGTCGCAGCGGTCGCGGCGGGGGCCCGCTGGCATCCCCGCCCCGTCGACTACGACCGCTACGTCGTCGACGAGGCAGCGGGGCGGATCCGATGTACCTACACACTCATACCTTGGAGTCCCGATCGCAGCCGGAGCGAACTCATCATTGTCCCGCCCATGCGGACGGTCGGCGAGGCCATCGCCGACAAGGAAGCAGCGAGCGTGCGGGAGTCCCAGAGACTCTCTGCCGCGCTCGTCACGGCGCGTGCGTCGACGAGCCCGGACGAGGCGATCCGCATCGAGGATGACATGGGGCAAGTGGCGCGACAGCGGGCGTCCTTGCAGCGTGAGTGGAAGCCACTGCTTTCGAGCCCGTTTGCCGGGCACACATTCCTTCTTGGCACCGACCCCAACGGCGGCGATGTGCTGGCGCAACTTCTGTGGGCCTGTCGACTCTCGATCTCGGTCGGATTCGTCTCGACGGGAATCGCGGTGGTGATCGGAGTGACGATGGGATCGATCATGGGCTACTTCGGCGGGAAGGTCGACCTCCTGCTGTTCCGGGTGGTCGAGATCTTCATGGCCGTCCCAGTGCTCTTCCTCCTGATCGTCGCTGCGGGTGTGCTTCCACGCAACACCTACGTGATGATGGCGATCATCGGTTGCCTGTCGTGGACAGGGGCGGCGCGCTTCACGCGCGCGGAATTCATGAAGTTGCGCAACCAGGATTTCGTGCAGGGGGCACGCGCTTCGGGGCTGCCCCTGCGCAGCGTCCTCTTCCGGCACATGCTTCCCAATGGAGTGACGCCGGTCCTCGTCGATGCGAGTTTCGCGATCGCCGGTGCGATCATTGCAGAGGCGACCCTCTCGTATCTCGGTCTCGGTCCTGACAATCAGGCTTCGTGGGGGAAACTGTTGTCGAGCGCGACAGGCACCACGGGCACCTTCGTCTGGTGGCTCGCCATCTTCCCCGGTGTCGCGATCTTCCTTTCGGTGCTCTCGTACAACATCCTCGGTGGTGCGCTGCGTGACGCGATCGATCCCAAACTGAGAAAGGCGGCGCACTGATGAGCGCGAGCGGCGAGAACACATCTCTGGATCGGCCTCTCCTTGAGGTCGCCGACCTTGCGGTCTCCTTCGACAATACCGGGGGAGGTCCGCGCATCCAGGCGGTCGACGGATTGAGCCTCACCGTCCACCCGAGGCAGACGCTCGCCGTCGTCGGCGAGTCAGGGTGCGGCAAGAGCGTCACGGCGATGACGACGATGCAACTGGTTCCGTGCCCACCGGGTCGAGTCGATCGCGGCACGATCCTCTTCGGCGGACGGGATCTCCTCTCGCTCTCGGAGCGCGAGATGCTCAAGGTCCGGGGCGGCGAGATCGCGATGATCTTCCAGGAGCCGATGACGAGCCTCAATCCGGTCTACACGATTGGTGACCAGATCCTTGAGGCGATCCTGCTCCACCAGAAGGTGACCCCCGACGAGGCGGTCGAGACGGCCATCCGCGCGCTCGACGAAGTCGGGATGTACACGCCGGTCGAGATGAGACTCCGGCGCGAACTCGCTTCACTCAAGACCGAGGTCGAGGCGCAGCGGCGAACGCCCGCGGAACTCTTGAAGGCAGAGGGTTCGCTTCCCGACCGGATCCGTGCGGCGCGAATGCAGCTCTTGAGCGACTATCCCCATCGCTACTCGGGAGGCATGCGCCAGAGGGTGATGATCGCGATGGCCTTGGCGTGCCAGCCGAAATTGCTCCTTGCCGACGAACCGACGACGGCGCTTGATGTCACTATCCAGGCGCAGATCCTCGAACTCTTGAGTGACATCCAGCACTCGCGGGGAATGGGAGTGATGCTCATCACCCACAATCTCGGCGTCGTTGCAGAGAACGCCGATGTCGTCTGCGTGATGTATGCGGGACG
>CANETX010000011.1 GCA_947441435.1 Planctomycetaceae bacterium
GGACTCGTGCAACTCGCTCTTCCCGAGCCGCTCACCATCGCCGGACTCGCGGCGCTCGAGAGTGCGACCGGCCATGCGCTGCCCGTCGATGACGAAGGCAACTTGGATCCATCAGGATGCGCCGAAGTCATCGACCGCGCTCTCGAAGGGGCAGACGCGGTGGCGATCGGTCCCGCCCTCGGCGGCGGATTCCCCGTCGAGCAAGTGGTCCTGCGGACGATCGCACACTCAAGGGCACCGATCGTCGTCGATGCCGATGCCCTCAACGCCTTGGCGCGCACGCCGGGATTCGATCGCGAGATCGGCAGCGCTCCACTGGTGCTGACGCCGCATCCTGGGGAGTACGCGCGACTCGCCGCTGCGCTCCACCTCTCGCCGGCGACCATTTCGACCGACGAGGAACGGTGCTTGGGAGCAGATGCCCTCGCCCGACGGCTCGGCTGCGTTGTCGTCCTCAAGGGATCGCGCACGGCCGTCAGCGACGGAGTGCACCACTGGTCAGCGCACGCGGGGACGGCGGCGCTCGCCACCGGCGGTTCCGGGGATGCGCTCGCCGGGCTCTGTGCGTCCTTCCTCGCGCAGTTTGCGCGGGGACCGAGTTGCCGCTCGGTGTTCGACTGCG
Source organism: Planctomycetaceae bacterium (assembly GCA_947441435.1). Classification (GTDB taxonomy): domain Bacteria; phylum Planctomycetota; class Phycisphaerae; order Phycisphaerales; family SM1A02; genus F1-60-MAGs104. The sequence continues at coordinate 623 of CANETX010000011.1, forward strand.
CGAGACTCGCGGTCGCCGTCCACGGCCTTGCCGCACGCGCGTGGAGTTCGAAGCACGGGGATGCGGGGCTTCTCGCAGGAGAACTCTGCGAGGAGATCCCCGGGGTGCTCGCGTCGCTGCGGTCGCGCGCCTAGCCAAAGAGTCCCACTCCGCAAACGCGCGCAACGGACGGCTAGACTCGCCGTTCCCCACCATGGAACCCACAATGACTCCCGCCAAGCACGTGAACATCCGCGACTTCCAGATCGGTGCCTTCGTTGACGGCGTCTACAGCCTCGTGAATCCGCAGACCGCGGTCACACGGGCGGGCAAGACTTACTTCAAGGCGATCGTGCGTGATGCGTCTGGAGAAGCGACGGTTCGCAAGTGGACCTTCGACGAAGCGCATCTCGGAGAGGTGAGCGCGACGGGATACGCCCACATTCTCGGCCGGGTCGAGAACTACGGGGGCCAGCTCCAGATCATCGTCGACGAGATCCGCGCGGTCGAAGTTGCCACCGAGGACCTCGTGGCGCTCCTCCCCGCGACGAGCAAGTCCATCGACGAGATGTTTGCGGCGGTGACAACGATCCTCCAGAGCCTGTCGAGCCCCGCAATGCGCGCGCTCGCCGACAGCTACGTGGGCGACCCCGCGATGATGGCGGCGTTCCGCCATGCTCCCGCGGCGACGAGCGTCCATCACGCCTGGATCGGTGGACTGTTGGAGCACACCCATCAATTGCTGCAGCTGGCGGATCGCATGCTCCCGCTCTACCCGCAGCTCAACCGTGACTTGGTGCTGATGGGGCTCTTCCTGCATGATCTCGGCAAGACCGTCGAACTTGAGTGGGAAAAGGGGTTCAACTATTCGGTCGACGGGCAGCTCGTCGGTCATCTCGTGCGCGGCGCCATCTGGCTGCAAGTAAAGGCGGCGATGGCAGCCAAGACGAGCGGCCACCGGCTCACCCCCGAGACGGTCCTCGTGCTTCAGCACATCGTGCTCTCTCATCACGGGACGCTGGAGCACGGCTCCGCCAAGATTCCCTCGACTCCCGAGGCGATCTTCGTGGCGATGCTCGACAATCTCGAAGCAAAGACAACGGTGGCGATCATCGCGGCGGCGCGCGATCGGCTGCGACCTGGCCATGCCGACTTCACGGAACGGGTGTGGAGCCTCGATACGAGGATCTACCGTCCCGACCCCTTGGCGCTTGTCGCTCCTGTCGAGTGAACGCGCGCGCGAATCGCGCCGACGAGCCCGTCGATCGCTGATGGATCCAGAAGCAGAAACGGCCATGTTCGATCGGCCAGAAGCGCCGACTCCTTGAGCGCGCAAGCGTGGTGCGACTCATGGGACTTGAGCGAGTCGAGTTGCTCCGTGGCGCTCGCCCTCCCACGCGAGATGGACTCGAGAAGACTGCAATAGGCCGCGCGTCGTTCGGGAGATCGCCGAGGCGCATCGGCTATGCAACGAAGCAGCTCCGCGCGTTCTGCCGAGTGCGCTGCTGAGGCCGGGTTGTCAGTGAGAAGCGCGGGATTCCACCACGCCTCACGGAAGCGAACTCCGACACTCGCGTCGAGGCGCATCGGGATTCCGAGCGCGGCAGGGGATGGAAACAGCGACGCGCTCACGACGGCGAATGGCGGCAACTCGATTCCCAGACACTCGCGCCACCAACGATCTCCCGCGCGCTCATAGTGAGCGCCGCCGGTGCCGTGGACGAACAGATCGACCACGAGTCGCATCAATCCCGAGGCCAGAAATGCCCGCGGAAGCACCAGTTCCCCAGCGGCGAGTGCGCGACGGGCCCCGACAGCGTTGAGCCGCAGACGGGTGCCATCGGCGGCGACTCCCCACAATGGGACTTCGCTCGCGTCGCCCGACTCGCGCAGAAACCTGGCCGAGTGCGGTTCGAGGGCGAGCGCTTCATTGAACGCGCGGGCGCACTCGGCGGGACGCGAGAGGATTGCGTCGACCGCCCAACGCCCCATCGGCGTCGCGAGCAGCGTCCGAGTCGGAACAATCGCCGCGCTCGGTCGGACCCATGCCGACATCATCGATTCGCACGCGCGCGCGACCTGCATCGCCGCGTCGGGAGCGTGCTCGGCGGATTGCGCGCATGCATCGAGCACAGCCGTGAGCACCTTCTCGCCTCGTTCAGAAGCGACGGCCGCGCCGAGTGCTTCGCGCTCTGGCCCCTCGTCGATTGCGCGCCCGACTGCGCGAATGCATGCGGGGGCATGAGGCGAAACCCTCTCGGGGCGCGCCAGTGAAACGGACCCACGCCGAACGCCACCATCGGAGGACCGCAGCGGCAGATCGATCCGCAGGGGGTCATGCGTGTCGGCGTCACTGATGAAGTGGATCCAGTTGGATACTGCGCCGCGCGCGCTCGCGATCGAATCGGCGGCGATGAACTTGGCGAGAATTCCCGCATGAAAGAAGCCCGGTTGATGGCCTGTGCCCGCAGTAAACACACCACTCGAACCGATCGCCACTCGGGACTCGTCGATCAGCCGGCGACTTGCTGGCGTCAGGTTCGCCCCCCACGTGTCGAGTGCAGACAGCGGCGCGAGGTCGACCACCAGATTCACAGCATCCCCCTCAGCGCGACTGGCAGGATCCGTCATGCCCGCGTGCAGGTATCGGGAGTGCGTCGACGACGCGCCCCTGCGAGCTCCGGTCGAGTCAGCCTGCCGCGACACCGCGCGAGCTCTCGCTGCAACGTCTCCCGATAGACGGCGAGTCGGACCGACGGATCGTCGAGTCCATCTCCGAAGGATCGCGAGAGGTCGAGGTAGAGCCTCGGGACCGCGATCTCGCGGACGCGCAGGCGATTCGCCGCGGCCTGCACCCAGAACTGCATGGGGAATTCGTATCCGTCGGCATCGAGGCGCAGCGCCTCGCAGGCATGGGTGCGGTAGGCCTTGAATCCACAGAAGGAGTCGGTGAGTTCGCAGCCGAGCTTGCCGCCGAGGACCTCGTTGAGCTCCCGCGTGAGCGTCCGATTGATCTCTCGCCGGTGGGTCGGTGCGGGCTGGTCGCTGCCGTGGCGCTTGAGATAGCGGCTTCCCGAGATCACATCGGAAGTGTCGGCGCGAATGGCGCGCACGAAATCAGGGATGAACCGTGGCTCATGCTGCTCGTCGCAATCCATGGTGATGACCCAGTCGAATCCGCGCGACGATGCCCACGCGAAGATGTCCCGCATCACCCGTCCGTAGCCGAGATTTGCGGCGTTGCGAATGAGTTCGACGGGCCACGCCGAGGCGCGTGCGGCCGTCTTGTCCGTCGATCCATCGTCGATGAGCAGGACGGGCAGTCCGTGCTCGAGGGCGCAGGGGAGTACCCGATCGACGGACGCCTCCTCGTTGTGCGCCGGAATGGCGACGAGGATGGAGGGTCGCTGTGGCATCGGACCCATGCTACGGCGCGGACGCTGCGGCGCGAGTTCCAGCCGGTGGAAGTCGCACGGCGCCTCCTCCGCGATTGCGGACGGGGACACCCATGACGGTAATCCGTTCCCGCCAGCGCTGCGCGATCACGCCAACTCCCGGCACGCTCCAGAGGTGGCTCTCGTGTCGAACGCGGGTGAGGCCGAGCGTCGCGGTGAAGAGCGACTCGACCTCGGTGGCTTCGTGCACCCCGAGGGGTGTCGAGAGTCGCGACATGCCGATGATCCGCACCGATTGCTCGCACGATCCGTGGTCGCGCTCACCGTCGTCGAGTGTCGAGTCGACGCGCATCGAACTGCGGGACATCACCGCTTCACCCGGGCTCAGTTGGCGTGGGGCGACGAGAAGCGCCGGAGAAAAGTGCGAAATCGCATCATCCCCGGGGGACTCCGCCGCGCAGAGCACAGATCCATCGTCGCTCGACGCAAGGAACTGGATGTCGCCCGATGGCTCGCCAACGCGGGTCGAACTTCCGCAGGTGGTCGATGGCTCGGCCGCGATCGCGACGACGGGAGCATCGATCGCACGTCCCTCCTCGTCGATCAGTTGCCAGCGCGTGGCGGCAGGGGAGACCGCCACCAGATCGGTGGCCGCAACAGCCGTGAGCGCCGCGTGTGATGGACGGAGAGTGAAGACGACGGGCCGCGTCGGCGGTGCAACCTCGCAGCCCGCACACGCGAAGGCAGCAGCCGCGAATGCGTGGCACCTCACCATCCCCGTCCGTTTCATCATCGTGTCGGGAGGCCCTTCGCCTTCCAAATCCGTTCGAGTTCAGCGAGGTCACAGGCCTGCGTCATGATGCCATCGGGCTCCGTGCGCTTCACGCGCCGCCCCTGGGAATCGTGAAGCGTCACCTCGGCTGGCTCGTCGAGTCCAGGCTGCGTGACGAGCATCCACTGCCCCTCGGCGCTGGGAGTCCATGTCTCCACTCGCTGCGGCATCTGCATGGATCGCGGGTCGAACGCGTAGTACGCGAACTCACCCGAGCACGTGCCGTCGCGCGGGAGCAGCTCGCCCAACAGCAGCGTTTCCGCCTGCGAGAGATAGATCCCCGTAGGGACGACCCACTCGTTCTCGCTGCGCGTCCGTGTCTGCGCGTCGGCGTTGATCACGAGGAGCTTCTGCCGAGGATTGCCGATCCCTTTCGGAGATCGGAGTCCCGTCTGCGCGAACGACCGATCGGGATCCTTGGCGCCGCGCTCGGTGATGCGACTCGTCCACGCCTCGCTTCCACGGTCGAATGCCGACCAGAATCGGCTTTCGGTGTCGGCAAATCGCCCGCGCTCCGCATCGACGACGGTGCGACCCTGCACCAACACCAGCATGCCGGTCGCCTCCTCGGAATTCGCGACAGGTTTCTCGCCTGACGCATCGCTCATGTTGGCGCAGAGGACCGCCACTCGGTAGTAGCCGATCTCGACTTCAGCTCCGTTGTCATCGACTCGGTAGACGCGATACACGCGCGGAGTATTGCCGCACAGCGCGCGGAGCGACTGTTCGGTGAGCGCCTCGAGGATGGTGTTGCCCCGGCGGAGCCGCTCAGATCGTTCGGAGGCCGTTCGCTCGAGATCCTCGAGGGAAATCGATCGAAAACACGCCTCAAGCGTCGGGCGAATCGCGTCGAATTCGTTGCGTGCCGAGAGTGCGCTCACGACGATGAAGTCGAACGGCCCAGTCTGAAGGACGAGCCAACCCTGCACGGCGACCACGCCCTCTCCGAGATCCGTCGAGGTCCAGAGGAGATGCGCGCCCACTCGGTCCGCGAGCCACGGCACATTCGCGAGCACTTCGGCTTTCGCCCCTTTCCGCTGCATGGATGTGAGGTAGTCGGCGACCTGCGCCTCGGGTGTTGGATCCACCAGCGACGAGACATATGGCTGGATTTGCAGGTGAAATCGTGGAGGACTCTGAGAGTCGTCCACGGTGTAAATCGGCATCGCCCCTTTCACTGGCTTGGCAAGTATCGCCCCCTTGGGAAGCGAAATCCGCACTCCAAGCGACTCAAGAACGACCGCATCTCTTTCAAGAAGCGCCGCGTCCGCCGGCGTCGCGAGAGTGACACTCGTCGGCCTTGGTGGGACAACCGGATCGGCTGGAGGTTCGGGTTTCAGATCTGCGGGCGCGGTCGGCGCTGGTTTGGCGACTGGAGGTACCGGCGCGGTCGGGATTAGTTTTCGCTTTGGCGGCGGTTTTGGCGAATCCTGCCAGTTATTATTGACCTTCCATGCAATTGACGATCCCGCGGCGTGCGAGGCATCGGCGCTCAAGGCTGGAGCGAAACAGACCAAGCTCACTCCCAACGCCCCTGCCATCGGCCCACCCATCCACCGTGATTTCACGGAACTTCGCCCTCGGTTGACAGTCATGCGCAAACCGCTAGTATCGCCGATTCGCCCCTGAGTGGGCGTGCTCACCATGAACGGAACCATTCGCATTCGGTTGGAAGCGTACGACCATCAGGTGCTCGATGCGAGCGCCCGAGAAATCGTCGAGCAGGCAAAGATCAGTGGAGCCCGCGTCGCAGGACCGGTTCCGCTGCCCACGCGCCGCGAGATTTACACCGTGAACCGCTCGCCCTTCATTGACAAGAAGAGCCGCGAGCAGTTTGAGATCCGCACCCACAAGCGCATCATCGACATCAGCGATCCAAATTCGAAGACCGTCGATGCGCTCAATCGCCTCGTCGTCCCCGCCGGGGTCTTCGTGAAGATCAAGACCTGAGGAACCCAGAGCCATGAGTACCGCAATCATCGGCCGCAAGGTGGGCATGACCCGCTGGAACCTCGAAGACGGACGCAACATCCCCGTCACCGTGATCGCCGCAGGTCCCTGCGCCGTCACTCAGATCAAGACCATCGAAAACGACGGCTACGCAGCGATCCAGATCGCGTACGAGGACGTCAAGCCCCGCTCGATTTCGATGTCCGTGATCGGCCACGACTCGAAGGCCGGGAGCACTCCCAAGCGCGTGCACCGTGAGGTCCGTCTCAAAGATGACGCCGCCGCTGCGGCGTTCACGCTGGGCCAGTCGATCGACGTCGGAGCCTTCGAGAAGATCAAGTTCGTCGACGTCATCGGCACAAGCAAGGGCAAGGGCTTCACGGGAGTGATGAAGGCCTACCGCTTCAAGGGACTGTGCGCCTCGCACGGCACCGAGCGCAAGCATCGTTCGCCCGGTTCCATCGGCAGCCACGGCACCGATCGTGGCCACGGCGCGAAGATCAAGAAGGGCAAGAAGATGCCCGGTCGCACGGGTGCCGAGCGCGTCACGTCGCGCAGCCTTGATGTCGTCTCCATCGACACCGAGAAGAATCTCATCATTGTCAAGGGCGCGGTGCCAGGAGCGAATTCCGGCGTCGTGTTCGTCCGTTCATCCATCCGCCTCTTCAAGCCGAAAGCGAGACTCCAAGCGAAGGCGTGACTGTCTGGTCATGTTCGTCACGTTTGTTCGCACGCCACTGGTTGCGTAGGCCCCTCGGGGAACCGCGCGACCGCCACAACCCAACCTGAACTCCAAGTCAGACTCTTCCCGACACCTTGTTGTGATTGGTGAACGGAGAGCGCGGCGAAGACGGCGGACATCCGCCGAAGGATCCACGAAAATGATTGATCTCCCAATCTATTCTCATGACGGTAAGAAGGTCGACTCCATGCAGATCGACCCCGAGACGCTCGGCGGAAGCGTCCGGCACGCACTGCTGAAGCAGGCGTATGTCGCGGTGCATCTGAACCAGCGACAGGGATCGGCCCGCACGAAGAGCCGCGGCGCCGTGCACGGTTCGACCCGCAAGCTCTACAAGCAAAAAGGAACGGGCAATGCGCGCGCCGGTGCGTCGCGAGTTCCGACCCGCAAGGGCGGCGGTGTGACCTTCGCGAAGACGCGCACGCGCGAAGACCTCCGTTCATCGCTCCCCAAGAAGATGCGTCGGCTCGCCAACCGCAACTCGCTGCTCGCGAAACTTGTCGATGGCGAAGTGAAGTGCTTCGATCATCTCGACTTCAAGACGCCGAGCACCGCTGCCTTCGCACACATCTGCCAGGCCGTCGGCATCAACCGTACCTGCCTCGTGGTGCTCAGCCCAGGCAATCAGGGGGCGCGGCTCAGCGCCGGAAACCTCCCGAGCACGTCGACGACGCGCGTTGACCAGTTGAATGCCTTCGAGGTGCTCAATCACCGCTTCCTCGTGACTGATCGGGCCACGCTCAAGTCCTTCCTCGACGAGTCTTGCTTCGCCACTGCTGCGGAGGCCGCCTCATGATCGCCACTGAAGTCATCCGCCGTCCTCTCATCACGGAGAAGGCCAATGGTGCCGCGAGCGACACCAACCGCTACACCTTCGAGATCGACCACCGCGCCAACAAGACCGATGTCAAGACGGCGATCGTCGCGCTCTACAAGGTGCGCGTCCTCGGCGTAAGCGTCATGAACCGCAAGGGCGAAGCCCGTCGCGGAAAGTTCGGAACCATCCCCGGCTCCACGGTCAAGCGCGCGGTCGTCCGCGTGCATCCCGAGGACCGCATCGAACTCTTCTGATTCGCTGGAGCACACCATGGCGATCCGCGTTTACAAACCCATCACCAACAGCCGCCGCAACGCGTCGGTGAACCTCCACGTCGAGGTCACCAAGAAGCAGCCGGAGAAGAGTCTTCTCCGTCCGCTCCACAAGACCGGCGGACGGAACTGCCAGGGCAAGCTCACCGTCATCCAGCAGGGCGGCGGCCACAAGCGCCGCTACCGCTTGATCGACTGGACGCGGCAGAAGGACGATGTCGTCGCCACGGTCGTCGGGATCGAGTACGACCCCAATCGCAGCTGCCACATCGCGCTGCTCAAGTTTGACGACGGCGACCTTCGCTACATCCTGTCGCCGCGTGGATTGAAGGCGGGGACGAAGGTGATGAGTTCCTCCAAGCACATCGATCCGGAAGTCGGCAACTGCATGCCGCTGAAGCACATCCCGACCGGACTCGAAGTCAACTCGGTCGAGATGGTCCCCGGCTGCGGTGCCAAACTCGTCCGCTCCGCCGGGATGTCCGCTCGCCTCACCAACAAGGAAGGCCGCTTCGCGACCATCGTGTTGCCGTCAGGCGAGATTCGCCAAGTCTCGACGGAGTGCCGCGCCACGATCGGTGCCATCGGCAACGAAGATCACGCGCTGGTCAAGCTCGGAAAGGCTGGCCGTGCCCGTTGGCTCGGCCGACGCCCGCGCACCCGAGGCATGGCGATGAGCCATCACCAGCATCCGCACGGCGGTGGCGAAGGTCGCTCCAAGGGCGGCCAGATCCCCTCGAACGCGAGCAACACGCCGTCCAAGGGTGGTCGCACCCGCGCCCACGGCAAGTCCAGTGATGAACGGATCCTCCGGCGCCGGTTCAGCCGCCGCTACGGGCAGTTGAAGCTCTAGCCCATCCTCGGCACACCAAGGAACACCATACATGTCACGATCCCTCAAGAAAGGCCCGGCACTCGACGAGAAACTCTTCCGCAAGGTCGAGGCTCTCCAAGCGAGCGGGCGTCGCGCTCCGATCAAGACGTGGAAGCGCGCCTGCACGATCGTCCCCGAGTTCGTCGGGGTCACTTTCCAAGTCCACAACGGACGGTCATTCATCGATGTCTTCGTGACCGAAGACATGGTCGGCCACAAGCTCGGCGAGTTTTCGCACACCCGAATTTTCCGGGGCCACACCAACAAGAAGGAAGGCATCGCCGGAGGCGAGAAGGTCAACGCATAGTGACCTGATCCGGAGAACCCACCATGGCCTATACCGCAACCCACCGATTCTGCCGCATCGCGCCCCGCAAAGCGCGTCTCGTCATCGACATGATTCGCGGCATGGATGTCGCGAACGCAATGTCGACGCTCGACTTCAGCCCGCGCCGTGGCGCGGCATTCGTCAAGGTCGTGCTCAAGAGCGCGATCGCCAGCGCCGAGGAGCGCGATGCCGACATCGGCACGCTCTTCGTGGCGTCGACCAAGGTCGACGAGGGTCCGACCATCAAGCGCTTTCAGCCCAAGGACAGAGGGCGCTCCCACCCCATCATGAAGCGAACCAGCCACATCGAAGTGACGGTCGCAGAGCGAAAGGCGTAACGGCACCACCATGGGACAGAAGACACATCCATTCGGCTTCCGGGTCGGCATCACCGAGGCGCACAAGAGCCGGTGGTTCGCCCCCAAGGCCCTCTTCGGCGAGCTGCTCGTCGAGGACTACAAGATCCGCAAGTTCATCGACAAGCGGCTCAATCGCACCCCGCCCTTTGCGGCGGTCAGCGATGTGCTCATCGAGCGCACGCGCGAGGAACTCACCGTCGTCATCAAGACCGCGCGTCCCGGGCAGGTGCTCGGACTCAAGGGCACCGGCAGGGAGCAGCTCATCAACGAACTGCAGGCGCTCACTGGCCGCAAGGTCGCGGTGAGTGTCGTCGAAGTCCGCAATCCGGAAATCGACGCCCGCCTCATCGCCGAGACGATGGCCGAACAGCTCAAGAAGCGGGCCAACTTCCGCCGCCTCATCAAGCAGCGCTGCGAGAGCGCCATGCAGAACGGCGCCAAGGGAATTCGGATCCTCCTCGCGGGACGCCTCGGCGGCGCCGAGATGAGCCGCACCCTCGACATGCGGCTTGGATCGATTCCCCGTTCGACGCTGCAGGCGCACGTCGACTACGCCCTCGCCCACTCGTTTACGACCTACGGCGCACTCGGCGTCAAGGTCTGGGTCTATCGCGGCATGTACAGCGCACAGGAGGCGCAGCCCGAGTACCAGTCGACCGCCGCCGGTGGTCGCGCCCGCGCCCGAGGGCGTCGCTGAACTAGTCCCCGTCTTCTTCGTCCGCTTGGTCATCGGAGCACTCCATGAAACTTCTTCCCGCACGAGTCAAGTACCGCAAGCAACAGCGCGGCAAGTCCAAGGGATGCGCCACGCGCGGCAACTATGTCGCCTATGGCGACTTCGGCCTGCAGTCGCTCGAGACCGTCTGGTTGAGCGGACGGCAGATCGAAGCGGGCCGCATTGCGGCGCAGCACTTCCTGCGTCGACAGGGCAAGCTGTACATCCGCGTCTTCCCAGAGAAGCCGATCTCCAAGAAGCCGCTCGAAACACGCATGGGTACGGGCAAGGCCGAGGTCGAGTACTGGGCGGCGCGCGTGAAGCCCGGCACGGTGCTCTTCGAGGTCGAAGGAGTCCCCGAAGCCATCGCCAAGCAAGCGCTCGCGCGCGTGGCCTACAAGATGCCGGTGCGCTGCCGCATGGTCGGCCGACGGCTGGCGGTCTGAGCAGAAATACGAGGAACGAACCATGAAGATGAACGAAGTCAAGAAGCTCAAGGACGAAGAACTCGCAGTCGAGGCTGCCCGGATTCGCCGGAGCATCTACGACCTGCGCGCGCAGGTCGTCACCGAGAAGGTCAAGGACCACTCACAGTTTTCCAAGCTGCGCGGCGATCTCGCCCGCATCCTCACCGAGACCTCCGCGCGACGCCCTGCCCAGGGCGGCGTCGGACGAAAGAAGGTGTCCGCATGAGCCGCAAGTCACCCGTCCAAGTTCCTGAGCAGAGCCCGCGCCTCGTTGGCGTGGTCGACCGCGCCAGCCGGGACCGCACGCGCCGCGTCGTCATCTCGTACTCCTCGCGGCATCCCCGGTACGGCAAGTACATCCGTCAGCGGACGGTGCTGCATGTCCACGACGAGCGAAATGAGTCGCACCTCGGCGACCGCGTCGAGATTGCCGAGTGCCGCCCGATCTCCAAGACCAAGCGCTGGTCGCTCGTCCGCATCGTCGAAAAGGCTCCCGTCAAGGCGGAGATCGTCTACGGCGAAGCGACCGCGAAGGCCTGATCTCCCATACCCACGCAAGACCCACTGAGACAGAGACCATGATCCAAAAAGAATCCAGAATGGAAGTCGCCGACAACAGCGGCGCACGCTTGGCGATGGTGATCGGCGTGCTCGGCGCCAGCACCGCGCGCGGCCGCTTCACCCGACTCTCGATGTCGGTTGGTGACCGTGTCCGCGTGGCCATCAAGGCGGCGATCCCCAACGGTGACGTGAAGGCAGGGGACAAGGCGATGGCTGTCATCGTGCGCGTCAAGTACCCCGTCCGGCGCGCCGACGGTTCGTACGTCCGATTCGATTCCAACGCCTGCGTCCTCATCGACGACGATGGCAATCCCAAGGGAACCCGCATCTTCGGCGCCGTGGCGCGTGAGTTGCGTGAGAAGAACTTCATGAAGATCGTGTCGCTTGCCCCGGAGGTTGTGTAACCATGCCTATGCACGTCAAGAAGGGTGATCAGGTCATCGTGACTTCCGGCAACGCACGGGGCAAGACCGGCGAGATCCTCGCCGTCGATACCAAGTCAAACCGCGTCATCGTCAAGGGAGTCAATGTCCGCAAGCGGAACATGAAGCCGACCCAGCAGCAGCCCAAGGGATCGGTTGTCGAGAAGGAGCATTCGCTCCACATCTCGAACGTGAGCCCGGTTGTCGGCGGGAAGCCGACGCGCGTGCGATTCGTCGTGCGCCCCGATGGCTCCAAGGTGCGCCTCGCCGCCCGCGATGGCAGCGAACTGCATGTCCTGCGCAAGGCAGCGAAGTAAACGAAGAACCGAGGATCCCATGAGCACCACCGCCATTTCCCCCGCACTCCCCGAGCCTCGGCTCCGACGGCTCTACCGTCAGGATGTCGCCAAGCGCGTTCAGGAGGCCTTCGGACTCAAGAACCCCAATCAGCTGCCGACGATGTCGAAGATCATCATCAACGTCGGCGTCGGCAAGCAGCTCGAGAACCAGAAGCTCAAGCCCGAGTATCGCGACACGGTGGTGCACACCTTGGCCACGATCTCCGGCCAGAAGCCGATCATGTTGATCGCCAAGAAGGCCGTTTCGAACTTCAAGGTGCGCGAAGGTGCGCCGAGCGCCTTCATGGTGACGCTGCGCCGCGAGCGCATGTGGAATTTCCTCGACCGGCTCATCAATCTCGCCATGCCCCGCATCAAGGACTTCCGCGGTGTCTCCGACAAGACCTTTGACAAGCAGGGCAACTTCGCGATGGGTCTCACCGAGCAGGCCGTGTGGCCCGAGATCAACATGGCCGAGTTCAACCACCTTCACGGCATGAACATCAACATCGTGTTCACGCGCAGCGACCCGAAGAAGAGCCGGATGGTTCTCGCCGAACTCGGCATGCCGTTCGTCAAGCCCGAGCCCCCCCAGACGAAGGCCGCCGCGAAGGCGTCATAAAGGAGCATCATGGCCAGCAAGAGAGTTTTTGCGAAGATGAAGCAGAAGCCGAAGTTCTCGACTCGGAAGCAGAACCGATGCGAGATCACCGGCAACCCGCGGTCCTACTACCGGAAGTTCCGGATCAGCCGCCATCTACTGAGAGAACTGGCGCTCCAGGGAGTGATCCCTGGCATGCGCAAGGCATCGTGGTAACGGAGCACAGGAGTACACCATGGCATTGCACGACCTCACCGCCGACATGCTCACCCGGATTCGCAACGCTGTTGCGATCCGCCGGAAGAGCGTGAACTGCCTCAACAACCGTCTCAACCGCGGCGTCCTCGACGTCCTGCGCGACGAGGGGTACATCATCAAGTACGAGACCATCCCGGATGGCCGTCAGGGTCTTCTTCGCGTCGAGCTCAAGTACGGGCCGCGCGGCGAAGTCCTCATCAACCACATCGACCGTGTCTCCTCTCCCGGCTGCCGCGTCTATCGGCGGACGGATGAGTTGCCCAGGCTCCTCGAAGGACTGGGGATCACCGTCGTGTCAACGAGCAACGGAGTCATGAGTGACCGCAAGGCCCGCGAGATGCGGGTCGGCGGCGAGGTGATCTGCGCGGTCTCGTGACCGCGAAGGAAGGATGCCATGAGCAGAATCGGAAAGCAGACAATCGCAGTTCCCGGCAGCGTGAAGGTCTCGGTCAATGCGGCGACGCGGACCGTGACACTCACTGGCCCCAAGGGAACCAACTCGTTCTCGCACCAGCCGCAGATCAAGGTCGCCTATGACGACGGCGCCAAGGCCATCGCCTGCACGCTCGATGATCCCACCAAGATCGACGAGGGCAACCGCCGCGCACTGTGGGGGACGACCCGCGCCGTGCTCAACAAGATGGTCGCAGGCGTCGCGACCGGTTACTCAAGGAAACTCGAAGTGATCGGCGTCGGCTGGACCGCCAAGTTGCAGGGGAAGAAGCTCATCCTCTCCATCGGGTTCTGCAACCCAATCGAGCTGATGGTTCCTGCGACCGTCACCGCCACCATCGAGAACAACACGATCGTCACGGTCAGCGGCGCCGATGCGCAGCAGGTCGGGGCGTTCGCAAGCCTCATCCGCAGTCAGCGCAAGCCCGAGCCCTACAACGGCAAGGGGATCAAGTACAGCGACGAAGTGATCCAGCGCAAGAAGGGCAAGGCCTTCGGCGCCTAAGCCGGAGCCCCGCATCGATTCCCCACGGAGACCACCATGGACATTTGCTCAATTCGACAGACCCGCCGAGGCCGCCGACGACGCGGCATGCGCAAGACCCTGCGCGGCACCCCCGATCGACCGCGGCTCGCTGTCTACCGTTCACCGCGCCACATCTATGTCCAAGTCATCGACGACCTCGCCGGCAAGACGCTCGCTGCGGCGTCGACCATGGACATTCAAGGCATGGAAACGTCGGCCGGCAAGACAGGCAATGCCTCAGCTGCCGCACTTGTGGGCAAGGCTGTGGCGGAACGCGCACAGAAGGCGGGGGTGACCAAGGTCGTCTTCGACCGCGGTGGCTATCTCTATCACGGTCGGGTGAAGGCGCTCGCCGACGCGGCGCGTGCGGGCGGACTCCAGTTCTGACGGACTCAACGGAAACGAACACATGAACGACAGATTCGATGACAGTGGCGTTGACGCGACAACCGTGAAGGTCTTCCGGACCTCCTCGACGGTCGCAGGTGGACGCCGATTCAGTTTCGGCGCGCTGGTGGTGGTCGGTGACCGCCACGGCAAGGTCGCCGTTGGCTACGCCAAGAGCAACCAAGTTCCCACGAGCGTCGAGAAGGCGACTCGCGAGGGACGCCGGAAGCTCCGCGCCTATCCACTGCAGGGGCGAACGCTGCCGCACTCAGTCGAAGGTCGTTTCGGCGCCTCGACAGTTCGCCTCGTGCCGGCGAGTCCAGGCACGGGCGTCATCGCGGGTGCCTCGGTCCGCGCCGTGCTCGACATGCTCGGTGTCCAGGATTGCTTGACGAAGGCCTACGGCTCGACCAATGCAAAGAATCTCGTGAAGGCCACCTTCGCCGCGCTCGACACGCTCCGCACGCGCGAGCGCGTCGAGCAGTTGCGAGGCGTGTCGCTTGGCACCACAACCGTCGAGGATTCGATCGCGCGCGGCGTCGCCTCGATGCCCGTCAAGCGCAGCGGCGAACGGGCGGTCGCACCAGTCAACACGGTCGGAGATGATCGCCGTCGTGGCGGCGGTCCCGGCGGCCGAGGTCGTGGTGGATTTGGTGGTGGTCGTGGTCGTCCCGACGAGGGTCAGCGTGCCGAGGCTGTACCCGCAGCAGCGGCACCCGCACCGGCAGCAGCGGCCCCCGCGGCCCCGAGCGCACCCGCCGCCCCCAGTGCCCCAGCGGCCGATGCGCCGCAGGGCTGATCCCGCACACAGCAACAAGAGGAGTTTCCAGTCATGATGATCCACGATGTCACAGCGAAGGTCGGCAAGCACAAACTGCGCATGCGCGTCGGCCGAGGCGAAGGCTCCGGCAAGGGCGGCACCAGCGGTCGTGGCCACAACGGCGCCAAGAGTCGCGCGGGTTGGACCAGCCGTCCGGGATACCAAGGTGGCTCGACGCCGCTTCTGCGCCGCTTCCCCAAGCGCGGATTCTCCAACGCGGACTTCCGCGTCGACTACCACGTGATCAACGTCGGGGATTTCGCCAAGCACTTCGCCGCCGGAGCCACCGTCGATCTCGACGCCTTGGTGAAGGTCGGGGTGGTGCGCGACTCTTCGATGCCGCTCAAGGTGCTCGGCAACGGCGACCTCGCCGTCAAGTTGAACGTGACCGCCGATCGATTCTCGGCGCAGGCCAAGTCGAAGATCGAGGCCGCAGGTGGAGCAGCGGTGCTCACGGCGCGCGGCACTCGTGCGGAGGCCGCCGATGCCGTCGACGCAGCCAAGGCTGCCAAGATCACGGCGCGCTCGCAGGCGAGGGTCGCTGAGGCGCTCGTCAAGCTCGAAGCCAAGAAGGCTGCCGAGGCTGCGGCCCCGGCCGTGAAGGCTGCCCCGAAGGGTGCCAAGAAGGAAGGCGTCAAGAAGGAAGGTGGCAAGGGAGCTGGCGACGGGAAGAAGTCTGCCCACGCCAAGAAGCCCGCCAGGCCCGAAGGCGACGCTCACTGAGACCCGATCGCGACTGACGCATGCTCGAAGCCTTCCTCAACATCTTCCGGATCAAAGACCTGCGCAACAAGGTGTTCTTCACCTTGGGTGTGCTTGTCATCTACCGGATCGGGTTCTGGATTCCGCTCATCGGCGTGGATCAGACAGAGCTGGCGAAGGCAGCCGAACGCGCTGCAGTCGATCAGACCGGATTCGGACGGCTCCTTGAGTACGCCTCGATCTTCTCCGGCGGTTCGCTCCAGCAGTCGACGATCTTCGGCCTCGGGATCATGCCGTACATCACGGCAAGCATCATCTTCCAGCTCTTGCAGGCGGTCGTTCCCGCGCTTCAGGAACTCAAGAAGGAAGGGATGTCCGGCCAAGTCAAGATCATGGAGTGGACTCGGTACGCGACCGTCGGCCTCTGCTTGCTGCAGGGATTGATGTGGCTCGGCTTCCTGAGGACCCAGAATCTCGTCCATCCCCAATTCCAAGTGGGTGGAGGCCTCGTCATCTTTTATGTCTCGGGCATTGCTGCGCTCACCGCGGGCAGCCTCTTCCTGATGTGGCTTGGCGAGCAGATCGACAAGTACGGCATCGGCAACGGCGTCTCGATCATCCTCACCGCCGGGATTCTCTCGCGAGTGCCGAGCGCGTTCACGTGGGTCGTCAAGAACTTCGACCCGAGCATCCAGGGCGGCGAGTCCAAGATCGGAGTGGTGGGACTAATCGTCCTCGCCGCAGGATTCCTGTTCGTGGTCGCTGGGGCGATCGTGATCACCGTGGCGCAGCGGCGGATTCCCATCCAGCAGGCGAAGCACACCCGAGGGCGCAAGGTCTACGGCGGCCAGCGGCACTACTTGCCACTGCGCATCAACCACGCCGGCGTCATGCCGATCATCTTCTCGAGCACGCTCATGATGTTCCCCGCGTCGGGAGCGGCGTGGCTCGCGACGCGCGCGGCGCAGGTCGATGCCTCATCGTGGTGGTCCTCGACCACGAGCTTCATCGCGCAGAACCTGCAGATCGGCGCGTACCCCTACATCCTGGTCGAAATCGTCCTCATCTACGTCTTCTCGTACTTCTGGACGACGGTGCAATTGTCCCCCTCGGACATGGCGAAGCAGTTGCGTGAGCACGGGTCGTTCATTCCTGGTCTGCGGCCGGGCCCGCGCACCGCGGAGTACCTCGAGACGGTCATCTCGCGGATCACCTACGTCGGGGCAGGGGCCCTGGCCCTCATCGCGATCATCCCCACGATCGTGAGCCAGCAGCTCGGCATTCCATTCTTCGTCGCCCAGTTCCTCGGCGGCACAGGACTCTTGATCGTCGTGAGCGTGGCGCTCGACCTCGTCCAGCGGATCGAGGCGAATCTCCTCATGCGCAACTACTCGGGGTTCCTTTCCAGCGGTTCCGGCGACTCCGGCCCGCGCATCCGATCGGCGCGAGGCTGAAATGGTGACTGTGCCGACCAACGATGGCCGAACCGCAGCGGCTTCCGAGCGCGCGGGAATCGTCACGTCGGTGCGACTCGTCGAGGCGTCGAAGACTGCCGCGCGGCTCCGCGCAGGCGAGATCCGCAGCGACACGGAGATCGAGTCGATCCGTGCGGCGGCAATCGTCGCCCACGCCGCTCTTGACGCGGCCCTCAAGGGGGCAAAGGCAGGTGTGGCCCCAACCTCGCTCGCAGCCATCGTCGCGGGCATCATCGCCGCCGAGCGCGCGGAGTGCGCCCTCGCCGGAGTGGTGGCCGATCGCCCGGAGCGCTATCCCGCCGACTGCTGCATCGGGGTCAATGATCGATTCCTCCACTCCGTTCCCTCGGGCGATCCGCTCAATGATGGCGACGTTGTGACTGTCGACGTCGCCGTGCGGTTGCGCGGTTGGTGCGCGGATGTCGCAGGATGCACCGTGATCGGTCGCGGAACCGCCCGGACCCACGCAATGGTGGAAGGGTGCCACGAGATGCTTCGAGCAGCCACCTCCAGAATCGCACCGGGTGTGCGCTGGTCCCGCGTCGCAGAGGCGATGCAGCAGATCGCGCAAGATCGAAGCCTCGCGATCGTCACCAGCCTGTCCGGGCATGGCATCGGCCGGGTGCTGCACGAATCGCCAATCGTTCCATGTGCGGTCGACCGCCAACTGCGCGACCACGGCGACTTCACGCTCCTTCCGGGAATGGTGCTCTGCGTCGAACCTGCCGTCGTTGAGCATGCGGATGGCGTGCGCTGCGTGGATGCCGATGGGTGCGCCGTCGGCGTTGAACTGGTCGAGTGCGACGATGGCTGGTCGCTCCGCACGGCGAGCGGCCGTCCCGGATGCGCCGTCGAACGAACAGTGGTGGTGACGAAGACCGGTTGCGAAGTTCTGGGCGAGACGACAGGTGAGGCGCGTGCCTCGCGCTCGACCACGGTTCGCAGCATCTGACAGTGGAATCCAAAGGAGTCCATGGCCAAAGAAGAGAAGATCACGCTCGAAGCCGAAGTCACTGAGGCGCTCCCCGACGCAATGTTCCGCGTCAAGCTCCAGAACGGGCAGGAGATCCTCGCCTATGTCAGCGGCAAGATGCGCAAGTTCTTCATCCGCATTCTCCCCGGCGATAAGGTCACGATCGAGATGAGCCCCTACGACATGACCAAGGGGCGGATCACCTTCCGCCAGTAGCCCGAGCAGCAGATCACGACACACAGGAGTCACGAGTCCAAATGAAAGTCCGAAGCAGCATCAAGCGAAGAACCATGGATTGCCAGATCGTTGTCCGTAAGGGCAAGCGATTCGTCATCAACAAGAAGAACCCACGCCTGAAGCAGCGCCAAGGCTGACGCGCGACCCCCACGGAGCCCCACTATGCCACGTATCGCCGGAATCGACATCCCCGACAAGAAGAAGATCCTGTTCTCACTGCAGTACGTTCACGGGATCGGCCCCAAGATTGCTGCCAAGATCCTCGTGAAGGCCGGGATTGATCCCGATCGCAGGACGCACACGCTCGGAGATCAGGAGCTCGCCGCGATTTCCAAGGAGATCGACGAGAGTTACATCGTCGAGGGAGCCCTTCGCCGCCAGGTGGCGCAGGACATCCAGCGGCTCAAGGAAACCCACTCTTACCGCGGCGAGCGCCACCGACGGTCGCTGCCCTGTCGCGGCCAACGCACCAAGACCAACGCCCGCACGCGCAAGGGCAAGAAGAAGACCGTTGCAGGCAAGAAGGGCGTGACCGGATAAATCCGGCTCGACCCCACGAGGCACCACCATGTCAAAGAAGCCAAAGATCCGCAAGAACATCATCAAGGGCATCGTGCACGTGAACGCATCGTTCAACAACACGATCGTCACGATCACCGACACCAACGGCGAGACCATCTGCTGGGACTCCGCTGGAAGCGTCGGATTCAAGGGTGCCCGCAAGAGCACGCCGTTTGCCGCGAGCCGCGCGAGCGAGCGCGCCGCAGGCAAGGCGCGCCGCGTCGGCATGCGCGAAGTCGAGGTTCGCGTCCGTGGCGCAGGCCCGGGCCGCGAGTCGGCCGTCACTGCCTTGCAGGCCAATGGCCTGAAGGTGCTCACCATCGAGGATCAGACGCCGCTCCCGTTCAACGGGTGCCGCTCGCCGAAGAAGCGGCGCGTCTGAGTTTCATCGTCGTCGTGGCCTCCCCACAGCAGGGGCCGCAGGACTCCCGGCAGGGTCCTCCGGCATCCGATTCGGGCGAGGCCGTTGGGTTCGGATTGGACAACTGCCGGATTTAGGAGATTCGATCATGCATATTCGCTGGCGCGGACTGGAACTTCCTGGACGGGTGACCGTCGACAAGTCAAGCTTGACAGACACCTTCGGCCGATTCTCGGCCGAGCCTTTCGAGCGTGGCTACGGCACGACGATCGGCAACAGCCTCCGTCGCATCCTGCTGTCAAGCATCGAAGGTGCAGCGTTCACGAAGGTGCAGTTCGCGGGAGTGACCCACGAGTTCACCTCGATCCCCGGTGTCGTCCAAGATGTCTCCGACATCGTGCTCAACATCAAGGGACTCATCGTCGAGATGGATGGCGACGAGCCCAAGAAGGTGCGCATCAGCGTCGATGGACCCTGCGATGTGACCGGGGCATCGATTCAGTCCGATGCGTCCGTCCGCATCCTCAACTCCGACCATCTCCTGTGCCGCGTCACCGACAAGGTGCACTTCGAGGCGGAACTCACTGTCAAGCGGGGCAGGGGATACCAGCCCGCGAGCGAGCAGTACAACTCGAACGAGGACCAGGTCGTCGGAGAGATTGCCATCGATGCGATCTTCACCCCGGTGCAGCGCGTCCGCTACCGCGTCGAGGACACTCGCGTCGGTCAGCGCACGAACTATGACCGGCTCGTGCTCGATGTCTGGACCAACGGCACCGTCACTCCGGAGATGGCGATTGTCGAGGCTGGCAAGATCCTGCGCAAGCACGTCAATCCATTCGTGCAGTTCGATGCTGCCGGGCAGGACATCGTCGACGAGGGGCTCACCCAGCAGGCGGAGCCGGAGTCGGATCTCGCCTCCAGGTTGGCGATGACCATCCAGGAACTCAACCTCGGCGTGCGGGCGACCAATTGCCTGCACAGCGCCGGAATTGCCACGGTCGGCGAACTCATCCTGAAGAGCGAAGCCGATCTGCTGGCCGTCCGTTCTTTCGGGAAGACGTCGCTCGGGGAAATCAACACACGCCTCGGCGAGCTCGGGCTCGGCCTCGGCATGCAGCCCACCACAGCGTAAGGAGAATCGAGACATGCGTCATCGCGTAGCCGGAAAACAACTGTGTCTCGAGAGCGACCACCGCCGCGCCCTGCTGCGGAATCTGGCCGCCGGACTCTTTGAGCATGGAGAGATCGTCACCACGCTGCCCAAGGCACGCGCGGTGCAGCCCTATGTCGAGCGGCTCATCACCATCGCCCGCAAGCGAACGCTTGCGTCGCGGCGGCAGATCACCAGTCGCCTGACCGATCGGTCGGTCTTCGCCTGGGTCGCCGACCCAAAGGTCAAGGAAGAACACAAGACGAGCGAGTTCTGGTCGATGCCAGCGGCGAGCGAAGTCGAGTTCAACCGATACGGAGAACTCCGCAAGGCCCCGAGGCTCGTCCACCATCTCATGACTCGAGTCGCACCGATGTTCGCGGATCGACCGGGTGGCTACACCCGGATCGTGAAGCTCGATCGGCGCCGGCTGGGCGATGCTGCGGACCTCGTTGTCCTGCAGCTCGTCGGTCGCGAGGGTGGCTCACAGGTGTCGGGTGGAGCCTCCGGCCGTCGCAAGGCGGCCGATCGCAGGACAGCCTTCGCCGCGAAGCTCCGCAAGGAGTCGACGAAGGTCGCGGCGGCATCAGAGGCAGCTCCGGCGTCTGAGGCATCCGAGAAGCCCGCGGAGTGACCGTCACGGGCATCGCCCCGCGACTGCGCGATCGTTGACCGCTGTTGTACGCCGTTTAGAACTGGCGCAGGAATCGTGCGTCGTTTTCGAAGAGCAGGCGGATGTCGGTGATGCCATATCGCCGCATCGCGATCCGCTCGATCCCCAAGCCGAACGCATATCCGCTCCACTCTTCGGGATCGATGTTGACCGCAGCGAGGACGGCGGGATCGACCATCCCGCATCCGCCGAGTTCGACCCATTGGAGTTGCTCCTTCACGTGCATCTTCATGTCGACTTCCGCCGACGGCTCCGTGAAGGGGAAGAAGCTCGGACGCATGCGCACCTCGGCGTCCGCGCCGAAGTAGGCGTGGGCGAACTGGATGAGCGCGGTCTTCAAGTCCACCATCGAGAGTCCCCGGTCGATGCACAGTCCCTCGATCTGGTGGAACATCGAGAAGTGCGTTGCATCGTGGGTGTCCGGGCGGTAGACGCGCCCGACGGCGACCACCTTGAGCGGCGGCCGCTGCGCTTCCATGGCGCGGATCTGCATCGTCGAGGTCTGGGTCCGCAGCAGCCGCTTGATGCCCGTGTGTTCTCCCATGTAGAAGTTGTCGGAGGCATCGCGCGCCGGATGACCCTCGGGAATGTTGAGGGCCGTGAAGTTGTGCCACTCGTCCTCGACTTCGGGACCGTCGACCGAGGCGAATCCCATTCGCCCGAAGACGTCGGTGATTTCATCGATGGTGCGGGTGAGGATGTGTCGCGTTCCTGTGCTGAGTTCGATCCCCGGTTCTGTCACGTCGACGAGGGGGCCCGAACTGCGGGCACGCAGGCGCACTTGTGCGGCTTCGAACTCGCCTTCGAGTGCTGCCTTCAACGCGTTGAGTGTCTTCCCGACCTCGGGCTTTCGGTCCTTCGGAACTTCCTTGAGGCGTCCCATGATCGACTTCAGCCGCCCGTTCGACCCTAGGTACTCGGTCCGCCAGCGTTCGAGACCATCGGACTCCGTGACGGCGGCCAATGCAGCCTTCGCCGTCAATTCGAGTTCGTGAATCTCCGCGTCCATCGACGGCGAGTGTAGGGAGACCAGATGGCACCAAATTGAAACAGAGTCCCCCCTGGAACCCCCCGGAGGACTCTGTGTGAAGTAACCCCCGACCAATCCTGCGATCCCCATCGCAGGCCATCGCGTGACTCCGCAAGGCTCGCCCCCGAGCGCAAGCTTGCGAACCCACCCGACCTGACCCCGGCCGGGCTCGACCGTAAGAGAAAGACATGAGCGAGCCTTGCGTTGGGCGAATTCCAAGATTTATTGTGTGGTGTTGCCGTCGAGTCCCTAGCCTGTACCCGATTCCATGGCCACGCCCCGCAGCGGAAATTTTCCTGATACCCGGGCGGTCTGGATCAGTGACCGGCTCGCCGAGGGGGAGGCTGGTGTCGCCGAGGCCCGGAACTTTGTTATGGCCACCTACCAGCGCCCGCTGGAGAAGTACTGCATGGCCCTACGCCTCGGGCGGCAATTTGGGGCTGAACCCGAGGATGTCGTGAACGGATTCTTTGCCAGTCGGCTGGCGAGCCCAGAGTTCCTGCGGTCGTGGGCGGGGAGTGGACTTCGGCTGAGGAAGTGGCTGAGAAACGGCGTGAACTTCTATGTGCGCGAGCAGCTCCGTGACCGGAACGCAATCGACCGATTCGAGCCCCCTGGACTCGACTCATCGGGCCAGCCGGTGGACTCGGCTGGCACCACTGGAGCGATTCCAGGTGAGCCCGCTGCCGACTTGCTGTACGACCGCGCGTGGGCCACCAGTGCCTTGGAGGGTGCGATCACTGCGACCAAGTTCGCGCTTGCCTCTGCTGGTCGAGATCACTATTGGGAGATCTTCTGGTCGAGCCGGGTACTCGGCGTCCCGAACGAGACAACTGCGCAGTCTCGTGGAGTGACGGCTGCGCAAGTCCGGCAGATCGTCCACACCGTTGCCGACCGCTTGCGCGAAGCGATCCGGGAAGTGCTCATCAAGGACGGCGCGAAGCCGGCGGACTTGGCTGACGAGATCCGCGCGATGCTCCATGCGCTGCACGACCATGGCCGCTGACGACGCTGAGACCACGCCGATGAGTGATGAGGCGGTGCTGCCGCTCTTGGTGGCGATGCTCGGCGACGATGTGCAACCGTTCGAACTGCTCGCGGCGCGGGCTGCACAGCGAGCGGGGAGGGAGTGGGCTGGCGCGATCTTGGGGGAGGCGCCCGCATCGCCGCTGCCGCTGGACGCATGGCTCGCGATGAAGAACCAAGCGAAGCGTTCGTTCAGTCGGCATGGCTTGGCACAAGGCGATGACGAGGCGCTCGGCGCGTTCCTCAAGTATCTCGCCGCGATCGCCGGAGCCCGGCGGGATCACGGAGCCTCAATCACCGAAATGAGTGCGGAGGAGGTGGGGCGGGCACTCGGATTGGTGGGGCCATACCTGCCCGAGCCGTGGCGGGCTTGCTTCGCACGCGCGCGCGCCGTGATCGACCCTCTCGACGATCAGGTCGTGTAGTCGGCGTTGAGTTCGACGTAGCGGGTCGTCAGCCCGCACGACCAGAACCGATCGGAGTGGGGGCCGCTGGCGAGATCGATCTCGATCCGGACGGTGTCGGCGGTGAAGGCCTCGCGGATGTCTGCGAGGTTCCCCTCGGCGGGCCTTCCATCGGCGAAGAGCAGGGTGCCACCGGCGCTCACCCGAATGCGGTTGGGGTCGAAGGCGACTCCCGCACGTCCGGCCGCCGCAAGAATGCGTCCCCAGTTGGGATCGCCCCCCGTGACCGCGGTCCGAACGAGCAGGCTCATCGCCACGGTTCGGGCGACGGTGAGCGCATCGTGCTGCGACGCTGCATGGACGGCGGACACCTCGATGCCGCGCTCGAATCCCTCTCCGTCGCGGACGATGAGTTGCGCGAGATCGGCCGCCACTTCACGGAATGCGTCGCGGACGGGTTCAATAGGAATCGCGCCGCCGCCACCGGATGGCCGGTGAGCAAAGGCAAAGACGCTGTCGTTCGTGCTGGTATCCCCATCGATCGAAATGCGATGGAAGGATCCTTCGACCGCGTCGCGGAGCACGCCGTCGAGGACTGTTGGAGCAAGCGGTGCATCCGTGGCGATCACCGCGATCATCGTCGCCATGTTGGGATGGATCATCCCCGCTCCCTTGGCGACTCCGGTCACGCGGTACTCGTGGTCGACTCCGTCGTGCATCACGCGGATCGTCCGTGACGACCACTTGGGTCGCGTGTCGGTCGTCATGATCGCGCGCGCGAAGGGTTCGCAGGACCCCGAGGCGAGCGAGGCGACGAGCGAGGGAATCGCCCTTTCAATCTTGTCGATGGGCAGGGGGACGCCGATCACACCCGTCGAGTTCACGAGGACCGCCGCAGAGTCGATGGCCAGCGCCTGCGCGACCGCAGCGGTGGACCGACGCGCCCGCAAGACACCTTCCTCGCCGGTGGCGGCGTTGGCACACCCCGAGTTGATGAGGAGCGCTCGGGCCTGGCCTCGCGAAAGTGCCAAGTGGTCGCGAGACACGCCGATCGGAGCCGCGGCAACCAAGTTCTTCGTAAAGACTGCGGCGGCCGAGACGGGTGCGTCAGCGACGAGCAGCGCAATGTCGTTGACACCGGCCTTCTTGATCGCGGCTGCCCATGCGGCGCAGCGATATCCCTGCGGCCACGGCGGGGCAGGGGTCGTGCCGATCGTCTCGACGCGCGACAGCGTCGTCACTTCGCGGCCGGCAGCGGTGCCGCTCCCGTGTCGAGCGTCATGGCGACTTCGTCGCACGCTTCATTGCGTGGGCACTTCGCGCAGTCCTTGAGGACCTTCTCGGGGAGGATGCTGACGCTGACCGTCGTGAACCCGCACCGGGCGAAGAAGGATGGGACTCGCGTCAGCACGAAGACCTTTGGGATTCCGAGATCGGCCGCCCAATCGACGAAGTAGCGAGTGAGCGTCGAACCGAGGCCGGTCCCCTCGCGACCCGGTGCGACGCCGAGCGATCGGATCTCCGCGAGCTGCGGCGTGTAGATCCAGAGCGAACCGCATCCGATCACCTTCGAGCCTTCGACGGCGACCGCGAATTCAGAAAGCGCCTCAAGCACTTCCTCGCGCGAACGGGGGAGGTGCTCTCCCTGTGCTGTCCAGTGGGCGATGATCGCGCAGATGGCGTCGAGGTCCTCGACGCGGGCTTCGCGGATCGAGATGGCTCCTGACCGGTCGACCTTGTCAGATCGTTGCTCAAGATCTCGTCGTGCGAGTGCGATCGACTCGGCAACGCGGTCGGGGGCTGTGCCCCCTTCGACGCCGCGCTTCTCGAGCGCGCGATCGACTGTGAGGGCGACGTACACGTCCTCCTCGATCCTTGGCTCGACATGGCGGAACTCCTCCACGGAGAGTCCTTCCAACGGCTTCGACTCCTTGATCGCCTCGCGCACGAGTCGCCCCGCGCTGTGATGGGCGTCGCGGAAGGGGAGTCCCTTGCCGACGAGATAATCGGCAAGTTCCGTGGCGTTGGAGTAACCGCCGCCAGCGGCAGCGCGCGCGCGCTCCCTGTTGACCCGGAGGCCGTCGATTACGACCGGGACCATGCGCAAAGAGAGGGACAGATGCTCCATCGCGTCGAACAGCGGCTCCTTGTCCTCTTGCAGGTCCTTGTTGTAGGCGAGAGGGAGTCCCTTGAGGACCGTGAGCATGCCGACCAGGCTGGCAACCTGTCTCCCCGACTTCCCGCGGATGAGTTCGAGCGCATCCGGGTTCTTCTTCTGCGGCATGAGGGACGATCCGCTCGTGACGGAGTCGGAGAGTTCGACGAATCCCGCCTCGCCGCTGGCGTAGAAGATGAGGTCTTCCGCGAATCGCGAGAGATGGATGGCGCACAGCGTTGTCGCGGCGAGCGTCTCGACGACGAAGTCGCGGTCGCTGACGGCGTCGAGTGAGTTGGCCGTCGGCGCGTCGAACCCAAGGTCCTTCGCCAGACGGGCGCGATCGATGGGGTACGCGGTGCCTGCAAGGGCGCCGGAACCAAGTGGGCACTTGGCCGCCCGCGTCGAGGCATCGGTCAATCGACCTCGATCGCGACCGAGCATCTCCACATAGGCGAGCGCCCAATGGGCAAACAGCAGTGGTTGCGCCCGCTGGAGATGGGTGTAGCCGGGGAACACGGTCGTGCGTTCGCGCTCGGCAAGCGCCAAGAGGCTTCGCAGGCAACCGTCGATCTCTCCTTGCCGCTCGAGAATCGCGCGCCGCGTCCAGAGTCGCAGGTCGGTCGCCACTTGGTCGTTGCGGCTTCGCCCGGTGTGCAGTTTCTTCCCGAGATCACCGACGCGCGCGACGAGTTCGCGCTCGACCCACGAGTGGATGTCTTCGTCGGATGCATCGAGGAGCGCCGAGGGATTCTCCGTCCCATGCCGGAGCACCTCGCCGAGCGCCACGATCAGCGCACCGCACTCAGGGTGCGAGAGCACCTTCGCGCGCTCAAGGGCGCGTGCCCATGCGACGCTCCCCTCGATGTCCTCCCGAAGGAGAGTCCGATCGAACGGCAGCGAGTCGTTGAACTTGCGGAAGTCAGGATCCGCCGCCTGCTCGAATCGTCCGGCCCAGAGAACGCTCATCGGGTGGCCTGCGCCGTGTCGTGGCAGCAGGAGGTCCGGCTCGATCCACCGGCGGCGTGGTCGCGCACCGCGCGGATGCGCGAGGGGAGGGAGAACAGCCGGATGAACCCTTCGGCGTGGGTCTGGTCGTACACCGCATCCTCGCCGAAGGTGGCGAAGTCCTGGTCGTAGAGCGAATGCGGGCTGCGCCGACCGGAGACGGTCGCCGTTCCCTTGAAGAGACTGACGCGGACATCGCCGGTGAGGATCGACGCCGCCGCCTTCGCGCTCGCCCAGAGTGTTTCTCGCACCGGCGTGAACCACGTTCCCTCGTAGACGATCTTGGCGAAGTCGAGGGCCATCTTCTGGCGCCACTGAAGAGTCTCGCGGTCGTAGCAGAGTTGCTCGAGTCCGCGCAGCGCCTCCATCAGAATCGTGCCGCCGGGAGTCTCGTAGGCGCCGCGGCTCTTCATGCCGACGAGTCGGTTCTCGACGAGATCGACTCGGCCGACGCCGTGGGTGCCGCCGAGTGCATTGAGGGTTTCGAGGATGGCGACCGAGTCCATTGCGACGCCATCGATGGCGAATGGGAATCCATTGCGGAAGGAGATGGTCACTTCCGCGCCGGCATCGGGGGCCCGGCGAGGATCGGCGGTGAGCATCCACACATCCTCAGGCGGGGCCTTCCACGGGTCTTCGAGATCGCCTCCCTCGTGAGAGATGTGCCAGAGGTTCGCGTCGCGGGAGTAGATCTTCTCGGCGCTCGCTGCGCAGGGGATGGAGCGGACCTTGAGGTAGTCGAGCATCTGCTCGCGGCTCTTGAGGTTCCAGAGTCTCCAAGGGGCGATCACCTTGAGGTGAGGGGCGAGCGCGGCGAACGCGCACTCGAAGCGCACTTGATCGTTGCCCTTGCCGGTGCAGCCGTGGCCGAGCGCATCGCAATCCTCGGTGATGGCGGCATCGACTTGCGCTCGCGCGATGATGGGCCGGGCGATCGATGTGCCGAGGAGATAGCGCCCCTCATAGACCGCACCGGTGATCGCCATGGGATAGGCGAACTCTTCGAGGAAGGGCTTGCGGAGATCCTTGATCACGCACTTCGTCGCACCCGAGCGGAGCGCCTTCGCCTCGATCCCCTCGAGTTCACGGGTGCCTTGGCCGACATCGGCGACGACCGCAACGACTTCGCAGCCGTAGGTCTCGACGAGCCAGGGAATGATGCAGGAGGTGTCGAGCCCTCCGGAGTAGGCGAGCGA
>CANETX010000012.1 GCA_947441435.1 Planctomycetaceae bacterium
ACACCAACAGGCCCTCCCGGACCAGAACGCAGCGCGATGGCGCGACTCCTCGGCCGACCCGCGAGCGCGCTCGCGATCGCCGAGGCCACGAAGGCGAGCGCACCCCCACGCCTGCAGCGCCGCGAGCCGCAGAAAAACCTGTTGATTGTCCGGTGCGCCAGCGAGTGGTTCGCCATTCCCGCGGATGCCGTCGTCCATGTCTCCGCGGTGGCAAAGATCCACGCGCTGCCGCACCGCCGCAAGAAGGGCTTCCGGGGGCTCGCCGCCATCGCCGGTGCCATCGTTCCCGTCATCGATCTCCCGGGGCTGCTCGATCTGGCTCCTGCCGAGCCATCGCAGCGCCGTGCGCCTCGGATGGTGCAAGTCGGCGAAGCACGGGCGTCGTGGGCGTTCGAGGCGGATGAGGTGCCTGGGGTCTACGCGCTTCCGGCCTCGGCGGTGAAGGCGCTCCCTCTCACCGTGCAGCACTCGCCCAACCGGATCTCCTGCGGCCTCGTCACGACGACACACGGTCCCGCATCGCTTGTCGATCCCGTCCGCATGTCCGATGAGTTCATGAAGGCGATCTCCTGAGATGGACCTCGGCGGCTTCTCCATGTTCGACCTCTTCCAGACGGAGGTGCGCCAGCATGCGGCGACTCTTGCCGACGGCCTCGTCGCGCTCGAGCAAAGCGCCGGGGATCCCAAGCAGGTCGAGCCTCTCATGCGGGCGGCCCACTCCATCAAGGGGGCGGCACGGATCATCTCACTCGATGCCGCCGTCGAACTTGCGCATGCGATGGAAGAGTGCCTCGTGCGAATTCAGCGCGGCGGCGAAACCCCCACTCCCGCGCGCATCGACCAGTTGTTGCGCGGTACGGACACACTGGCGGCATTGGCGGGCCATGGCTCTGAGGAGGCGGCGCGCGGATGGTGCGAGACCGAACGCGCCGCGATCGCCGCACTCGCCGCACTGTTCACGCGTCCCGCGGTGAGTGAGCCCGCGAAGGCCCCGGTCGCCCCGGCGGCGCCGGCCACTGTCGCCGCAGCAGTCACGCCAGCGACGGCGCCCTCACCCGCCATCGAACCGACCGTCACACCGCCGCAACCTGCGATCGCTTCTCCAGTCCCTCCCGCAACGCCCTCACCGACGAGAAACTCCGAACCCGGCGTGCTCGTGTCGGCGGCGAATCTCGAGACGATCCTCGAACTCTCCGGGGAGGCGCTCGTCGAAGCGCGTCGGCTCCACTCATTGCGCAGGACGCTCACGCGCGCCAAGGGAGCACAGCGTCGCCTTGCGGACGCACTCGAACTGATCGAACAGGGTCAGGCAGGCACTCACGACCACAAGGGTGCGGCGGCGATGACCGGTCAAGCGCTCGACGAGGCGCTCGAGCAGGTCGAAGAGCACCTGCGACGAGGCGAGTCTCTAGCAAGTGCGCTTCATGGCGAGGCTGTCGCGAGCCGCATGCGCCCCTTCGGCGATGCGTGCGGGTCGCTGCCGCGCGCCGTGCGCGATCTCGCGAGGAACCTCGCGAAGGAGGTGCGCCTCGTCGTCGCTGGCGAGCAGGTCCCAGTCGACCGTGAGGTCCTGCGCCAACTCGAGGCGCCGCTGGGCCATCTGGTCAGGAATGCAATCGACCATGGCATCGAGTCACCCGAGCAGCGCGCGGCGGCAGGCAAGCCGAGGCAGGCCACGCTCCGAGTCGAGGCGCGCCACCATGCTGGCGGACTCGTCGTCGAAGTCGCCGAAGATGGTCGGGGCATCGACCGTGCGAAATTGCGCGAGCGCATCGTGGCGAAGGGCCTCGCGACGGAGTCGCTTGCTGCATCGCTCGCCGACGCGGAACTCTTCGACTTCCTTTTTCTCCCCGGCTTTTCGACCGCTGAGAAGGTCACAGACATTTCCGGCCGCGGCGTGGGTCTCGACGTGGTCCAGTCGATGGCGCACGCGGTCGGCGGCTCCATCGTCGTGAAGTCGTCGGCGAAGGGAACCACGTTCTCGCTTCGGCTGCCCGTGACGCTGTCGGTCGTGCGCGCCGCAGTCGTCGCCATCGCGGGGGAGCCCTATGCCCTGCCGCTCGCCAAGCTCGAGCGGATCGACCGCCTTCCACGCGAGGCGGTCACGCTCGTCGAAGGGCGGCCGTCGGCCGTCATCCGCGGAGAGAGCGTCGGCCTCGTCCGCATGGCTGACGTGCTGGAACTCACGTCGCCTCAGGAGACGCTGCGCGGCGACACGGTGCCGACAGTCAGCGTCCTCGCCGGAACGAGAACAGTCGGCTTCGTCGTCGATGCGTTTCTCGGCGAGGAAGATCTCGTCGTGCGTCGACTCGATGCGCGTCTGGGATCGGTGCCGCACATCGACGCGGCGAGCCTCCGGGAGAGCGGCGAATTGCTCCTCATCCTCGACACTGACGATCTCATCCAGTCGGCGCTGCAACTGCTCGATGAGGGAGGGCTGCGCGGCGCAGAGGCGCGCGCCGGTGCGCAGGCCTCCAAGAAGCATCGGGTGCTCATCGTCGAAGATTCGATCACCGTTCGCGAGGTCGAGCGGCAGATGCTCGTGCGCGCGGGCTACGCCGTGGATACTGCGGTCGACGGGATCGACGGCTGGAACGCCCTGCAGAAGGGCACCTACGACCTGATCGTGAGCGATGTCGACATGCCGCGGATGAACGGGATCGAATTGGTGCGCCGCGTCCGTGGCGACGGGCGCTTCAACTCCATCCCCATCGTGATCGTCTCCTACAAGGATCGCGAGGAGGATCGCCTTGCGGGCATGGAGGCTGGGGCCTCCGCCTACCTCACCAAGGGGTCCTTTCAGGATCGGACCTTCCTCGACACCGTCGCGTCCCTGCTCGGAGTCGCGCATTGATGCGCATTGCGATCGTGAATGACTTACGGCTCGCACAGGCGGTGCTGAGCATGACGATCGAGGCGATTCCCAATGGACGGATCGCGTGGATCGCCAACGATGGTCGCGAAGCGCTCGAACACTGTCGCCGCGATCGCCCCGACCTCATCCTGATGGACATGGTGATGCCTGTCATGGATGGCGCGGTCGCGACGAGAGCGATCATGAAGGAGTGTCCGTGCCCCATCCTCGTTGTGACGAGCACCATCGAGGGCAATCTCGCGCTTGTGTACGAAGCGCTCGGCGCTGGTGCGATCGATGCGGTGCACACGCCGACGCTTGGACCGGGAAACATGCTTGTGGGAGGCGATGTACTCGCGAAGAAGGTCCGCGTTGCGATCATGTCGGCTGAGTCCTCGGGGTCCGCCACACCGCAGAGTCGAGCGCCCTCCCCTGCGAGAGCGAGTGCGGCGGCCGTCACTCCGAACCGCTCCGACGCTGCCGCGCCGCTCGTCCTCATTGGCGCTTCGACGGGTGGGCCGCACGCGCTCGCGGAGGTCCTTCGTGGACTCTCCCCCGCCGCACCATCGTGCTGCTCCATGATCGTGCAGCACATCGATCTCGCTTATGTCGATGGACTGGCCTCGTGGCTGACCGGGGAGATCGGTCGCAAGGTCCGCGTCGCGTGCGAGGGCGAGCTGCCCGCGAAGGGCGAGACGATCGTCGCCGCCACCACGGACCACATGCTGCTGCGAGATGGCAAGGTGCGCTACCGCAATCTTCCGGGAGACGACCTCCACCGACCCAGCGTCGACCACTTCTTCGAGAGCGCTGCGCGCGATCAGGGACCCCCCGGAGTTGCCATTCTCCTGACAGGGATGGGACGCGACGGAGCTGAGGGTTTGCGCGCCCTGCGCGATGCCAACTGGCACACGATCGCCCAAGATGAGGCCACGAGCATCGTCTGGGGGATGCCTGGTACTGCCGTCGCACTCGGCGGTGCGAGCCAGGTGCTGCCGCTTGATTCGATCGGCGCGGCCGCAGGACGAGTGATCCTCGGGAGTGAGTGCCCCGGCGGGCGAGGTCGCTGAATGACCGTACCTTCCACCCGATGAGCAGCAGCGCACAACGAGGAGCGGCGGACCATGAGCGCGTGGTCGTGATGCTCGTCGATGACCAGGCCATGATCGGCGAGGCCGTCCGTCGCATCTGCGCGACGCAGCCCGACATCGAGTACCACTTCTGCCAAGATCCATCGAAGGCGATCGCGATGGCCCGCGAGGTGTCGCCGAGCGTCATCCTTCAGGACCTCGTGATGCCGGAGATCGACGGACTCGACCTGGTGCTTGAGTATCGAAAGACCGAGGAAACCAAGCTCGTCCCCTTGATCGTGCTCTCCTCGAAGGAAGAGGCCGTCACCAAGGCGGAGGCGTTCGCCCGCGGCGCCAACGACTATCTCGTGAAACTCCCGGATCCCGTCGAGATCATCGCGCGACTCCGCTACCACTCGCGCGGCTACCGGGCGCTCATCGAGCGCAACGCCGCGTACCGGCAGATCAAGGAAGAGCTCGACCGCGCAGGCGATTATGTGCGGAGCCTGCTGCCGCCGTCGATCGATGATGCCGGCCTTGCACTGCGCGGCGAGTTCATCCCGAGCGCGCAGCTCGGCGGCGACTTCTTCGGCTGGAACGACCTCGGCGACGGAAACCTCGCGCTCTTCCTCATCGATGTCTGCGGCCACGGGGTCGGACCCGCGCTCCTCTCCGTGAGTGTGAGCCGTGCGCTTGGTGCCGGCGGGTTTTCTCGCGAGGAGCTGCTCAACCCCGCCACGGTCCTCACACGACTGAATGTTGCCTTCCCGATGGCCACGAATCGCGGGATGTATTTCACGGGCTGGTACGGCGTGCTCCATCGGCCCTCGGGGAAGTTGACATTCTCGGGAGCCGGCCATCCCCCGCCAATCGTCGCGCGCGCCGACGGTTCGATCGAAGAGCTCGAGTCAGACGGGGCGCCCGTGGGCATCGTCGGCGAGTTCGAGTACACGGCGTCCAACGTGACGCTCGGCCGCGGCGATCGCCTCTACATCTACAGCGACGGGATCGTCGAGATCCCCCAGCCCGATGGCTCGTACTGGTCATACTCCGAGTTCCGCGCGTTCGCGCAAACTGATGCCCTGCGCGCGGCCAGTCCCCTCGCGAGGCTCCTCACGTACACGCGCGGCCTGCAGGGATCGGAGCAGTACGAGGACGACGTCTCCCTGATCGAATTGACGATGCGGTAGCGCTGCTTGGAGGCGCTGCTTCAGCAGGGTCCGGGCAGTTACCTTGATGTGCGTGGCAAAGAGGCCTGATCCACAGCAGGGGATGCTTTTCGGTGACGAACCGCCGGTGCCGCCGCGCGTGGCGCCGTCCAAGTCTGTGCAACTCGCCCCACTCGACGAGGGGATCGCCGCGATCGCTGCGCAGTTGCCGCGCACCACGTATCTGGGCACGAGTTCGTGGAGCTTCCCCGGATGGCGCGGCATCGTGTGGGATCGCGAAGCGTCAGAGTCCACACTCGCCCGCAGCGGGCTGCGCGCGTACGCCGCGCATCCCCTGCTGCGCACCGTCGGCATCGACAAGACCTTCTACCGTCCTGCCCCCAAGGAAGAGTTCGAGCGGCTGCGCGAGCAGGTCCCCGCAGGATTTCGCTTCCTCGTGAAGGCGCATGAGGCGATCACGCGGCGGGATGATCCGTCATCGCCCGGCAGCGAGTGCACGCTCTTCCTCGATGCGGCCTACGCGAAGGAGCAGGTGGTGGAGCCGATGGTCGCCGGGCTCGGCGACAGCGCAGGGCCGCTCGTCTTCCAGTTCCCACCGCTTGGGATCCGCAGCGAGGTGAAGGCGGAGGCGTTCATCCGCGACCTCGGCGCATTCCTCGCGGCGCTCCCGCAGGGGCCGCTCTACGCTGTCGAGGTGCGCGACCGGATTCTCCTTCGCCCATCGTGGGCCGCGATGCTCGCCGACACCGGCGCGACCCACTGCTACAACGTCCATCCATCCCAGCCCAGTCCGCTGGACCAGGCAAAGTGGGTCGATCCATCGACGCAGCGCGCCATCGTCGGGAGGTGGATGCTCCACTCGGGCCTCTCCTACTCGCAGGCCATCGAGCGCTACGACCCCTTCGACCGGATCATCGACCCCGATCCGCGCAGTCGCAGCGAGTTCGCCCGGCTCTGCGCGCAGGCGTCGCAGGCGGACCGTCACGCCTTCATCATCATCAACAACAAGGCAGAAGGATCCGCCCCCCGATCCGTCCGCCTTCTTGCCGAATCGATCAACTCACTGATTCACCACCCGCCCACCCCACGGAGTTCCCATGGCTGACCTCGACCGTCGCACATTCCTCGCCACTTCCGCACTGATGGCGGGCTCGGCATCGCTGCTGGGTTCATTCGGTGGACGCGCGTTCGCGCAGTCCCCCGCGACCGCGCCGATCGCGGCCCCCCGCGCGCGCGCCCTGCGCATCGCCCACTTGACGGACATCCACGTGCAGCCCGAGCGCGGCGCCGATGCCGGGATGGCCGCGTGTCTCGCCCGCGTCGAGGCGCTCGACCCAAGGCCCGATCTCATCCTCTTCGGCGGCGACAGCGTGATGGATGTCTTCGAGGTCAAGCGTCCGCGCGCGGTCGAACTCGGCGGACTGTTCACGACCACCTGCAAGAACCACTGCACGATCCCGATGCGCCACGCGATCGGCAACCATGACATCTTCGGGTGGACCAAGGCCGACGGAGCGGAGGCAACCCCGCGCCACGGCAAGGAGTACGCGCTCGACCTCTTCGGCATGGCCAAGCGGTACTACTCGTTCGACCAGGGGGGATGGCACTTCGTCGTCCTCGACAGCGTGCAACCCTCGGCCGACGGCTATGTCGCCTTCTGCGACGATGAACAGACCGCATGGCTTGAGGCAGATCTCAAGGGACGGCCTGCGGGGAGCCCCGTTGTCGTGCTCACGCACATCCCGATCCTCAGCCTCACCTCGATCACCTACGGCAAGCACCGTGCACGCGAGACGATCGGCCAGGACACGGTGATCAGTGCGGGAAGCATGCACACCGACGGACACTCGCTCCACAATCTGTTCAAGGCGGCCGGCGTGAAGCTCTGTCTCTCGGGTCACCAACATCTGCTTGATCGCTGCTCGACTGACGGCGTCACCTACATCTGCGACGGCGCGGTCAGTGGTGCGTGGTGGAAGGGTGCCTGCCAAGGGTGCCCGGAGGGCTTTGGACTCATCGATCTCTATGCCGATGGATCCTTCGACCACTCCTACCTCACCTATGGATGGTCGGCCCGGGCATCGCTCCTCGAACGTGCCCGTGAACTCGTCTCAGGGTGATGGCTTCGCAGCGCCGCTGGCAACGGCATCGACCTGCGTTCGCAGCTCGCCGACTGAGGCCTTGGTCCGCGCCAATTCTCCGACGATGCGCACAAAGTCCGGTCGCGCAGCTGCGATCCAGGCTCCAAACTCTCCGCGATCAGCGCGCGTGCCAAGCTCGGCGAACCGCGCCACAGAGTCCGGCCTTCCCCACGACTCGCGCACCGCATCGAAGTACCCATCCGCCGCACGCATCTCGACGAGGAGTGGCTCCCCCGAGAGCCGCGACAGCGGGTACTCGTTCGACTTAGTGATCGTTCCCGCATCCTCCGCAGCGGCGGCGCGGTAGAGCGACGCGCCATCCTCCCCGAGTCGAATGCGATCTGACGGGCGCGACACCCAGCGGATGCGCTCCGTCTGGACCACCTTGGCCATCGACTCCTCATGGTCGCGCGTGTAGCCATCGATCGCCTCGCGCACTCTCGCCGCGAGTGCTGGATCGCGCGAGGCAATGAGGAAACGCTCCGTGCGCTGCGCTGCCTGCCAACCCAGGCGCGTCGCCTCGCGCTGCGCGTCGAGCCTCGGGATCCGCGCGAGACTGCCGGAGAGCATGAACATGGCGACGATGCGATCCGCGGCCTCCTCGCGGCGGCTGAAACGCTCGAGGCGTCGGCTGTCGGCGTCGAGGATCGACGCAAGCGCCTTCAGCGCCGTAAGGTCAGGCAGCGAGGCGTACCAGTCACTCCCCCACTCGCAGCTCTTCGCGTCGGACCCCGAGAGTGCGGCCAAGTCCGCCCCGGCAGCGTCGAGTTCGACCATTGCGAGTTCGCTCGGCATCCACGTCCGGCTGCGGATGTACTCGCGGGTCGTTCGCGGGCATCGCGTCACCAGTTGCGCGGCATCGCGCCCCGGACAGGGTGCAGGGGCGTGAATCGCGGGCGGCGTAGTTGCCGGCGCGGCGTCCTGCGCGAGCAGCAATGCAGTGACGAACGGCACAATCACGCGACAAGCCTAGCGGTGGAGGATGGCCTATCCTGTCCACGTGGCGGGACAGAGCCTTCTCTCAATCGGCAGCACGCTGAAACTCGGTCGCACCGATGCGGCCGGGGTCCTCTACTTCACCGCTGCGATCGAACTTGCCCATGAGACGGTCGAGACATGGCTCGAGTCGCGGGGCGTCGGGATCGCTCGTCTGCTCGCGGCAGGACCGCACCTCCCGATCGTGCACACCGAGGCCAACTTCAAGTCCCCGCTGCGCGTCGGCGATCCCTACACGGTGTCGCTCGACTCCTTGGAACTCTCGCGCAAGTCCGTGACCTTCCATTCGCGCATTCTGGGCCCGGGCGGCCGCGTGGTCGCGGAGATCACCACGGCTCACGCCTGCGTCGACCCAACCACGGGAAAGTCGATACCGATTCCTTCGACGCTCAAGGGCGCGCTCACGTCGGAAGCGTGAACGCGCTCGCCGCCACGAAATCCAGTTGCGGGACGGGGAGTGCGCCGCGGACCGTCATTCGCCCACCGACAATCGGCGTGGGCGCGACGAGGTCGCGCGCGAAGAGCGCCGCCGTGCCGAGCCCCTGATCTCGGTCGCCGACCCCCATCGACGAAGCGAGACGAGACACGAGCGCGATCGTGTAAGAACTCTCGAGTGCCGTCGAGAGGACAGTGTCCATCCCGTTGATCCGACCGCGGGTGATCACCGACTCGACCTCTTCGAGGCCGCCGATGAGCGAAGGGCGCACCACCTGCACCTCGATCTGCGGTGCGCCCAGCACGTGCTCGAGCGCACTCGCGGTGTGCAGGCTTTCGTCAATGGCCATGGGGATGTTGACCCGCCGAGCAAGTTCCGAGAGGTCCTCGTGGTCGAGAAGGGGCTCTTCGACATACTCGATGCGCGTCGCGTCGAGGCGGCTCAACAGCCGCTCCGCCACCGCGAGGGTCATGCGGCGATTGGCGTCGAGCCGCAATCTCACTTCGGGACCCACCATCTCGAGAATCGCGTTGACGAGCCGGAGGTCATCGACGGGCTTCGCCCTGCCGATCTTCAGTTTGATCGTCTTGAATCCGGCGAACGCTCCCGCCGCGAAGGCGACCCTCGCCTCCCGAGTCCCCCCTGCGAAGAGGGCATTGACCCCGATCTCGGAGGGCTCGGTGAGGGCACCAAGCCCGAATCGTGTGTTCGCAGCCGCGGTTTCGGTGGCGCACGAGAGTCCAAAGGCTGCGCTCGGCATCATCGGCGACGAGTGGTTGCGAATCCCCTCCTGCAGGCTCGCGAGCGCTTGCTCGAGCGTCTCGCGGTGAATGCCGGGCATCGGCGACACTTCGCCATAGCCCACACGCTTGCCGTGCGTCTTGCGCACCATGATGCCGCGGCGCACACCGATCGACTCCGTCCCGACCTTGTACGGGCCCTTGAACGGAAGCTCGAAGTAGGCGAGTTCGATCGTCAACGGATCCATCCGATCGAGAAGAGGATTCCGTAGAGAAACAGCGCCCGGCCGGTCGAGGCGAGCGTGGCATTGAGCGGCGCCCCCGACTCGCCAGCGAGCACCCGCCGGATCGCGGGGAGCAATGTGAGGACCGCGAAGACCGCGGCGAGCAGCGGCCAGTGACGGAACCACGCGGCGAGTCCCACTGCAACGCCCGCCGCGCCGATCGCGCACGCAACGAACTCGGTCCGCGCGAACGCCGCGCCGAAGCGGACGGCCAGTGTTCGTTTGTGCGCGAGACGGTCGGACT
Source organism: Planctomycetaceae bacterium (assembly GCA_947441435.1). Taxonomy (GTDB): domain Bacteria; phylum Planctomycetota; class Phycisphaerae; order Phycisphaerales; family SM1A02; genus F1-60-MAGs104. The sequence goes on from CANETX010000012.1 coordinate 9,935, forward strand.
CCTCGTCGCGGAGATTGTTGATGGTGAGGATGGCGCACGCGAGAAAGCCTGGGCCAAGCCCTGCCAACGCTGGCGTCCACGACCACTGCGTGGTCTGCGCGGCGTAGGTGGCCGCGACCGCGACGGGCCCGAAGAACACGAATGCGAAGAGATCGCCAAGGCCCACGTACGCAAGCGAGAATGGCCCCCCCGTGTAGAGGACCGCCAGAGCTGCGGCGACTCCACCGAGCGCAAGGAACGGCCAACCTGCGCGCAGCGCGAGGTAGGTCGCGCATGGAAGGACGATCATGAGGAGCACCGCGATGGCCGCGCGGAGCATCGTCTGTGGGGCGATGAGTCCCGAGGCGACCGCGCGGCGGGGACCCACGCGCAGCGGCCCGTCTGCCCCTTTCTTCCCGTCGAAGCAGTCATTCGCGAGATTGCACGCGACCTGCACTCCGAGTGCGCCCAGCAGTGCGGCGACGCACGCGAGCGCGTGAAACCCGTTCGCCCCGTACGCGATCGCCGTCCCGATGGCGACAGGCGCGATGCTCGCCGAGAGCGTCTTGGGCCGCGTTGCTTCCAACCAGACTCGAAGAGGTGCGCTCATGCAGACGATGTGTCAGGGGTGGCGAGTGAACGCCCCGAAGTCAGGGGGCCGCTTCTCAAGGTAAGCATGATGCCCCTCCTGACCTTCCTCGGTCATGTAGTAGAGAAGCGTCGCGTTGCCCGCGAGTTCCTGCAGACCCGTCTGCCCGTCGCAGTCGGCGTTGAGGGCGGCCTTGAGGCATCGGATCGCGAGCGGTGACTTCGCGAGAATCTCGCGGCACCACTGAAGCGTCTCGCGTTCGAGATCCACCAGCGGCACGACGCAATTGATGAGCCCCATGTCGAGCGCGGCCTTCGCGTCGTACTGCCGACAGAGGAACCAGATCTCGCGCGCCTTCTTCTGGCCGACGATTCGCGCGAGGTACGACGCCCCGAACCCTCCGTCGAATGAGCCGACCTTGGGACCGGTCTGCCCGAAGATGGCATTGTCTGCTGCGATGGTGAGGTCGCATACGAGGTGGAGGACGTGTCCGCCGCCAACGGCATATCCCGCGACCATGGCGATGACGGGCTTGGGGCAGGTGCGGATCTCACGCTGCAGTTCGAGGACATTGAGGCTCTGCGTCCCGTCGGATCCTTCATACCCCGCCTCCTTCCGGATGCGCATGTCCCCTCCCGAGCAGAATGCCTTCGTCCCCGCGCCGGTCAGGATGACGACGCCGATGGACGCGTCGAAGCGCGCGGCACGCAGCGCAGCACGCATCGCGTCGACGGTCTCTGGGCGGAACGCGTTGCGCACTTCCTCTCGGCAGATGGTGATCTTCGCGACTCCGTCCGCAGTCTCGTAGCGGATGTCGGGAAAAGTGCCCGCCGACTTCCACGATGGACTCGGTGGGGAGGATGGTTGAGTGGTGGTCGTCATGGGATTCACTCCGTGGTCTCGGTGGTCATGGTGGTCATGGTGCGGTCACAGCCTCGCTGTGAAGCGCCCGATGGACGCTCTCGACGAGCGAGTCGGTCGCCTCAAGGTGAATGGCGTGACCCGCCTCGGGAATCACTTCGACGCTCAGGCCGAGGGCGCGAAGGCGATCGACGGTCGCGAGGTAACGCGCGTCCTTGGCGCCAACGAGGGCAAGGAGGCGCGAGGAATGTTGGGCGAGCGCTCCCCACTGCGATTGCGCCCGCCCCGGAGAGCACCCTCGGAGAATCCGCGACCACGCCGCTGCCGTCCTTGGATCCGCGAGGCCGCCAGCGCGCCGCTCGATCACCTGCTCGAAGTCCGCGCGTGCGCGCAGCGAGGCGAAGAGTGGCTGCGAGTACCAGCCCACGAGCACCGCGAACGCGCGGTTCCTGCGCACGAGCGGGTCGCACTCTTTCGCGAGCCCCTCAAGGACCGCGGCGAGCGCGTCGTCCTGGGCCTGCCGCTCCGCGCGCTCAGATGGCGACTCGATCCCCGGATGGGCACTCACCATGACCGCACGCCGAACGCACCGGCCGAGCTCAGAGGCAAGCAGCGCCATCAGGACCCGACCTCCGAGGGAGTAGCCGACGACATCGATGCTGCGCGGTTGAGGCTGCGCTGGGGCGATCCGCGTGAGCGCCTCACGTGCCAGGTGATCAAGGCCGACATCGCCGCGGCCCTGAGAAGTCTCGCTTGTCGCACACGCGCACTGCACGAGATCGACCGTCACGAACGAGGTGGGCTCATGTCCCAGCGACTCCCAGCGCTCCCTGAATCCATCGAAATCTCGGGGAGAACCGAGGAATCCATGAAGGAGAAGGACGGGAACGGCTGGCTCCATCAGCTGCCTGACTCCGCAGGGACTCGCGCCTGCGGCGTACAGAGGTGCGCAGTGAGCGCGCGCTCGACTCGTCGCTGGATGCTCCGGTGGCGCTCCACGTTCGCCACACGCTCCGTGCGGACTTCGATGATCGCCGATCGACCCGACGCCCGGGCATCGCTGAGCGCTCGCATGAGGTCCCCGCGCATCGACCCCTCGCCGAGCGACTCGAAACGAAGGCCGAACATTTCTGCGGCACCCTTGAAATGGAATCCGTGAGGAGCGGTTGACCAAGGATCGAGCGCTCCCTCGCATCGCCCCAGGGGGAGGAAGTGGAAGATCCCCCCGCCGTCGTTGTTCACGACGACGATGATGATCGGTGTCGGCGAGTGCGCCACCAGCGCGAGCGAGCCGAGGTCGTGCAGGAGCGACAGGTCGCCCAGAAGGAGATGCGTCGGACGCTTCGTCGCTCGGGCGTGGCCGACGGCGGTCGCGACGAGGCCGTCGATTCCGCTCGCGCCGCGATTGACGGCCACATTCCCACGAAGCATCCCGGTGGAAATGTGCATGTCCGCGTCACGGATCGCCATCGAGTTGCCGATCACGAGCGTCTCAGAGCGAAGGATCCCATCCGCCACCACCCGCGCAACGGAGGGTTCGTCGATTGGTCCTTGATCGAGGCCGATTGTCTCCTGAATCGCTTCACTCGCGGCGCGATCCGCCGAGAGCCACGCCTCAGAGAACGTTGCCTCGGAGAAGTGCAGCGGCTCGCACTCCGCGAGTGCGGCTGGGTCCGCCACCGCAACAACGCGCGGATCGATGTTGACATCGCAGGTCGCCGTGTGGTCGGGATCGTGCCTCGTGGGACCGGTCCGCACGAGCACCTGCATGGCACCCAAGGAGGTCGCTCGCCGCAGGAACTCGCCGATGGCGCGGCTCGAAACGTTCCCACCCAAGCGCAGGATGAAGTCGGGCTGCAACCCCTTGCACGCGCCGAGTCGCGTGAGGAGATCGCCGTGGGCGATGATCCGTGGGAGATCCGTGTGATGGCGCAGCGACGATCCGATGTCAGCGAGGATCGGTCCATCGCACCGCCGCAGAATCGCAGCGATGATTGCCCGCTCCTCCGGAGAGTGGCATGCACCCACGACTGCGATTCCTCGACGCGGCGGTCCAGATTCACCACGGAGTGTGGCAGCAACCTGCGAAAGCGCTTCCGGAAGCGAGACTTCCGCACGCACGGTCCGCGCCCACGGATCGCTGCTCTCCATCCACCCCTCAAGCGGCGCGAGAAGCGTCTGCTCCCACGGTGCCGCGATCGGCGCGAGCGGTTCACGGAAACTCCAGTTGAGATGCACGGGACCAGCCGCGCTGCCGATTCCCACGGCGCGGTGCCACGCTTCGTCGGCCGTCGAGAGCACATGCGACAGTGGGATCCGCTGATCGGCGCACGGAACCTGCGTCGTCCATGTGGCATGTGTCCCGAAGAGATCGTGCTGCCGAATCGCCTGATTCGCCCCACAGTCATGGAGTTCCGGGGGTCGATCGGCCGTCACCAACAGCAGAGGCGTCCCCGTCTGCGCCGCTTCCACCGCCGCAGGAAGAAGGTTGGCGACAGCGGTCCCCGATGTTGTGACGACGACGCCGGGGCGACCCGTCGCTCGCGCGGCGCCGAGAGCGACGAACCCTGCCGCCCGCTCATCATGCGCGATGACCGTTTCAACTCCTGCAAGGCCCGCGACCGCCATCGCCAGCGGCGCGCTGCGTGATCCCGGAGCAACGACGACGACGGCGACACCGAGTCGCCTCCACTCCTCGAACGCCAGCGACGCCCAGAGTGCATTGAGGTTGGGAGCCGCGCGCGGATTGAACGTTTGTGCCGGGTCACTCACGAGACTTCAACCACGCTCTCCGACTGCCTGGACCGCAGGACACGGCGCTGGGCGGGCGCCCCACTCCCCTGCGCCAGCGATGGACCTTGCGCCGCGCGGCGGACAAGGCCATCGAAGGATTCAAGTTTCCGGGCTGTCTCAAGCCACTCTGCATCCGCCTCGGAGCCTCGGACGATTCCTGCGCCGGCAAATGCCGTCATCGATGCTCCATCAATCACCGCCGATCGGATCGCCACCGTGAAGTCGCTTCGGCTCGCGCTGACGACTCCGACCACTCCGGCGTACAGCCCGCGCGCACAACTCTCGTTCTCGCGAATGAACGCGCGGCTCTCGGCAAGCGGCCAACCGCACACGGCAGGGGTCGGGTGCAGGCTTCCGAGGATCGCCTCATCGGACACGGCACCGTTGAGGTGACCGACAACTCCGGTCATCAAGTGCTGGACGTGGCGAAGGCGCATCACCTTTGGGCAAGGGTCGCGGGTCAACGACCCCGTGAGCGGCGCGAGCGCCGACTCGATCCTGCGGACGACGCACGCATGTTCGCGAAGGTTCTTCTCGCTCGCCAAGAGACGCGCGGCGAGGCGTTCATCGGAGACGCCGTCGGGCCCTCTGGTGCAGGTGCCCGCGACCGCCTCGCTGTGGATGAGATTGCCCTTGCGCTTGTAGAGCCGCTCCGGACTCGCCGCGATGAACGCACACGACGGGGATTGCTCCACGAGGACATGGAAGGCCGCGGGTTCTTCGCTGCGAAGCGCAGCCAGCGCGGCACAGGGATCGATCGACTCGAGCGCCCCGTACTCCCGCGTCCTCGCAAGGACAACTTTCTCGACCGAGCCCGCAGCGATCGCTGCGAGTGCGCCATCAATCGCATCGGCCCATCGTGCGGGATCGCCATCAGCGGTCATCTGCAATCCGTGCGCGATCTGCGGGATTGCGGTGGCGGCGTCCATCCCCTCAAGGGCATCGAGCGCCAGCGCTGCGTCGGCGCAGACATTCACCGCAAGGACTGTCTCGCGTGTGCGTCGCACTTCGATTCGAGGGAGGACGACTCTCGCCGGCGCGAACCCGAGCCAGCGCCCTGGATCCCGGCGCGCCGTCTCCGGATCGAACCAATTCACGACGAAGAAGAGCGGCTCGCTCGGCTGGCCAGTCTCGGGAAAGTCATTGGACTCGCTCCTTAGGCAGTTCGCCACGCCGGGGTCAGAGAGCCGCGCTGAGGCCAGGCAACACCCGATCCCGGCAATCGTCAGCGATCCTTCGCGATTTCGGAAGTAGAGGCGCTCCCCTCGGGGCTGCGGCGCGAGCCACGCCAGGGGATCGACCTCCTCGATTCCGATCTCGTACCGCCGGATGATCCCCGCCTCGGAGCCACGCCGGAGATCGGCACGGATCGCGTCGGCGAGCATCCCGGCGGCGGCATCGAGCCGCAGACACCCTGGCAGGCGGTTCGAAACGAGTGATCCCGAGGGGCGTGTCTGCATGGCCAGAACCGAAGGAGAGATGATAAGGATGAGGCCGAAAAACCAATCGGTCTGCGCGACATCGGTTGTTATGGGCCAAGAGCGCACCTCTTGCTGTCAGTACCCTCCGGGAATGAACTATCGGCGCCGCAAGCGCGCCATCCATCACGCCGAGGCCCACGCCGAGGGAGCGTCGGCGGCCCAACCGGGAGTCCTTGACCACGTGCTCGTTCCGAGCGCCGAAGCGGAGTTGGTGACCACCGCTGAACAGGTGACGTCGTTCCTCGACCACGTCCGCACCGAAGGGCTGTTTGCCTTCGATACGGAGTTCATCGGCGAGGAGACATTCCATCCCCGGATCTGCCTGATCCAGCTCTCAACCACCAAGCGCATCGCCCTGATCGATCCTTTCGACCTCACGAAGGAAGCACTCGCCCCCGTGTGGGAGGCCGTCTGCTGCGACGAGTTGACGACGATCGTCCACGCCGGTGGACAGGACATCGATGCCGCCCAGCGCGCGACGGGAAGGCAGGCAGCCAATGTCGTCGACACGCAGATCGCCGCGGCCTTCCTCGGAATGCCCTGGCCCGTCAGTCTCGGCAATGCGATCCACGGCGTGACCGACCATCGATTGCGCAAGTCACACACACTCACCGAGTGGGACTCGCGACCGCTGACGCGCTCGCAACTCTCCTACGCCGCCGACGATGTGCGCTATCTCCCGCTGATGTGGAGCGTGCAGCGTGAGCGACTCTCTGCGCAGGGACGCCTCGAATGGGCGACCGAGGAGAGCCGCGAGAGCTTGCGAACCTCCGAGGAATTCAATCCGGAGAGTCAGGTCCGACGCGCCGCACGTGGGCTCGGATTCCGACCTCGGGTCATGACAATCTTGCGCGAACTCGTGGTGCTGCGCTGCACGCTTGCCAAGTTGAAGGACGTCCCGCCGCGGACGCTCATTCCCGACAGCCCCCTCCTCGAACTGGCGCGCAACAAGTATTCGACTCCCGCCGAGCTTGGGGAGATCCGCGGGCTTCCCCGTCACGTGGCCGCCGCGCACGGTGACGAGATTCTGCGCACCATCGATGCGGCGCGGAACCTCCCGCTGGATCGCGACCGGATCTGGTCTCCGCCGGAAGAGTCTGCAGAAGATCGCACGCGGATCGATGCGCTGTGGTCGATCCTCACGATGCGCTGCATCTCGATGGGACTCTCCACCGGCCTCGTCCTCACCCGGTCGGAACTCTCGCGCTGGCATCTGGCGAGACATGAGTCTCGAGGCGATCTCTTTCCGGCCGATTCCTGGCGGGCGCGCGCGGTCGGCGACTGGCTGCGCGACTTCCTCGCAGGGAAGGAGACCTTGCGACTCGGCTGGCGTGATGGTGGACCGATCGTCCCATGACCCACTGGGAGCCACGACCTCCGACCCCTTCGTCCTTGGGCGACCACGCTGTCCCCATCGAGTCGGATCACTTGTTGGGAAAGCGCATCGCACTCCTCGTGACCGGCGGGATCGCAGCGCTCAAGACGCCTCTGCTGGCGCGGGCGCTGCGCCGCCACGGCGCGAGCGTGACCGCGTTCGCTTCGGAGGAGGCGCTGCGGTACGTCACGGAGGAAACCCTCGCGTGGAGCACTGACCGGGAGGTGGTCACGAGACTCACTCCCGACAGCGAGCACCTCTCGGACCACGACCGGTTCCACGCCTACCTCGTCGCACCGGCGACCTACAACACGATCAACAAGGTGGCGTGCGGGATCGCCGACGGCGTGATCACCGCAACGCTCGCGTCCGCGCTCGGGAGGCTCGAAGCGGGCGATTGCGCCGTGCTCGTCTGCCCCACGATGCATGGATCGATGCACACACAGATCCTCTCGGCAAGCCTTGAGCGGCTGCAGCGCCTCGGCGTACAAGTCGTGCCGCCGAGGGACGACTACGGCAAGCACAATCTCCCCGATGAGGAGCCGATCGTTGCGGCGGTGTCGGCGGCGGTCTCCTGCTCACCACTTCGCGGCAAGCGGATCCTCGTCACTGGGGGACCCGTTCCCGCCCGGCTCGATTCGGTGCGTCGCCTGTCGAGTCCGTTCACGGGCGCCTTGAGCATCGCGGTGGCCCGTGATCTCTTGATGTGCGGAGCGGAAGTGACTCTCATTCTCGGCGCACCGAGCCACGCAGCCCCGCAGTGGCTCAACGCCATCATCGCTCACGATGTCGAGGAGTATCGCGCGCTCGTTCTGGGCGCGGTCGCTTCGAGGCCGACCGATTCGGCCGTGCTCACGGCGGCCGTCGCCGACTTTGCACCAGAGGTGCAGGCCACCGGCAAACGATCCTCCGGCGGAGGTCCGTGGAACGTCACTCTCCTGCCCACCGCGAAGGTGATCGACGAGTTGCACGCGGCGCACCCCGCGCTTGACATCGTCGGCTTCAAGTACGAGGTCGGCATCACGCGCGAAGCGCTCTTCACGATCGCCGTGGACCGCGCCTCGCGATACGGCGCCTGCGTCGCAACGCTGGCAGATGAGAATGCCCCGGGCGCCGAGCAGGTGGCGTGGATGGTCGCCCGCGGCCATGAGCCCCACCGCGTAGAAGGAAAACCTACGATCGCCCTCGCGATCCGTCACCACCTTGAGCAGGGAACCATGACGCATCGCCGGGCGCATCCGTGACTGACGTGATTCACGGCGCCTCCTGAGGCAAACCCACACATGGCTCGACGCATTTTCGTGACTGGCGACACCCACTTCGGCCACGTCGAGGCGATCAGCCTCTTTGCGCGCCCTGTTCCGCTCGGGGATGTCGCCGCGATGGACGAGTTCCTCCTTGAGCGGATCAATCGCCGCGTCGGCAAGCGAGACCGACTCATCCACATCGGCGATTTCACCGGTCCGATGCCGTGGAAGGGCGACGAGGGTCGCGCGAGCATGGAGTACGCGCGAGGACTGCGCGCCAAGATCGCCTGCGCGAAGGTCGAACTCATCCTCGGCAATCACGATCCATCACCCAAGCGCGCCCGCGAGATCTTCGACGATGCGCGCCGGATGATGTCGTGGCGGGGATGGTCGGGCGGCGACGAGCGGATCATCTGCTGCCACTACCCGCTGCGGACGTGGCAGGGAGTCTTCAACGGTGCGATGCATCTCTATGGCCACATGCACGGGGCCTTCGAGCCGGTTGGGCGAAGCCTCGATGTCGGCGTCGACTGCTGGGACTACGGTCCCGTGCCGCTCGACGATGTGCTGGCGATTCTCGCGGCGATTCCCTCGCCCCGACGCGAAGAGTGCCTCCCCCGCCGACAGCCGATGCGCAAGGTCACCCAACCGAGCGCGTCGATATGATCGCGCGCGTGAGCCATCGAGCAGCGACATTCCTGATCTCGACCGTGGGTGCGCTCGCGACACTTGCGGGGTGCAGCTCGGATCAGTCCGTGAATGCCCCCGACTCCGATCGGCTGTCAGGCGCGTCCAATCGCGTCGTCAACTCGTCCGCCTGGGATGTCGATCAGTCGAGCATCGAGGAGCGTTGGGATGAAGATCCCACCGTCATGGAGCCGGACTATCCGCTCATGAATCCGATGCCCGGCTTCGCCAATCAGGGGGCGGGGCCCTACGGGCCGTGAACAAGGTCGATTACGCGCAGATCTTCGTGTCGATGCTGGCCATCGTGAATCCCCTCCTGGGGGTGCCGATGTTTGTCAGCCTCACCGACTCGATGCCGTCGGCGCAGCGCCACCGTGCCGCGCGCGCGACTGCGATCACCGTCACCGCCGTCCTCGCCCTTTCAATCCTCGCCGGCGCATGGATCCTCTCGGCGTTTGGCATCAACGTCATGGACTTCTCGATCGCGGGAGGGATTCTCGTCCTCCTCATGGCGATCAACATGCTCAATGCCCGCGGCGATGGCGGCTCGCGCATCTCTGCCGACGAACGCATGGAGGCGGTGACCCGGCAAAGCGTGGCCATCGTTCCGCTGGGAATTCCGCTCTTGGCGGGGCCGGGAGCGATCTCGATGGCCATCATCATCGCTGATCTTTCGCCGACGCTGCGCCACCGGGTCACGCTCCTGGGTCTCTGCGCGATCATCGGGATCATCACCTACGCGACGCTGCGTGCCGCGCGCGGGATCTCACGGCTCCTCGGCGTGACGGGAATGAACATCGTGAACCGGCTCATGGGACTTCTTCTGGCGGCCGTCGCGGTGAGTTTCATCGTCAACGGCCTCGGGAAGATCTTCCCCGGGCTCGCGCCGACCTTTCAACTCCCTCCGCTGGGCCACTGATCCGTCGCTCGCTCAGTAGCATCGGCGCATGGCTCGCGCGCGGCCCCTCGTCGGCGTCATCATGGGATCGCACAGCGACTGGGAGACCATGCGCCATTGCTGCGAGATGCTCGCCGCGCTCGCCATTCCCTTCGAACGCAGGGTCGTCAGCGCCCACCGCACGCCGGGGCTCCTCTTCAAGTACGCCGACGGCGCGCGAGGTCGGGGGATCGAAGTGATCATCGCCGGAGCGGGCGGCGCCGCGCACCTTCCGGGGATGACGGCAAGCCGCACGACCCTTCCCGTGCTGGGCGTTCCCGTCGAGAGCAAGGCACTCAAGGGACTCGACTCGCTTCTTTCGATCGCCCAAATGCCTGCGGGAATCCCTGTCGGGACGCTGGCCATCGGCCGCCCGGGTGCGATCAACGCGGCGCTTCTTGCAGCGGCGATTCTCTCGACCACGCGACCGTCCTATGCACGCACCCTCGATGCCTGGCGGACGATGCAGACTCGCGATGTGCTCGCCCATCCGGATCCGGCGCGCGCCTCGAAGGCGCTCGGGCGCAAGAAGTCCGCCCGGGGATCGCGCGCGTGAGAGTCGGAGTCATCGGAGGCGGGCAACTTGGGCGAATGCTCGGGCTCGCGGGGATTCCGCTGGGATTTCAGTTCCGATTTCTCGAGCCGAGCGCGGGGTGTCCTGCGGCGATCGCTGGCGAGGTGATACCAACCGACTACGACGATCTCGATGGCCTCGCGAGGCTCGTCGATGGCTTGGCGGTAGCCACCTACGAGTTCGAGAATGTTCCGGCTGCGACTGCCGACTGGATCGCCCAGCGGTGCGATCTCGCCCCGAGTGCACGAGCGCTCGCGATCGCGCAGGACCGCATCGCCGAGAAGTGCGCCTTCCGTGATCTCGGGATTCCGGTTCAGCCCTTCGCGGCCGTTTCAACCGATGCCGAGGCTGTCCACGCCGCGCGCACGGTGGGCGGCCCATGTGTCCTCAAGACTCGACGCCTTGGCTATGACGGGAAGGGACAGTGTGTGATCCGCGAGACGGGCGATGCTGCGGTCGTCGAGGCCGTGACGCGCGGGTGGAATTCGCTTGGTCGGGTCGCCTGCATCTTGGAGGCGTTCGTTCCGTTCACAGCGGAAGTATCCATGATCGCCGCGCGCGGCAAGCGCGTGCACCACGCCAACCCGATCGCCTTCTATCCGCTCATCCAAAATGTCCATCGGGAAGGAATCCTCTTTCGAAGTGTCGCTCCCGCGCCGTGCGATCCCTTGGGAGAGTTGGCCTGTGCGGCACAGGGACACGTGCAGCGGCTCATGGAGTCGCTCGACTATGTCGGCGTGATCGCCGTTGAGTTCTTCGTCACCGACGCAGGGCTCGTCGCCAACGAGATGGCTCCCCGCGTCCACAACTCGGGCCACTGGACGATCGACGGTGCCGCGACGAGCCAATTCGAAAACCATCTCCGGGCGATTTCGGGGATGCCGCTTGGTCCAACGGGCGTCCGCGGCGCATGCGCGATGACCAATCTTGTCGGCACGGCCCCTGTCACCGCCGAGATTCTGGCCATTCAAGGTGCACGACTCCACCTCTACGGAAAGGGAGTCCGCCCTGGGCGCAAACTCGGCCACATCACGCTGTGCGCAGAAGACCCGGCGGCCCTTGCTCGACCGCTTGACCGGCTCGATGCGTGCCTGAAGTGGGGATGACCTCGGATTCGCGCGAGGCGCACCCCTCAAGTCGGCGTCGGGCGATCGCAAGAGCTTCGGGTGAGCGGTCGATGCCGATTCCGTGACGACCCATCCCGAGCGCGGCAGCGAGCGTCGTCGCACTCCCGCACATCGGGTCGAGCACCGTGCCCCCGGGAGGGCAGCACGCGCCGACAAGAACCCGCAATAGCGCTTCGGGCTTCTGGGTCGGCCAACCCGTCCTCTCGAGCGCCATGTTGTTGATGGAGGGAATGTCGAGGACATCCGTCGCCTTCTTCATCTTGCCACGCAGGCGCACGCTGCGCGCGGGCACCATCGGCGGCTCGAACCAATAGTCCTCTGTCTTGCCATAGAAGAGAATGTCATCGTGCTTGCGCGCGAAGGCTCGCCGACTCGATCCGCCGAGGCCGTAGCTCCACACGAGATGGTTCACGAAGCGATCCACACCGAAGACTTCATCGAGCATGAACCGCACATGATGGCTGGTGCGCCAGTCGATGTGGACGAGGATCGACCCCGTCGAGGAGAGCACCCGGTGGCACTGAGCAAGTCGTGGAAGCAGGAATCCCCGGTAGGCCTCGATGGAATCGAAGCGATCGTCGAAGGCGAGCCCGGCGCGACCCTCCCGGCGCTGCCCGGAACTGAACGGCGGATCGAGGTAGACGAGATCAACCGACGAAGACGGCACTTCGGCCAGAGCCGCGAGGCAGTCTCCGAGTCGCAGCGTCCATGCTGTCGCACTCGAACGGTCGATCATGTCGGTGGTGTGTGGAGGGGGTCAGGATGCCTCGGCACGCGGATGCGCCCGGTCATAGGCCTCGCGCATGCGTGCCGTCGTCAGATGTGTGTAGACCTGTGTGCTCGAGAGCGACTGGTGGCCGAGCAGCTCCTGCACCGCGCGCAGGTCGGCCCCGTTATCGAGGAGGTGCGTCGCGAAGGAATGACGGATCGTGTGCGGCGAGATGTCGGGGTCGAGTCCAGCCACCTTGAGGTACTTGGATACCTTGCGCCGGACGGAACGCGACGAGAGTCGTGAGCCAAGCTTGTTCACGAAGAGCGCGCTCGCGGCCTCCATCGGCACTCCCTCCGCCACCGCCCGCGTGAGGTAACGCTGGATCGCCCCCATGGCATGCGATCCGATGGGGACGGCACGTTCCCGGCGCCCCTTGCCCTTGACCTTGAGGAGACTGCCCGCGATGTCGAGGTCTCCTCGATTGATCGCCACCACTTCGCTCACGCGGATCCCGGTCGAGTAGAGCGTTTCAAGAATCGCCCGGTCACGGGTCCCGAGCAGGTCGCTGTCTGCGGGAGCTGCGAGCAACTTCTCGACCTGATCGACAGTGATCGCCTTGGGCAGTCGCCGCGGTTGCTTGGGTGTCCGGATGAGCGTCAGGGGGTTGACCGAGGCGAGTCCCCGCTTCTCCATCCACTTGTGGAAAGAGCGAAGCGTGGCGATCTTGCGGGCGGTCGTCGCCGCCGAATAATTCTGCGTGGCGAGGTGAGCAAGGAACTTCCGCACCAGCTCCACATCGGCCGCCAGAATCCTGCTCGTCACCGTCTTTGCCCCCGACGAGTCGCGACGCTCGAGCGCGCTCTTCTCCGACACCTCGTCGAACGAGATCCCGTACTCGCCGACGATGAACTCCGCAAACTGCCTCAGGTCAAGGCCATAGCACCGTCCCGTGTAGGGACTGAATCGCCTCTCGTCGATCAAGTAGGAGAGGAACTGTTCAATAATCGCCGTGGACTGACTCATGTTCTGATCTCGCAGGGGCCTGTAAAGATAGTCCGTAACACCCAGAAAACGCCTTATCCGCCAGTGTGCTTATCGGCAATTTCTCATCGTCGGTGCAATCCTCGTCCCATAAACCCACGAGTTTTTTGGAGGGAGAGAAGATGTGGCCCCCGTTGGGTGCGAAAGCGAGGATCTCGCTACACTCTTTCCCCGCTTCAACGACGACTGATTGCGTAGCTCAGCTGGTAGAGCAAGTGGCTTTTAACCTCTAGGTCCTGGGTTCGATCCCCAGCGCAATCATTCGATTCGATGTTCGCGCACCCCTCCCTCGAATGCTTGTAGTTCACGCAAACTGGTCTGAAGGCTCACTGCACTTCTGGGGAGAGTCACTCGAGCGCGCATCGAGTCCGCACACATCCGATGGGAACGCCCATCCGTTCGCCGCGAGCCCCGCGCAAGTGCGCGGCGTGATGGAGCAGCTCTTCGGAGCGCTGCCGGGGGCTCGCAACGACACGCTCACGCTTCTCCTTCCCCACTCCACGGCACCGGACGCGTCGAGTGACGGACTCGCAAGCCAAGTCCTTCCTTCGAGCCGACTGGGTGGACTGCTCGGGCGCGCCCCCGACGACGAGGAAGCGCTCACCCTTGAAGCGCGCGCGGTCCCCACAGTCCGCGTGTCCCCCGATCATGCGATCCCCTGCTTCCTCCGCATCGCGGACGTCGCCACCACTTCGCACACCGAGATCGCCTTCGCCCACTCCATGGCCTGGTGGACCCGCCTCGCTCAGACCGCGGTCGATTGGGTGGTCGATCAACGAGTGATTCCCACGCTCGTGCAGCGTCGCGATGGCTCGCTGTCGGGACAGTGGCGACCGTGGCTCAACGACGCCGATGCCAATCTGCAACTCTCGGATCTCATCGCCAGCATGCCTGCCGCGGTGCGAGCGGTCGATGGCACCAGCGGCCACGCATGGCCGATCGTCGACTCGTTCCTTGCGGCGACCACCGACGCGTTGGTGCGCGGAGCGCTCGTCAAGGAGAACTTTGCAGAGGCGCTCGAGGACTTTTCCCCCTCCGAAGATGCCCACGCCGGACTGCTCACTGGCCTTCTCGGCGGAAGCGATGCGCTGAGCCTGGGCAAGCGCCCCGAGTACGACCTCATGCGGGGAACACGCGGGTGGCTCAGCGTGCTGGACGAACCGCGGGCGATCGTCGGAATGAGGCTTCGCTTCGACGTCCATGAGCCGGAACTCGATTCGCAGGACTCTGGACTCGACGCGAACTGGCGCATCTCGTTCGGACTCGTCAATCCCGAAGATCCCGAGTTCGTCACCGACGCCGAGACGATCTTCGCCACCCCCACCGGAAAACGCGGCGCGACGCGCACGGTGCGCAGCGAGGAACTCGCGGAGATGCTGCTCAAGGAACTCGGCCGGGCAAGCCGCATCTGGCCGCAACTCGAGGATGCCTTGCAGGACGAGGCTCCCTGCGGACTCGATCTCGAGACGCGTGAGGTCTACACCTTCATGCGCGACCTGCGGCCGGTCCTCCTGGAGGCTGGCTTCTTTGTCGAGGTTCCGCAGTGGTGGGGAGATCAGGCAAGCCGCGTCAGCGCGAGACTGTTCATCGATGCGCCGGATCTTCCGGGAGATGGTGCTGGATTCGGCCCCGGGGGCGAGCCCTTGGGGATCGGCCTGCAGACGCTCGTTGCCTACCGATGGCAGGTCGCTCTCGGATCGCAGAGCGTCTCCATCGAAATGCTGGAGAAGCTCGCGCGCAGCGGGTCGCCACTCGTGCGTGTCGGTGGAGCGTGGGTCGACCTCCGACCCGAGGACATCGCCACCGCCGTCAAGTTTTTCCGCGACCACCCCGGCGGCACGATGTCCCTCGTCGAGGCGCTGCGCATGGCGCACGGGATCGACGGGCCGCCCGAAGCGCTGCCCGTCAGCGGAATCGAAGCCACCGGCTGGGTGAAGCAGCTCCTCGGCGCCAGCGAGAACGACGAGGGCTTCCGGATGGCCGCAGCCCCCGAGGCTTTTCAGGGGACGCTGCGCCCGTACCAGCTCACGGGTCTCAGTTGGCTCGCCTTCCTGGATCGGCTCGGCCTCGGCGCCTGCCTCGCCGACGACATGGGTCTCGGCAAGACCATCCAGCTGATCGCCCTCATGCAGCATGAGCGAGCCCAACGCGCGGCGAAGGGACTTCCGCCACCGGGCCCCTCCCTGCTCGTCGCACCGATGTCAGTGCTTGGGAACTGGAAGCGCGAACTCGCCCGCTTTGCCCCGGAGATCAAGGTTCATGTGCAGCACGGAGTCGATCGGCCCACCGGCGCGCGCTTCGCGTCGGTGGCGCAGGAGCATGACCTCATCATCACCACGTATGCGATCGTCGTCCGAGACAAGGAGACGGTGCAGCCGATTGCGTGGCGCCGGGTCGTCCTCGACGAGGCGCAGTACATCAAGAATCCGCCGACGAAGCAGACCGCGGCGATCCGCGCGCTCAACACCACCCATCGGATCGCGCTGACAGGAACACCAGTCGAGAACCGGCTCGCCGAACTCTGGTCGATCCTGGAGTTCTGCTGCCCCGGATATCTCGGGACGCACCTCGACTTCCGCCGCCGCTTCGCCACGCCGATCGAGAGGACTCGAGATGCCGTCGCCGCGCAGCGTCTCCGCGCGCTCGTCCGGCCGTTCATCCTGCGACGGCTGAAGACCGACCCCAAGGTCATCAGCGACCTTCCGCAACTCATCGAGTCGAAGCAGAACATTCCCCTCACCGACGAGCAGATCAAGCTCTATGAGGCGGTCGTCGCGGAGATGCTCGCGAAAGTCGACCAGGCCGAGGGCATCCGTCGACGAGGCTTGGTCCTGAGCGCGCTCGTGAAGCTCAAGCAGATCTGCAACCATCCCGCTCACTTCCTTCGGGAAGGGGTTGCCAACCCCAACGCCGCGGCCGCTCGCCGCAGCGCAGCAGCCGCCGCCGCCGCCGAGGCGACCGAGGCCGATGAAGACTCCACCGACGAGCGGATTGGCGCACTTCCTGCTGCCGCGCTCAATCCTGCGCGCAGCGGCAAGACGCAGCGGCTCATCGAGATGCTCGAAGAGGTCGTGGCAGTCGGCGATGCAGCGCTGGTGTTCACCCAGTACCGGCAGATGGGGCATCTCCTCGTCTCGATGATCCGGCACTCGATCGATGTCGAACCTCTCTTCCTCCACGGAGGCACTCCCCAAGCTCGGCGCGATGCCATCGTCGACCGCTTCCAGAAGAAGGATGGAACCCATCCCATCTTCGTCCTGAGCCTGAAGGCTGGAGGCGTCGGACTCAATCTCACCGCGGCGAATCATGTGTTCCACTTCGATCGGTGGTGGAATCCGGCAGTCGAGAACCAGGCGACCGACCGGGCCTTCCGCATCGGGCAGACCCGCACGGTCAACGTCCACAAGTACATCTGCACGGGGACGCTGGAGGAGCGCATCGATCAGATGATCGAGCAGAAGACGGAACTCGCCACGCAGATCATCGGATCGGGTGACGCGTGGCTCACCGAACTGTCGACCACACAGTTGCGTGATCTCCTCTCGCTGCGCCGCAGCGGTCTGGAGGGTTCCGAGTGACGCAGTGGACCGACTCCAACCGCCCGCGACCGCCGGAAAATCCCCGCCGAGTCATCGGTGGCTTCAAGTTCAAGCGCAAGCAAGGCTCCGCAGAACTCCCGTGGACTGCGGCGCCGCTTCTCGAGGCCATTGCTGCGGAGACCGACCCAGATGATTTCTCCGAGGGTTGGTCCTACGCCCTCTCCGGCCAGTGCGTGTCCTTCCCCTGCACCGCGGGTCGAGTCGATGCCTCTGTGCAGGGCCGGGCGTCTCGCCCGTACGCGGTGTCCCTCAAGTTCGCGCAGTGGTCTCCCGACGAGTGGGACAAGGTCGTGCAGGCGCTTGCTGCCGAAGCAGTCTTCTCCGCGCGGTTCCTGGTCGGTGAAATGCCGGAAGCAGTCGGACCGATCCTCCTGGGATTGGGCATGCGGTTCGGTCTTGTGCCGGGCAAGCCGGGGACGAAGGCGACGAGCGATCCAGTCATCTCCTGCACCTGCGGACTTGCACAGCCGTGCAAGCACGTCGTCGCAGTCGCCCATCTCCTTGCGGAGCGGATCGAGACCGAGCCGCTCGTTCTCTTTCTCTTGCGCGGCATGGCCATCGAACGGCTCCTCGAGCGGATCCAGGAGTCGCGCACGCTGGCGACGCGCGGCGAGAGTCATGCGCATCCCCTGCCTGCCGCGGCGACCGACGCAGCGCTCGAACCCCGTCTCGAGTCTGCGCTCGCCGACTTCTGGCGACCCGGCACGCGGCTCCACGATCTCGAGAGTCGACCGCGGTTGACTCACGCACCCCATGCGATTCTCCGTCGCTTGGGAGCGAGTCCTCTCGGTGGGCGGTTTCCCCTCGTCGGACTCCTCGCGACGATCTACGACACGATGCGCGAGAACGCCAGTCAACTGCGCGACCGCGATCGTGGGCCTCTGAGCAGCGATTCCCCTGAGAAATAGGGCTAGGATGGCTCCAATGCCGTCCCCCTCCAACGACCGCGCCGTGCACTCGGCGGCGCGAGCGTTGGCGACGCAGGCGCGCCGAGTGCGTGGCCTCGGAGGTTGCGCTCCAGGAGGTGATGCCGTCGCGTGGGCCGCGCACGCCCTCCATCGTGCGCTGTTCGCCGTGGGTCCCACGCTCGCACAGGATTCCGCGACGGCGCTCGGGGACGCCATCGAACTCCTCGAACCTGAGATCTGCGCTGCGTTCCTCGGTCACACTCAACGAACCGCCGCAACCGCTCGCACTCGACGCGCCATCTCAGCTCTGCTTCGATCACTGCCGGCGATCCAGCGAACACTCTTGTCCGACCTGGAGGCGGCCTACGAGCGCGACCCTGCCGCGACGGGGCCGCTCGAGATTGTGCTGTGCTATCCCGGCCTGCGGGCGCTGTCCGTGCACCGCATCGCGCACGCCCTGCACGCGGAGGGTGTCCCGCTCATCCCCCGAATGCTCGCCGAGTCCGCCCACGACTCGACGGGGATCGACATCCACCCCGGGGCAACGATCGGCGCGGGTTGCTTCATCGACCACGGCACAAGCGTGGTGATCGGCGAGACCTCCGTGATCGGGAAGAACTGCACGCTCTATCAGGGAGTGA
>CANETX010000013.1 GCA_947441435.1 Planctomycetaceae bacterium
GTGGGTTGTATCGCAGGTGTTGGCGGTGGCGCCGCAGGTGGCGGCGCTCCCTGCTGCGCGTGTCCGTTCGCGAGTGGCGCAACGGTCAACGCAAAAAAGGCGTACGCGACCATGGAACGGGCGATCCGTGCTCTGTCCATGTCGAAATCGTAGTCGCTAGCATCGCTTGGATGCCAGAGGGTCAGGCCAAGTTTTTTCTTCGGGGACTTCTGGCGCTCTTGGTCTTGGCCGGATGCCAGTCGCCGACGCCCGGACTTGGAGGCGATGAATCGGACGAAGCACTCACGCAGGCGATCGAGGCGGCAGTCGCTCGGCAGGGGGGGCGCCGAGGCAGTCCAAGCGGAGAATCGGGGTACTCGGAGGCGACCGGGAGTGAACTCCTCACCGCGACGCAGTTTCCCAACGACCTCTTCGAGACCCTGAAGGGGCGGATCCCCGAACTAGATGGGTTGGGGCCGCAGGGGTTGCAAGGGGGACTTGGCCTCGACTTGGGTCCAAGCGTCTCTGGGAGCCCGTGCCCGGAGGTCGGCATCGGGCTCAAATCGGCGATTACAGCTGCCGTACGCAACAACCTGGACGTGCAGGGGTCGAGGATCGAGCAGGCGATCACGCAGACCGATGTCGTACGTGCCGAGGCGGCCTTCGACGCGGTCTTCCTCGCTTCCGCCGGCTTCCAGTCGAACAACATCCCGCCGCCACCCCTGGATCTTGGACCGTTCGACAACGCCTTCACGCAGGAGAACACCGAGACTTCCCTCTCGACGGGGATCCAGAAGCGGCTCATCTCCGGTGGAACGGTCGCCGCGAGTTTCGACACGAACTTCACCTCCCAGTCGACGACGAGCATCTACGACCCCGCCAACTACTGGACCAACTCCGTCAACTTCAACATCGATCAACCCCTCCTGCAGGGATTCGGGTCGGATGTCAACGAGGCGCAGATCCGCATCGCTCGCAACAGCGACCGCGCCGGGGTGCTCAATGTCCGGCAGACCCTTCTCAATGTCGTTCGCGACACAGAGGTGCAGTACTGGACGCTCCTCCAGTCGAGGCAACAGGTGGTCGCCGCGGCGTGGCTCCTCAGGGTCGGCAGCGATGTGCGCGACATCCTGAAGCGCCGTCTCAACTTCGATGCCACCGTCGCCGACTATGCGCTTGCGGTCGCGATCGTCGAGGCGCGGCGGGCGACGCTCATCCGCGCTTGGCTCGCCTCTCGCGATGCCAGCGATCGGTTGAAGCTCCTCATGAATGATCCGGCCGCTCCCGTGGGTGGAGACGCGCTCTTGGTTCCGATCGACGCGCCTGTGCAGGAACCGATCCGCTACAGCCTGCGGGATGCGATCGTCACGTCGGTCGAGCAGAATCCGTCGATTGCACGATCGCTGCTGGCGATCGACGATGCTGCGATTCGCCTCGTCGTCGCGGACAACGGTCGTCTTCCGCAACTTGGATTGCAGGCGGGGGTCACGCTGACCGGCCAAGACAACTCGGCGGGCACCTTCAGCGGCGCGATGAACGACATCAATGACGCGAGTTTCGTGTCGTGGCTCGCTCAGATGGCCTTCAGCCAGCCCATCGGCAATCGCGCGGCCGAGGCGGAGTACCGCAAGGCGAGGTTGCGCCGATCCGGGGCAGTGATCTCCTACCAGCAGTCGATCGAAAACGCTGTGTTCGCCGTCAAGACCTCGCTGCGGGCGGTCACGACCAGTTACGAACTCATCGAGCAGTCGCGGGCCAGCCGGCTCGCGTCCGCGGAAAGCCTGCGCGCGCTCACGGTGCTTGAGCAGTCGCTCGCGGCGCTCACACCCGAATTCCTCCAGACCAAGTTTCAGGCGCAGGATCGACTCGCGGGTGCTTACCTTTCCGAGGTCGACTCGATGGTCAACTACAACAGTGCGATGGCACGTCTCTACCACTCGATGGGAACTGGGCTCACCATGAACCGCATCGAACTCGACGTGGTCGATCCCGCACCCTGACCTCCGATGGCCGCGATCCTTCCCTACACCGACAGCAGCATCGACCTCGCGGCGAATGTGATTCGCGAGGGGAAGGTGGTCGCCTTCGCGACCGAAACGGTCTACGGCCTCGGCGCCGACACATTCAATCCCGAGGCGATCAGCCGGGTCTATGAACTCAAGAGTCGGCCGGGAGGCAATCCCCTGATCGCGCATGTCCTCGATCTCGCGATGGCCAAGGACGTCAGCGAGGGATGGACCCGTCGCGCGATGCATCTTGCGGCGCGGTGCTGGCCCGGACCGCTGACGATGATCCTGCCGAGGCGGGAGAGCGTCCCCGCAAGCGCATCGGGCGGACTCCCGACGATTGCCGTGCGAAGTCCGCGTCACCCACTCGCGCGGTGCCTTCTCTACGCGAGCGGTCGCCCCATCAGCGCGCCGAGCGCCAACCGAAGTGGTGGCGTCTCGCCGACGACGGCCGCCCATGTCGCGGCCGACTACGAAGGAGAGGCCGATCTCATCGTTCTTGACGGCGGCCCCTGTCTCGTCGGCATCGAGTCGACGGTCGTCGATCTGACTGAGTCGAAACCAGTCGTTCGGCGCCTCGGAGCGGTGACCATCGAACAGTTGTCCGAGGTGCTCGGAGCGATCGAGGTTGATGTCGCGGTCGAGCAGGGAGCAAGCCCCGGGACGGCGCTTCGCCATTACGCGCCGAGGATCCCTGTCATTCTCGTCGAGCGGGAGCGGTTGGCGGAAACCTTGGGCAGCGGTCCGCCCTCTGCCGTGCTGTGCTTCGAAGCGACTCCCGTCGAAGCTCCGCATGTGCGCATCGTGCTCCCGCCCGAAGCCGATGGCTACGCGGCGCAGCTCTACGACGCCATGAGGCGGGCCGACTCGACGGGATGCCTTCGCCTCGTCATCGAACTGCCTCCCAAGAATCCCGGCCTCTGGACCGCGATCCACGATCGCCTTTCGCGCGCCGCGAACGGCTGACTCACCAATTGCGCATCGGGATCTTGAGACTGAGCCGATCGGCGCACTCCTGGGCCGCTTCGTAGCCGGCATCGGCGTGGCGGAACACTCCCGTCATCGGGTCGTTCAACAGGACCCGCGTGAGTCGCGCCGCCGCGTCGGCGGATCCATCGGCGACGATCACTTGGCCGGCATGTTGGCTGAAGCCGATGCCGACGCCGCCTCCATGGTGGAAACTCGCCCACGACGCTCCCGAGGCAATGTTGACGGCGAAGTTGAGGAGCGCCCAGTCGCTCACGGCATCGGTGCCGTCCCGCATTCCCTCCGTTTCGCGGTTGGGGCTCGCAACGGATCCGCAGTCGAGATGGTCGCGTCCGATGACGATCGGAGCCTTGAGTTCGCCGCTCGCCACCATTTCGTTGAAGCGCAGTCCGGCGCGGTGCCGCTCGCCGAGCCCGAGCCAGCAGATGCGTGCGGGAAGTCCCTGGAACGCGACGCGCTCCTGCGCCCTGCGAATCCACCGCGCGAGCGATGCGTCCTTGGGGAAGAGTGAGAGGACAGCCTCGTCGGTGGCGTGGATGTCCGCGGGATCTCCCGAGAGCGCCGCCCAGCGGAACGGGCCGCGACCGACGCAGAATTGCGGACGGATGTACGCGGGGACGAATCCCGGAAAAGCAAAGGCGTCGGCGTAGCCCGCATCCTTCGCCCGCTGACGGATGTTGTTGCCGTAGTCAAATGTCTTGGACCCCTTGCGCATGAAGTCGACCATCAGCGTGACGTGTTCAGTCATCGACGCAGTCGCCAACTTCATGTACTGCTCTGGGTCGCTTGAACGCAAGGCGTCGGCCACCTCACGAGTGAGTCCTGCGGGGTAGTACCCCTCCAGCGGATCGTGGGCGCTCGTCTGGTCGGTGAGCGTCGCGGGGATGACCCCACGCTTCGACAGCCGCTTGAGGAGATCGACGGCGTTGGCGAGGACGCCGACCGAGATCGCTTCTCCACGCGCGGCAAGTGCAAGCGCGCGATCGATCGCTGCATCGAGATCCTCGTGCACCTCATCGAGATAGCGGTCCTTGACGCGCTTCTCGAGCCGCTCGCGGCAGACATCAGCGATGAGGCACGTCCCGTCGTTCATGGTGATCGCGAGGGGCTGCGCTCCCCCCATGCCGCCGCATCCCGCGGTGACATTGAGCGTTCCCTTGAGGGATCCGCCGAAGTGCTGCCGCGCGCACTCCGCGTAGGTCTCGTAGGTTCCCTGCAGGATTCCCTGCGTGCCGATGTAGATCCAGCTGCCGGCGGTCATCTGGCCGAACATGATCAGGCCGCGCGCAGCGAGGTCGTCGAAGTGCTCCTGCGTTGCCCAGTGCGGAACAAGATTCGAGTTGGCGATGAGCACGCGTGGCGCGTCGGGGTGCGTGCGGACGATTCCCACGGGTTTGCCGCTCTGGACGAGCAGTGTCTCGTCCGCCGCAAGCGACTTGAGGCTCGCGATGATGGCATCGAACGCCTCCCACGAGCGTGCGGCCTGGCCGCGCCCTCCGTAGACGATGAGATCTGCGGGACGCTCGGCGACCTCGGGGTCGAGGTTGTTCATGAGCATGCGCATGGCCGCTTCGGCCGCCCACGTTGCACAGGTTCTTGTGGCGCCACGGGGGGCGCGCACCACTCGCGCCGACGCTTCGATGGAAGTCATGGTCCGAGTCTAATCGCGTTGACGCGTGACCCCAAGGCCGAGTCCACGCTCGAGCGCATCATCACCGAACATCCCGCGAGCGATGCCGTTGCTGAGCGCGGCCATGTCCGGGGCAGGCGGGCGATCGGTTGTGAGCGTGGGAACGAGCGCGCGAATTGTGGCGTGCGCCCGCTCGACCCCTTGGCCGCTTCGAAGCGGCCGCTGGTGATCGATTCCCTGCGCCATCACGAGGAGTTCCATCGCCACGACATCGCGCGCGAGCCGCACCGCGCACGCAGCATGGAGGGCGCTCGTTGCTCCCATCGAGTTGTAGTCCTCGATCCCCGCGCATGTGGAAATGTTGCCGACACTCGACGGGTAGGCAAGCGTGCGCATTTCGTTGCAGCAGGCGGCAGCGGTGTACTGGACGATCATGAGGCCGCTCAGGAGTCCGGGATTCGTCGAGAGATGCGCGGGGAGATGGCTTTCGCGATCCTGCCCCGAGAGTGCCCAGTAGATCCGCCTCTCCGCAATGCCTGCGAGATGCGTGAGCGCGATCTTCGCGGTGTCGAGGGCGATCGCCAGCGGCATCCCGTGAAAGTTTGCCCCCGAGACAATGTGTGCGCCGTCTGCGCCGCCGTCGAAGACCAAGGGATTGTCGGTGACAGCGCCGAGCTCTCGCGCGACGGTCGACTGCGCGAAGGCCAGGGCGTCGATTGCCGCGCCGAGGACTTGCGGTGCCGCGCGCAAGGCATAGGGATCTTGCACCCGCGGGTCGTCTGTCGCGTGCGCGCCGACGATCGCGCTTCCCGACAGGAGTTCGCGCAGCGCTTTGGCGACCGCCATCTGCCCGGGCTGCATGCGCACGCGGTGGATGCGCTCGTCGAGCGCCGCATGGGTCGCGCGGCAGGCATCGATGGCCATCGCGGTCGCGATGACCGAGGCGCGCACGAGATTCCCCGTGTCATGGAGGATGAGCGCGCCGAGTCCCGCCATGAGGTGAGTGCCATTGAGGAGGGCGAGCCCTTCCTTCGCTTCCAACCGCAAGGGAGCGATGCCGCAGGCCGCATGTGCGTCTTTCGCGGCGACCGCATTGCCATTGCGCAAGACTTCCCCTTCTCCGATGAGCGCGAGCGCGATGTGAGCCAGCGGCGCGAGATCTCCACTGGCACCGACCGAGCCACGCGACGGGACAACCGGAGTCAAGTCGTGGTTGAGGTGGGCGAGGATTGAATCGATGACGTCGCTGCGCACCCCCGAGTGACCCCGCGCGAGGCTCGCCGCGAGGACGACCATCGCTGCGCGGACTACCTCCGGCTCGAGCGCCTCTCCGACTCCGGCGCTGTGCGAGCGAACGATATTGACTTGCAGTTGCGCGAGTTGCCCGGCCTCCAGCCGGACGCTCGCAAAACTGCCGAATCCCGTGTTGATTCCGTAGAGCGCCTCCCCTCGACTCGCCGCGGCGACGAGCTGCCGGCGTCCGGCGTCGACGGCGGCTCGCGCACTGTCGCTGAGAGAGACCCGGGCTCCCTCTCGCCCACAGCGCACCACGTCTTGGATTGCGATCGCGCCTGAGTCGAGCGTGATCGTGTCGGCTGCGGAGGAACTCACGGAGCCGAGAATACGCCGAGTTTGCGCTCGCGGACGGGGGCGGATACACCTCGGGCCATGAACGCTGCCGGTTCGGCTCACGCATCCACCCGCGCCCGACCCTGGCCACTCGATCGCGCGTGGATGCGCGGGATCGCGCTGGCGCTCGCGCTCCCCTTCTGCAGCTGGCTTGGCATTGCGGCCAGCGGATTCATCGTCGATGCTCGCGGGGTCGCCGCCGGATGCGTCTCACTCGCGACCTCAAAGGGCGCCGCCATCGGCGTGCTCGCCACGGTGCTCATCATCGCGACCGCAGCCGCCGCGCTGATCGGACGACTCGTCAACGCGGTCGTCGGCATGTTCGTCGTGGGGGCAGCGCTCGCTGCCCTCTCCATGCGCAGCGGCGCGTTCGATGCCGTGATCTTCGACTCCGGTGACCTCAATTCGCTCGGCCTCGAGACGCTTTTGTGGACGCTTCCCGCGGCAC
Organism: Planctomycetaceae bacterium; assembly: GCA_947441435.1. GTDB lineage: Bacteria > Planctomycetota > Phycisphaerae > Phycisphaerales > SM1A02 > F1-60-MAGs104. The sequence continues at coordinate 6,680 of CANETX010000013.1, forward strand.
TCGCCACGCTCGCTGTCTTCCTTGCGTCGGGGCCACTTCCCGATGTTCCCCGCCGCTACGACGACGGCCCGTGGTGGCGCGAGTACTTCGACTTCGACGCACTGCGCGTCGGCCTCGTCGGCACGCTCATGCTCCTCGTCGTGTGGTTGATCGTCCGCAACATGATGAAGGGGCAGGCGCTCGGCGGTGCTTGCCTCGGCGGCATTGCCGTCGGGATGGCGTACCGGATGATCGCTCCGCAGGTGCAGCCGGTGGTTGCCTTCATCACGCCCATCCTCTTTCTGGGGGTCGGTGAGATGCTCGTGTCGCGGCAGCCCCCCTTGACCACCGAACTTCTCTTCACGGTAAATGAGATCGCCCCTCAGACTCGGGTGATGCCGCTCGATGCTGTTGCCGGATCGTTCATCGGAGTTGCGATCGGCATCGGTTGGGCGCGGAGCTTTCGCAAGACCGATACGATCCCGTCGTGAAACTCGTTGTCACTGGGACGATCGGGATCGACACGGTCCACACGCCGCGTGCGAGCCGCGAAGGCGTTTCCGGCGGGAGCGCGGCCTACTTCGCGGCTGCCGCAAGTCGCCTCGGCCCCGTCGGCGTCGTTGCAGTGGTTGGTGGCGATTGGCCCAAGGAACACGAGGCGATCCTGCGGGGATTTCCCGGCCTCTGCCTCAGTGGCCTCGAGTCCCGCGCTCAATCGCGGACCTTTGCGTGGGGTGGCCGGTACCTCGAAGACGCCAATTCCCGCGAGACCCTCTTCACGGAAGTGGGAGTGCTGCAGGAGTCCCCGCCGCGCGTCCCCGACTCCTACCGAGAGGCGGAGTTCATCTTCCTTGGGAACACTCATCCCGCCGTGCAGTTGGGATTCCTTGAGCAGTTCCCCAATCGCAAGCTCGTCGTCGCCGACACGATGGATCTCTGGATCCGCACCGCGCACGGCGAACTCATGTCCCTGTTCAAGAAAGTCGATGGCGTCATCATCAACGACAGCGAAGCAGCCGAACTCACCGGCATGCGCAACGCCGTGAGTTGCGGGCAGAAAGTCCTCGACTTCGGCCCGAAGTTCGTGGTGGTCAAGAAGGGGGAGCATGGCGCCATCCTCATCCACCCCGAAGGTCGCGCGGTCCTGCCAGCGTTCCCCGTCGAGGAGCCGCAGGTCGTCGATCCGACCGGTGCAGGAGACAGTTTCGCCGGGGGATTCATGGGCTATCTCGCGCGCGAGAATCGCGGAGATTTCAAGGCACTCCAGACGGCGATGGCGTACGGCACGGTCTTGGCGAGCTTCACCCTCGAGTCCTTCGGCCTCGACCGGCTCCGCGCGATCGAGCCCGGTGAGATCGATCGCCGGATGCGTCACTTCCAACAGGCGGCTCGCGTCGGATGAATCGGCACCTCATCGCGAGCGCGTTCCTGGCGCCGGTCCTCGTCACCTGTCTCGCGTGGGGACAAGGCGAGTCCGCAGTCGTCCGCGATGTGCGCTGGGATCTCGAGCAGGGATCGGCGTGGTTTCGTCACGGCGGCGAGTGGAAGATCGTCAATCTCGAATCAGGTCAGATCACCGACCCCGCCACCGGCGCTGAAGTTCCCGAGGCGACTCCTGCTCCCAGCCGTCCGGGTCGCCTGCCGCCGCCGGGGAGAGGACGGCAGCGCCCGCTCGAACTCGCACCCGATGGTTCGCGCAGCGCTGTCACGCAGCACGGCAATCTCTTCGTGAAGTGCGGCGAGGAAGCGAAGCGACCGGTCACCGCAGATGGAACGGCCACACTTCGCTACGGCACCGCGAGTTGGGTCTACGGAGAGGAACTCGATCAGTCCACGGGCATGTGGTGGAGCCCCGACAGCAATCGGCTCGGGTTCTACAAGTTCGATGACGCGAAGGTCCCCGAGTATCACCTTCTCTCGGGACTGACGGGGCTGCGCACAGAAGTTGAGTCGGAGCGGTATCCCAAGCCAGGCGACCCGAACCCCATCGCGACTCTCGGGATTCTGGATGCCGCTGCGTTCTGCGCGGATGCCGCAGGCGATCCGCTCAGCCACGTGAAGTGGATCGACGTCGGCTCCGCGGATCAGTACATCTATGGAGTCGAGTGGTCGCCCGACTCGCGCGATCTCCTCTTCCACCGGCTCAACCGAGGCCATGATCTCCTCGAACTCTGCGCAGCGGACGCGGCGACTGGCGCGGTCCGCGTCATCGTCCGTGAGCAGGCGCTTCACTGGAACCATCATCTCCCCGAGATGCGATTTCTCGGTGACGGTCGCCGATTCCTCTGGGCCTCCGAACGCACCGGCTTCAAGCAGTACGACATTCGTTCTCTCGACTCAGGGTCGGTGACGACGCTGACGCAGGGTCAGTTTCCTGCAGACCGGATCGAGCGCGTGGACGAGGCGTCGGGTGACCTCCATTACTCGGCCTATCCCTCGGCGACGGCGGTCCATCAACAGTTGATGGTCGCACGGCTTGACGGATCCGGCCAGCGACGGCTCACTCCCGAGGACGAGCACTACAGCCGCTTCAAGATCGCGCCGGGCGGGGGATGGTTCATCGCCACCGACGAGACGGTTGCGCGACGGCCATCGACGCGGCTGTACACGGCGCAGGGGAAACTCGTCGCAACGCTCGCCGAGAGCACCGATGATCCGTGGGGAGCGAGGTCGCTCAGGCCCCCCGAACTCACGAGATTCAAGTCAGCCGATGGTGTCACGGACCTCTACGGAATCGTGCACTTTCCGCCGGGATTTGATCCGTCGAGGGAGTGGCCCATCCTCGTCAGCGTCTATGGCGGGCCGTACTTCCGCACCATCGTCGGGACCTTCTCCGAGCAGCCAGACGAGTGCGCACGCGGATATGTCTCGCTGCGTGTTGACAATCGTGGCACCCCCGGCCGCGGCAAGGTCTTCGAGGATGCGACCTATCTTCGCCTCGGCATCGCCGATCTCGATGATCAGGCGGCTGCGGTCACGCAACTCGGGAAAGCCCCCGGCATGGACGAATCGCGCGTGGGCATCACGGGCATGTCCTACGGGGGCTACATGTCTGCGCTCGCCCTGGTGCGGTATCCCGGTGTCTTCAAGGCGGCAGTCGCCGAGAGCGGCCCGATGGACTGGAGGCAATACGACTCCATCTACACCGAGCGATTCATGCGCACTCCCCAGGAGAACTCAGTGGGATACGACGCGGGAAGCGTGCTTGTCCATTCCGATGACCTGAAGGGTCACTTGATGCTGGTGCACGGAATGCAGGACGACAATGTCCATCCCAACAATGCCTGGGCGCTCGCCCAGAAACTTTATGAGCGGGACTTCGACTTCGAGTTGATGCTCTTTCCCCGTGCAGGCCACGGCGGCTTCGGCGAGGCGGAGGAGTCGGCAAAGTGGCGGTTCTTCAAGGAAGCACTGCAGCCGTGACGGCGGCGCTCCCGCCCGATCGCGGCCATGTCGCGACCGAGCAGCGGCACGCTGGCTCGGGGGAGTTCGACAAACTCGCGACGCTTGAGCAGATCGCCCTGATGGCCGACGACCACCTCGCCGTTGCGGCGGCCCTCGCGAAGGCTGCGGGACCCCTTGCCGCGTTCATCGACGCGCTCGCGCTGCGGATGCGCGCGGGGGGACGACTGTTCTACTGCGGCGCGGGAACCTCGGGGCGCCTCGGCGTGCTCGATGCGAGCGAGTGCCCGCCGACCTTTCTCTCAAGTCCATCGCAGGTCGTGGGGATCATCGCCGGCGGGGACGCGGCGCTGCGCAAGAGCAGCGAGCGGATGGAAGATGACTTCGAGGGAATCGCTGCCGAGTTTGCGGTCCACGCGGTTTGCGCGGCCGACACCGTCGTTTCGATCGCTGCGGGGGGAACGACCCCATATGCGCGCGGCGCCGTCGCGCTCGCCAATCGGCGAGGCGCATTGACTGCTTTTCTCACTTGTTCGCCGGGCAATCCTCCCGAAGGCTGCGATCACTTCCTGTTCCTCGACACAGGTCCCGAGATCCTCACGGGATCGACCCGCCTGAAGGCAGGGTCCGCGACGAAGCTCGCGCTCAACACGATCACGACGATCGTCTTCACGAAACTCGGCAAAGTTCACGGCAACCTGATGGTTGATCTCGCTGCGACGAACGATAAGTTGGTCGATCGTGGCATCCGCACTTTGCAGCAGTTCGACGGTGCGCTCTCGCGTGCGGCCGCAGCCACGCTTCTCGGTGAAGCAGATGGCCGCGTGAAGATCGCGCTGCTCATGCACCGGTGCGCGCTCGATCGTCCTGCGGCGCAGCGGCGTCTCGATGCAGCGGGGGGCGATCTCCGTCGCGCACTTGAGGGCGCAGGCAAAAACAACGCGACCCCGCCGTGAGGCAGGGCCGCGTGAACTTGCATGATTCTTGATGATCCTGCTTGTTCAGCGAATCAGCTGACGAGCGTGTTGAGCGACTTGGTCGGACGGATCCGAACCTTCTTGCTCGCGGGCTTCGCCTTGAAGACCTGGGTCTCGCCGGTGAAGGGGTTCACGCCGGTTCGCTCCTTGGTCGCGGGCTTCTTGACGGTCTTCATCTTCATGTAGCCCATGAAGCTGAAGGTGCCGGGGCCGCGGCTGCTGAGATCGTTGCCGATCATCGTGCCGAGGTTCTCGAAGACTTCCTTGACGGTGCCCTTCTTGAGTTCAGAAGCGGCCGCGAGTTCGGCAATGACCTGGCTGCGCGTGCGCACCTTGTTCGTCGAGGTCGGCTTGTAGGCCTTCTTCGAGTTCTTGCCGGCCTTCGCGTTCTTGGTCGCCTTCTTTGCGGGCGACTTCTTCGTCATCGTTGCCATGTGTGAGCTGTCCTTTCTAGTGACTGTTCGTGCCGAGAAGTTGGTCTCGCTCCCATCCGCACAATGCATGCGGCACGGGGAATGTAGGGGTCGTGGGGAGGGTGCTGCAAGGGATGAATGCGAAAAATCCCCTACTTTCCCGATGTTTCTGAGTCCCTCACCCAGTCAGGCCGGACGCACGGTTGCTCGACCGACGGAGTGGTACGTGAGCCCTGCGGCGCTCACCTGCGATGGACGGAAGAGATTCCGTCCGTCGAACACCACTTTCCCCCGGAGGCGGCGGCGAATCTCCTCGAAGTCGGGAGCCCGGAATTCCGGCCATTCCGTGCAGATAATGAGGGCATCCGCCCCGTCGAGCGCGCTGTACTGGTCCGCCGCCCGTTCGACAGTCGGCATCTCGTGCGCGAGGTGTTCGAGCGCGACCGGGTCGTAGGCACGGACCTTGGCCCCCGCGGCGAGCGCCCGCTCCATCAGGCTGATGCTGGGCGCCTCCCGGATGTCGTCCGTGCGGGGCTTGAACGCAACCCCCCAAAACGCCAAGGATTTACCCTGCAAATTGCTCCCAAGTTCTCCCTCGACTTTGGCCCAGAAGTGACCGCGCTGGTCCTGGTTCACCTCGTGGACGGCAGCGTTGAGCTTGCAGTCCAACCCCGCGGCCTTCCCCATCGAGACGACCGCCTGCGTATCCTTTGGAAAACAGGAACCGCCGTAGCCAAGCCCCGGGTAGAGGAACTGGTTGCCGATGCGCTTGTCCGCGCACATCCCCTCGCGCACCGCAGTGATGTTGGCGCCGTAGCGCTCGCAGAGGTTGGCGATCTCGTTGATGAAGGAGATCTTGCAGGCGAGCATCGCGTTGCTTGCGTACTTGACCATCTCGGCGCTGCGCACATCGAGGATGAACACAGGATTCCCCTGGCGCACGAAGGGGTCGTAGAGGGCTCGCATGATGTTGCCCGTCTCCTCGTCCTCGACGCCGCACACGACGCGGTCGGGCTTCATGAAGTCCTGGATCGCGTCGCCTTCCTTGAGGAACTCCGGATTGTCCGCGATGTTGAAGCGCGTCTTGGTAAGGCTCGCGATGCGGTCGCGCACCTTGTGGCTCGTGCCCACGGGCACCGTGCTCTTCACGACGACGGTCTTTCCCGCTCCCTTGGCGCCGAGCGCCTCGATCGCGCGGCCGATGTCCTCGGCCACCCGCAGCACGAATGTCAGGTCGGCGCTGCCGTCATCGGCGCTCGGCGTCCCGACGCAGATGAAGATCACTTGTGCCGCGCTGTACGCCTTTGCCTTGTCAGTGGTGAACTCGAGTCGTCCCGCGTGGGCATTGCGCGTGATCATCTCGGAGAGGCCGGGCTCGTAGATCGGGCTCTCGCCGCGCTTGAGGACGGCGATCTTCGCCTCGTCCACATCAAGGCAAGTGACGTGGTTCCCCATGTCGGCGAAGCAGGCGCCTGTGACGAGTCCGACGTATCCAGTGCCGACCATCGTGATGTGCATGCGAAGGAAACTCCGTTGGGGGGATGTGAGCGGAGAAGGATACGGAACTCAGGTCGATCGTTCGATGTCGAGGAGCCGATCCTTGAGATCGAGAAACGCGCGGTCGCGCGGGGAGCCTCGGTCGGAGTGCGATGCGCCGCAGAATCCTCCGGCGTTTCCAGTCCCGACGACCCGGTGGCAGGGAACAAGGAGCGGCAGGGGATTGCGGACCATCGAGGCCGCCGCAGCGCGCACGGCCCTTGGTCGACCAGCGGCCGAAGCGAGCCATGCGTAGGTCCGCGTCTCGCCCCGTGGGATCCGCATGCACGCCTTCCAGCAGGCGAAGAAGAACTCGGGTTGCGAGGGCAGGAGTGAGAGGATCGCGCGGCGGTCCATCGACTTGCCCGCTCGCCAGCGTGCCACGAGGGTGGCGATTGATCGACGCGTGCCCTCGGGTTGAGTGGCGGCGTTGGCACTTCCCGCACCGCGCCGAGTCGCGATCCACTCCCCGTAGACAGTCCCTTCTGAGATCGTGAAGTTGAGGCTCGCCTGCGCGATCTTGAATCGCAATGATGCCACGCCGCGACGATACCCGCCATCGGCTGAGTACATTGGAGGGATGCCCACATCCGATGCGCCCAGCCTCTCGGACGACCTCCTCGCGATGCTCAAGGAGGCCGACCCGGAAGTGTCGCGCATCCTCGCGGGCGAGCGCGATCGGCAGGAGACGACACTTGAGCTGATCGCGAGCGAGAACCATGTCAGCACCGCCGTCATGCACGCGGCGGGATCATGGATGACCAACAAGTACGCCGAGGGGTATCCCGGGAAGCGTTACTACGGCGGCTGTGAGTTCCACGACCAAGTGGAGGACCTCGCGCGGAACCGGGCCAAGAAGCTCTTCGGATGTTCGTTCGCCAATGTCCAGCCGCACTGTGGCGCGAACGCAAACATCGCGGCGTTCATGGCGCTGATGAATCCCGGCGACACGGTCCTGAGCCTTCCGATCAAGGCGGGTGGCCACCTGAGCCACGGCCTCAAGGTCAACTTCAGCGGGACGTTCTACAACGTCGTCGACTACGGCCTTGACCCAAACACCGAACTCCTCGACTACGACGAGATCGAGAAGATCGCCCTCGCCTGCAAGCCGAAGGTCATCATCTGCGGCTACTCCGCCTATCCACGAACCATCGACTTCGCGCGCTTCCGCGCCATCGCCGACAAGGCTGGCGCGCTCCTCATGGCGGACATCGCCCATATCGCGGGGCTCTGCGCCACCGGCGTCCATCCGTCGCCCTTCCCGCACGCGCATGTCGCGACGACCACCACCCACAAGACCCTGCGCGGCCCCCGCGGCGGGATGATCCTCACCAACACCGAGGAACTCGCCACCAAGATCGACCGCAAGGTGTTCCCCGGCAGTCAGGGTGGACCGCTCATGCACATCATCGCAGCGAAGGCGGTGGCGTTCGGGGAGGCGCTTCAGCCATCGTTCGCGGAGTACTGCCGACAGGTCGTCGCGAACGCGAAGACACTGGCGGCGGAACTCAAGTCACGCGGCTATCGACTCTCCTCTGGCGGCACCGACAACCATCTCATGCTGGTCGACCTTCGTGGGCGCGACGCCGCGCTCACCGGCGCCGATGCCGAGAAGTGGCTTGAGAAGTCCGGCATCATCTGCAACAAGAACGGCATCCCGAACGACCCGAGGCCACCGATGGTGACGAGCGGCCTCCGTCTCGGGACTCCTGCGCTCACGACGCGCGGTCTGGGCGAATCAGAGATGAAGCGCGTCGCCGCCTGGCTCGATGAGGTGATGGGCTCAAAGGGCGACCCAGCCGTGTGCGCCAAGGTGCGCGAGGAAATCCGCGCCTTCTGTGCGGACTTTCCGCTGCCTCACTAAGCGTGTCCCCGGCGGAACTGCCATCCAATGTCATGGTCTCGATGATCGCTGGGAAAAATCGTGGAGTCACTCAAACCGGGGCGCCCATTCCGGCGATCGTGCTAGGCATCGTCGTGGCGCTCGTGGTGGTCATCGCGCTTGTCATCTGGGCGACATGGACGCGTCGTCGCGCAAATCGCAAACGGTGGAGCGACTTTGAGGCACGAGATGAACACCTAGCATTCGCGATTCCACTGAGGGTTTGCGTGCGGGACGCTGCATCTCCGAGCGGTCGCAGCGAAGTGCACCGCAAGAGGGCGCAGTCGGCAGCGGCTGCCCTGCGCGCCGTGCACCCAGCTCAGGTGGCATTCATTGCCCCATCGGCAGCACGAAACCTCGCTCAGGTCGCCGCCCCGCCGGGACTCCTCGAACCGGAAGAGATCGGCCACACCTTCAACCTGCAACAGATGGCGAGCTTCGCGGTGCCGCTCTACTTCTGCGGGAAGGGGACGATTTCGCTGCTCTCAGGGAACTCCATCGGGTGGCCTTGGATGATCATCCGAGCGCTCTCAAGCGCGAAGAACTCGCACTATCAGGCGATTCTGCTCGGCCCCAGTGGCGCGGTCACAATTCCAGTTGGTCGTTGCAAGGGGACCGCCTTCATCAATCTTTGGCATCGCTGGACGACCCCGGTGCCTCGGCTCGACCTTGCCCCCGAACTGACCAAGCGGCCTCACTTCACGCTCGGCTGGCGTACGAACCGTCCGTCGTGTTGACGCGGATGACCTCGCCGATGCCGATGAATGGTGGGACGCGGGTCTTCAGGCCCGTTTCAACCGTCGCCTCCTTGAGCTGGTTCGTCGCGGTTGCACCCTTGATCCCCGGCGCGGTGTCGGTCACCTGCAGTTCGACGACATTGGGGAGTTCGAGCGAGACCGGCTTGCCGTCGCACCACATGACGACGAGTTCCGTGTTCGGCTTGCAGTAGAGGGGCATGTCGCCGACGACCGACTCGTCGAACTCATGCTGCTCGAAGTCCGCGCTGTCCATGAACACGAACGACTTTCCATTCGCGTAGAGGAACTCCATCGGGCGGCGGTCCAGCTCGACCTGCTCGACAGTCTCGCCGGAGCGAAGGCGCTTCTCGAGGATCGTCCCCTTCTCGATGTCACGGATCTTGATCTGCACGAACGCGCGCAGATTGCCGGGTGTGACATGGGTGTACTGGGTGACGACGACGAGACGGCCGTCGAGTCGTAGGGCGATTCCGGGGCGAAGGTCGTTTGAGTTCATGGGCGTTGGGTTCCGAGCCAAGCGATCATAGCGAGCAGCCCGCGGCCGCCATCCACCCTCAAGTCGAGGTGCCCCTCGGCGATTCGGACGAAAAAAACCCCCGAGCACGAGGCTCGGGGGCGGAGGGAGGGAAAAGGGCATTGTTGGACAACGAGACGGCGAGGGGCCTTCGCTCCTTCGCCACACGATGCCGCGGACTCTCATCCGCACCCTGAACATAGTTCCGCTTTCCCGGTTGTAAACCGCGACCCAAAAGAAATCGGAAAGATTGTTGCCCTTTATTGGAACCCCAAGAGGGGTTAGCCTTCGCCTCGATGTTCACAACAGCCATCGTTTCCGCCCTGATTTGCACGGGTTCCCTCACGCAAACCCAAGAGAAACGGCCACTTCCACCGACTCGAGGGACGGCCGCCGCGGCCCTCTCGCCGCTCAAGGCCGACCCGGCATTCATCGATTTTGGGTTCCTGCCCCCAAACACCCCGGGGGTCGGGACGGTCATCCTGACGAACACTTCGGACAAACCGGTCAAGATCGAGCTGGTCCAGCCTTCCTGCAAGTGCACCACGACGACCGACCTCAATGGCAAGGAGATTCCCCCCGGTGGGACCGAGACCCTGCAGGTCACCCTCGAAGGGGCTCCCTCGATGGGGATGCGGCGGTCGTCCGTGAAGGTCATGGTGGAGGGGGGGAGCCGCCCTCTCGACATCGCCATCAAGGGGGAAGTGTCGCTCCCGGTGAGGATCGTGCCGCCGTATGTCAATGCGGTCGGGGGCAAGAACCTCACCGGACGCGTCGTCGTCGAGTCGATCGACAAGAAGCCGTTCAAGATCCTCGGTACGCATGGCGGCACGCTGACCGTGCAGGGGCTCGATGGCGCTGCTGCCGAGCCGAGGGCCTCGTACCTCGTTGCCTATGACCTCACCGCGCTCGCGGGGGCACTGCCCACGCACCTGTACCTCGAGACGGACGCCGTGGGGGCCGCGGTCGTCGACCTTCGGGTCCGCAGCGAGACGATCGATCGCTCCACGACCATTGATCTCCTCGACAAGCGTGCAGTTCTCGGCGCAATGAAGGCGGGGGTTCCAAGCGAGGCGACATTCACCACGCGCAATGCGCGCTACGCCGTCAACAAGGCAACCTCCACGAGTAGCGACATCGCGGTCGAATTCGTCCGCGCCGATCGTTCGAAGGACGGTGGGCTCACGATTGAAGTCAAGGTGACACCACGCGAAGGGTTCACCGGGTTCCTCCAAGCACCGATCACTCTCTGGGCTGGCGAGGTCTCGCAGCAAGCGGAAGTCATCGCCAGCGTCCGCTCCAACTGAATTGATGGATCTCAGCCCTGTCAGGGCCACTTTTCATCAATTCAGTGGAGGTCAGAGTCTCTCGACGCGCTCCGCGATGTCCTTGAGCGTCAGCGAGTCGATCATCGGCTGGAGTTTTCCCCCGAGGATCTCGGCCAGATTGAAGCTCGCCTCGATCCGGTGATCGACGGCGATGTTCTCTTTGGCGCGGTACGTACGAATCTTCTCGGCGCGACTGCCTGAGCCGATCATCGCACTGCGCTCGTCCGCCCGGCGCTCGGCAGCCTCCGCCTTGCGACGCTCGTACACGCGCGCCCGCAGGAGTCGCCACGCCTTGTCGCGGTTCTGGAGCTGGCTGCGCGTTTCCTGCATGCGCACTTCAATCCCCGTCGGGAGATGGATGAGCTGCACCGCGGTCGCCACCTTGTTGACGTTCTGCCCGCCGGGACCCTGCGCGGTCGTCATGATCTCCTTTACTTCTTCGGGGTCGACCGCAGACTCGACCTCCTCAGGCTCGGCAAGGACCGCGACCGTCGCCGTCGAAGTGTGGACGCGCCCCTGCGCCTCAGTCGCGGGCACGCGCTTCACCTGGTGGGTGCCACCTTCGTAGCCAAGCGCGCTCCAGACTCCCGCACCGGTCACTTCGAAGACGCCGTGGCTGAGCCCTCCGGCATCCCCGGCCTTGAGTTCAAGTTCGTCCCATGACCACCGGCGCGACTGGCAGTACCGCTGGTACATCTGGGCAAGATCGCCGGCCCAAAGTGACGCCTCATCTCCGCCGACCCCAGCGCGGACTTCGAGAATGACCGCGCCCACCATCCGGTCATCGGCGGTCACGAGGTCGGTTACCAGCGAAGAGAGCAGCGCCGATCGCTCCGCTTCTAGTTGCCCCATGTCTGCGCGCGCCAACTCCACGAGCGAGGCATCACCACCTGCGTCTCGTTCAACGGCGCGTGCGGATTCAAGTTCGACTGCGGCGGCATTCCAGCGCTGCCACCGGGCGACCATCTCCGCGATCGCGCCTCGTCGCACCGCGAGGGCGCGCACCCGACGATGGTCGGCGAGCACCGCGGGGTCGAGCATCTGCGCCTCGATCGAACCGAGTTCGTTCTCGAGCTCGGTGAGTTTCCGCACGAGATTGGCAGGGGGCGTGTTCATCGGTCAGGGCACCAGGTCGGGATGTGGTCTGCGTCGCGGCGAACAAAAGAACGCACCGTGCCGATGGGGCACGGTGCGAGTGGACTCTCAGCTGTGCGTATCTACTTTTTCGAAGCCCCGGCCTTGTCCTTGGCAAAGTAGCCGCCAGCGAACTTGCGCTGGAAGCGCTCGACGCGGCCTGCGGTATCGACAAAGGTCTTCTGTCCGGTGTAGAAGGGATGCGATCCCGACCAGACTTCGACATGCATCTCGGGGACGGTGGCGCCGACGGTCATGACGACCTCACCTCGGAAGTAAACCTTGCATTCCGGGTGGTAGGTGGGATGGGTGTCTTGCTTCATGGCGTTGGGCTCCGTTGCGAGCCGAGCAGTATAGGAATTCGCCCCAGAAAGGCAAGGCAGCGGCGCGCCGTTGATCCAAGGCCGAAAAGTTGACGCCAAGGGTGCGAATGCTATCTTTCGCCGCACATTCCCTCGTAGCTCAATGGTAGAGCGGGCGGCTGTTAACCGCCAGGTTACTGGTTCGAGTCCAGTCGGGGGAGTTCAACCGGTCGACCTCATCCGAGGCCGACCGGTTTGTTCACGGGCTGGAGAGTCGGGAACGCACTTCGCGCGCGCGTGGCAGCGCGAATCGCCACCTCGATGTCCTATCTGTACACATCGCGACGGTGTCCAACCTTTGTCACATCCACCACGAGGATGTCGTCGAGGACCTCGTAGATCACCCTGTAGTCGCCGATCCGAATTCGATAGGTGCTGGCGCTGGTTGTGAGTTTCACCGAGCCGAGTGGCCGCGGGTCGCTCGACAATCGCTCCAGCGCCGCCACAACCCGGGTACGGTCCGCCTTGACTCTGATCGCCACGAGCTCCTTGCGCGCGGAGCGTGAGAGCCGCACCTCATAGCTGGCCACGGCGCCGCATCTCCCGCACGACGGAGTCAAGGGGATGCCTCGGCTCCTTGCGGCGCTTTCGGACCACAGCGAGATCGGCCAAGTCCTCCTTCAGCGCACGACGCACCATCTCGTTCACGACATCGGAGAGATTCCGGTCGCTGGCAGCGGAGTGCAATCTGAGGGCGCGGTGCACGGCAGGATCGAAGTAGACGGTCGATCGACGGGTGGTCGCCATGACCGGATTGTAGCCTGAAAACGCTATGACGTCAAAGCGTCTCGCAGGCATTCCGCCCGGGGGCGATCCCGTGGACGCCGACAACGACGGAAAGAGGAACGCGGCGGTGACGGGCATTACCATTCGGGTGCAGTCGCGCACCACGGCGGCGCGCCATCGCCGAGTCGATGAATGGCCAACGCAGTCCAATCTTCGCGAGCGGGCCGGGCCACAGTGCGCTGCTGGCCGGAACGGACCATCGTTGGCGTGTTCGCGGTCGTGTTCCTCTCGACGGCGGCGGTGAGCCTCCTCACTGGCCATGCGTTCGCACATGATGGAGTGCTCGGAGCGCTCGAGGCGCGCGGATGGATCGAGTACTCATGCATCCTGTCCAGGGCGATACCCCCGGCGATGTCCTCACCTGGCCGATTCCAGTCCCCACCGACGGAAACGCGTGGCCCGCTCCTTCCAGGTCGGACGAGGGCGAGTGCACGCTCGCGGGCCTCACGATTTTCCGCTCCGCTTTCGCGAGCGCGGGCGACAGTCAATTGGTGACTCACATCATGCAGATCCACAGTTTCGGATGGCCGCTTCCGGTGCTCGAACAGGTGGTGCAGGGTTCGTCCATTAGCCCGACGGTGGAATGGCGAACGCTCGGGGGCCGGTTGATCGCCGTCTCGCTCAGCGCAGCAGTTGCCGCGGCGGCACTCACGGCGCTTGCGCGGTGGAACATCGCGCGGCGCCGCAAGTTGCGGAATTGCTGCGCGTTCTGCGGATACCCCCTCGTGCATCAAGGCGCCGCCGCATGTCCGGGGTGTGGAAGTGACTGCCCCACGCTCTCGAGTCGCTCCGGGGTTACCCCGGGCCCGACCTGACCGCTGCCTTGCTCACCGCCTTGCCCGTCACCACCAGGCTGTGCTTTGGAATGAGCAAGATGAATGCGGTGACTGACGATGCAGTCATCCGAGCGTCAGCGCCATAGCCCGCGTTGTCCCGGTTGGGCTGGTAGTAGAAAGTCCCGTCGCTGCACTGCGCGAGTGCGAACCACCACCGATTGGCGTCCATGAGTTTGCGGAAGTTCGCAGGCTCGAGGCTCGCGCCGAGCGCCGTGTAGCCCATGCCCATCGCTGGGGATCCGTGCGTGTCGGGAAAACTCTGCGGATGCAAGCCGATCACCTTCGAGTGGAGTCGCGCCCGATCGCGGTACGCGGCATCGGGATAGGGGCTCAGGAAGTACGCGAGGGCCGCGGCGCCGGTGCGTCCCATGTCCGCCCAACCGTCTGGAGCGCCACCGACGCTGTCGCCGTACCACACATAGCCGTTGGCACCCGTGCCCTTCTTGAGGAACTGGTATGCGGCGTCGTGATGCGGTCGGTCGATGGCAATGCCGCAGCGTGCCATCAGTGAGTAGGCGAGAGCACCCTGTGCGGTGATCATGGTGATCGGCCCGTAGCCCTCGAAGCCTGGGTTGTGTCCCCATCCACCGTGTGAGTCGAGCGGTCCCTTCGGGAAAGAGCCCGGATGCGACTCCTTTGCCTTCGGGTTGATCTGGGCCATGTCGAGGTACTGGCCGGCGGCAAGGAAGTCATGAACTGGATTGCCGAACGAGCCATCCGCCCGTTGGTTCTTCACGAGATACTCGAGCAGTTCGCTGACGATCCGCTGGGACTTCGCGCAGTCCGAGGGGTACTTCGGGGCGAAGGCGCCGTACGCAGTGCCCACCTCGAGAACTACTGAGACCTTTTGCCATCGCGCAGGAGTGTGAGCGGGAGCTTGCCAGGAGTCGCGCCTCGTGGAGCCTGCGCGGCTTCGAGTGCTTTCGCAAACTCCGAGATCGGGCCAGCCGCACCGAAGACTGCCTCGCCGTAGCCGTTGCGATGCGGCTCCTTGAAGAGCTGCTTCCCTGCACCGACGATGTGATCACCGACCAGGACGACTCCGCTCGCGGGCGTGTTCGCGAACACATGGCGAACCACAAGCGACTTCGGGGCATCGGCGACGAGTTCCGCACGCATGCCGGTGATGCCGAGGTTGTAGAACCATCCCGGCACCTCCGCGTCGGGTCCAGCGCCTGCGCGCTGTTTCCACGGCTGACCATCCTCGTGGTAGTGGACCTGTGCCGATGCGGGCGCGACAAGCGAGAGCACGGCGAGGGCTGAGAGTGCGAGGAATGTGATGGGTGTTGAACAGCGCACCATTGGAGGCACGGTAGCGAGTCGCGCCGAGTGGGGCCGTCGCGGGTCAGGGAGGGGGGCACAGCCCATATCCTCCCGACGATGTCGGAGTGTCCGCGGCCAAATTTCTCCCGCAGGACCTCGCCGAATGAGATCGCAGTCCGGTGCCCTGAGCCTGTGACGCGCAACTGCCCCGTCATCGTGCGCTAAGGCCATGCGGACGCTTGATGCGATCTTCGCAGCGACCGTGCGAGAGCACGGCAGCCGCTTGGCGATCGATGTCCCGGCATCCGCGTCACGCTCCTCGGTGCGACTGACCTACTCCGAACTCGACCACCGCGCCGATGCCTTGCGGACCGCACTGGATGGTGCGGTCGGCGCTGCGCCCTTTCCGTCGGGTCCGGAGCGGCAGGTGGTCATGGTGATTCTGGCTCGGTCGGGGGCCGAGGTCTACGCCACTCAGATGGGAATCGCGCGGAGCGGCCGCGCTTGGTGCTGCCTCGATCCCGCGCATCCCGATGCGCATGTTGCCGCCATCATCGCTGATGCCTCGCCCGTGGCGATCGTGACGGATGGTTCGCAACTCCACCGCATGCGATCACTCGCTCGATCGATCCCGGTGATTGATGCGGCTGCGCTGGAGCGCGCGGGGCAGGTTGCGGCGCAGAGCGCGGGGCAAAGCGCAGAGGCCGCGGCGTCCGCACCCGACGGCGTGGCGTACCTCATCTACACGAGCGGCACGACCGGTCGCCCGAAGGGAGTGATGGTGCGGCATGCATCCATCGCCGCCTTGGTCGAGGCCGATCGCGCACGCTTCGGTCTCGGCCCGGGCGACCGGGTGGCGCAGTGTTCGAGCAACGCCTACGACAGCAGCATCGAGGAGACCTGGCTCGCCTTCGCGGTTGGTGCCGCACTCGTCCCGGTCGATGACGAGGTCGTGCGGTCGGGGCCCGACCTCCCCGCGTGGCTGCGTGGGCAGGGGATCACCGTGTTCTGTCCGCCGCCCACGCTTCTTCGCGCGATGGGCGTCGAGGATCCTGCGCGCGAACTGCCTGCGCTGCGATTCGTGTATGTGGGCGGCGAGGCACTGCCACAAGATCTGAGCGACCTCTGGAGCGCTGCACTCTGGCTCGAGAATGGATACGGCCCGACCGAGTGCGCGGTGACCTGCTCGCGCGGGCGCATGCATCCCGGGGTGCCGGTGCATCTGGGCGATGCGGTGCCCGGCAGCCGCGCGATCATCGTCCGCGATGACGGCACGGAGTCCGCCGACGGGCTCGAAGGCGAACTCTGGATGGCCGGCGAGTGCCTCGCGCTTGGCTATCACGGGCAACCCGAACTCACCGCTGCGCGCTTCATCGACGATGTGCGCTTCGGGCGCGTCTACTGCACGGGCGACCTCGTCTGCCGTCGTGCGGGTGCGATCGAGTACCTCGGCCGCATCGATTCGCAGGTCAAGGTGCGAGGCCACCGCGTGGAGCTCGGCGCGGTCGAAGCATGTCTGGCGAGTGCCCCCGGCGTGCGCGAAGCCGCGTGCGCGCTCGTGGGAGCGGGGAGTTCCGCCCGGCTGGGCGCGGTGGTCGTGGGCGTTGGGGTTGACCCGGATGTGGTGCTGGCGCATGTGCGCGCGAGCCTTCCACCGGCGATGGTGCCTGCCGTGCTCCGCGTGGTGCCGGCTCTTCCGAGGCAAGTGAGCGGAAAGATCGACCGGCGCGCCGTCGCTGTTGCCCTCGGCGAATCGACGGCGAGCGCCGCCCCGTGGGAAGAACGGGCCCGTGATGCCTCGCTGCCGCTCGTCGAGCGCCTGGCAGCGTGCGCGGCGGCCTCGGTGGGCGCGCGTGAGTTGCCGGATCCATCGCGGCACTTCTTCGATGATCTTGGCGGCGACTCGCTGCGCGCGGTCGATCTCGTGCTGCGGATCCGTCGTGCGCTTGGGATCAACGCGACCGTACGGATGGTCTACGACGAACCGACCATCGGTGGCCTGACGCGACGGCTTCGTGGCGTGAAGCAAGCGGATGTCGCAACTCATGCGCCCGTGTCGATTGCACCATGGCACCGGAAGGTCGTCGCATGGTCCATCCAGGGCGCATCGCTCGCTGTCGGTGTCGCCGTGGGCGGCGGCGCGGCAGCGTGGCTTGTCTTCCACGTACTTCCGGCCGCGATCGATTCGATCGGCGCGGTGGGGCTGGCGATGGTTGCGCCGCTGGCGTTCGGTGTGGCACTACTTGCATGGTTCCCGGTGGCGGTGGTGTGCACCGCACTGGTCAAGCGCGCCCTGATCGGGCAGTTCGAGCCCGGACTCGTGCAAACATGGAGCGGCCGTCATGTTCGCGAGTGGATCGTCGAGCAGATCGCGAGCGCGATTCCAGGGTCGATCGCGGAGGGCACGGAACTCACCGCGTGGGCGCTGCGGCGGCTCGGGGCGCGCGTCGGTCGGGGGGTGCATGTGCATCGGGGCGTGAATGTGCTGCGAAGCGGATGGGACCTGCTCGAACTCGGCGACGGCGTGACGCTTTGCCAGGATGCCGCGGTCCTCACGGGAAGGATCGAGCGTGGCGGCATCGAGCGCGGCCGTGTGTCGATCGGTGCCGCTGCAACCATCGGCGTGCGTGCGACCGTTGAGTTGGGAGTGAAGATCGGCTCTGGCTCGACGATCGCGCCCCTCGCGACGGTGCCATCGGGCTCCAGTGTCCCTACGGGTGCGATGTGGGACGGCGTGCCTGGCGCGGTGAGCGGAGCTGTCGATTCAGCGCGGGTCAGCACCGGCGCCGGCATGGGGCCAGTGACGCACGCCATGGTGTCGCTCGCCCTCCGGGCGCTCGGGCTCGTCCTGCTCGGATGCTGTGCGGCCATGGCAACGATGATCATCGAGCGAGTCGTCGGCACGCAATTGGGGGCATGGCTTCGATCGTCGGTTGACTTCTGGCCGCTGTTGGCAGAGGCATCCTTGGCGGCCGCGCTCGCTGTGCCGGCGTGGCTGTTTGCGGCGGCGCTCGCGCTGCGCTGGAGCGGTGCGATCGCGCCCGGCACCCACGCGCTGCATGGCGTGACGGCGCTGCGCATCTGGTGGCGCACCGGAATGGTCGAGTCGGCAGGGCGATGGCTCAGCGGCACGCTGCTCTGGCCGATGTGGCTTCGGCTCTCTGGCATGCGCGTCGGCCCGGACACGGAAGTCAGTTCGATCATCGATGTGCTGCCCGAGACGGTCACGATTGGGAGCGGGTGCTTCTTTGCCGATGGCATCTACTTCGCGAGCCCGGACTGGTCACGCGGGACCGTGATGGTGGCGCGAACACAGTTGGGCAACGAGACGTTTGTCGGCAACCACGCCGTTGTGCCGGCCGGGCGCGCGTATCCCGATCGAATGTTCGTGGGCGTGTCCACCGTGGCACCGCCAACGGCGAACGAGGGCGAGGGGTGGTTCGGCGTGCCGCCCATGCGCTTGCCACGGCGCGATGTCGTCACGGTCGATCGTCGGCTGACGCACGAACCCGGCCTGCTCCAGCGCATCAACCGCTGGTCATGGGAATTGGCGCGCTGTCTGGCGGTTGTGCCGACCGTCGTGGCTGCGGCGCTCTGGCTTGAAGTGGCATCGCGTGGAGGATCCGATGCGGCATCGATGGCGATGTGGGGCGGTCTCGCCGGCATCGCGGCGTGGTGTTGGTTCGTCGGCTTCGGCATCGCGGCCAAGTGGATCTTGCTCGGGCGCGTGCAGCCCGGACAGCACGGCCTATGGAGTTGCTGGTGCAGCCGCTGGGACTACCTCTACGTGCTCTGGTGGTTCAGCGCGCGTGCGGCGCTCGGGCGCGTCGAGGGCACGCCGATCGTGACCTGGTGCCTGCGTGCGGTGGGCACGCGCATCGGGCGCGATGTGCTGCTTGGCCCAGGTTCCACGCAGATTGTGGATCCCGACATGCTTTCGTACGGTGACCGCGCGTCGGTCGCGTGCCACCCGCAGGCGCACTCCTTCGAGGACCGTGTGCTCAAGATCGATCGCGTGCGGATCGAGCGCGATGCGTGCGCTGGCGAGAATTCCGTGACCTTTTACGGATCGGTGATCGAGGCCGGCGCGCGGCTGGAGCCAGGCAGCGTGCTCATGAAGGGCGGCGTGGTCGCCGCAGGCACGACCGCGTGCGGCGCGCCGGTCGGTTGAGTCAGCAGAGTTCGCGTTCACGTCGGCGACACCCCAGTGAGGGCGACTGCAGTCAGCCTGTCACTACGATCGCGGACATGGACTCCCCAAGGGGCACCATCTCGACCAGATTCGCCAGCGCCAAGAACCTCCAACTCCATCTGGGAGGGTGGGAGGTCAAGGCTGGCTGGACGATCGTCAATGTCGAGCAGCGCCCCGGCGTCGATGTCCTGAGCAATGTGACCGATCTCTCGATGTTCCCCGACGGCAGCGCTTCCGAGATCTACGCCTCGCATGTCTACGAACACCTCGGCTACCAAGGGGAGCTCCCTCGGGCGCTGAATGAGGCGCACCGGGTGTTGATGCCCGGGGGGCGCCTGCGCATCTCGGTGCCGGACATGGAAGTGCTCTGCGAGCTGTTCCTCCATCCGGTCGCTCGGCAGAGCGCGGACAACCAGTTCATGATCATGCGGATGATGATGGGCGGACAAATCGAGCCCTTCGACTTCCACAAGGTTGGTTTCTCGCAGGCGATTCTCGCCGCGATCCTCGCCCATCATGGATTCACGGACATCCAGCGCGTCGACGAGTTTCACCTGTTCGATGACACATCAAAGATGCAGTTCGCCGAGCGCCCGATCAGCCTCAACGTCCAGTGCACAAAGGGTCCACCGGCGGTCCGCGAGTGGAAACTGTGACGGCGGTGCGCGCGGCTAGAAACACCGCTCCCCCGGCAGCTTCGCCGCCCGCTTGATCCAGCGGGCGAGTTGCGCTTCGTCGATCATCTCGGCCTCGAAAATGTGGAGGTAGCGCACGCGCTTCTGCTTCGACTCGACCGGTGGCATCGGCTTCAGCGCGACACCGTTGAAGAACGCGACCTTCACATGCTTGGTGAGGCAGTGAAATCCCAGAAACCATCCCTTCCCTTCGACGCCGTAGAAGGGAGTGTTCCACCTCACCGCCTTGCGCACGCCAGGCACGGTGCGCACGATCAAGGCATCGAGCGACAGCCCGACATCCCGCTTCCACCCCGGCATCGCAGCGATGAACGCCTGCACCGGCGCGTCGCCATCACCCTTCGCAATCTGCGGGTTGCCGCCGGCGAGGACTCTTGGCTTCGTGGCACGCTTCGGGGGACGCGTGGCCATCTTGTCACCGAGGATTCGCAGCCGCGGCGTCGCTCGGCATACTCGCCCGCCGAAACAGCAGCGCCGCGCCGACAAACAGCACCGCGAAGTTCGTGTTCAGCACAAACGTCTTGAACAGCCCTTCATCCATCGGCGGATGCCAGATCAGGACCGCAATCACCGGCACGAGCAGTTGCGCGGCCGCCGTCGCAAACAAGGCGCGGGACATCCCGCGCGCCCTGAATCCCGCAGCCCCGCATCCGAGTTGATAGGAACTCGCTTTTCCAGCGTCGCGGGCGGTTGCCCGACAAATCCACTGTGAAGCGGCGATTCCGTGCGATAAGTGTAACAATGCGGTGCTGCAATACGAATGTCTGGCGACATTGTGACTCATTGGGGACTCGCCTTCTCCGCGGAGTGGTTTCCTCCGATGTAGCGGTGGTTTCCTCCGACTTCCCTGCCCTCGGCGGTGTTCGCGTAGCGGGAGAGAGCGGAAAGGTTCCATGCGACAGCCACGGCGATTTTTTA
>CANETX010000014.1 GCA_947441435.1 Planctomycetaceae bacterium
CGGCCGCTGTGACAGGACCCCCGCGGATTCCTTGGGGGGGCGCAGGTTCAGCGGCGGCAATGGGAGGCGCGCTCACGACTGCGACCGTGGCGGGAGTCGCCACCTACGAGTGGTATCAGGGGGAGATCTCAGATGATCGACTCTACGAAGAACTCACTCGGGCCGGTGGCGACGGCATCGCGGTGGGCCTGGCAACTGGCGGGGTACTTCTGCTCATCCCAAGCGCGCCCGGATGGGTGGTGTTCGCGGTCGGTGCCGTGGCCTTCGCTGTCGCAGATGCAACTTTCGACTGGGCGATGGATCGCGAGAACGAGCATCTCATCGCGCGCGAGAACGAACTGATCTACGGGGACCCATCTGTCACGACTGCCCCGCCTGGCGACCTCGATGTGCTGCGCCAAGCCGATCCGACTTGGGACGAGGCGCTGCGACGCCGCGAGGAACTACTTCGGTGAGCCGGACTAGAGGCCGCCTCCGGCCGAGCTGGGATTGGGAACCGAAGTCCCATTTTGGGCTTGATGCGGTGGTGTCCACGCGCCCCCTCGGCCGGGCACTGTCGCCGCACGCCCGCCCCGCTCTCGCCGACATTCAGTTCAGTTAACTCTCGCCTCAGGTGGCGATCCGGCATCGCTACCGCCCGCTGGACCGCCGCATCCATCCGGCGAACGACGGGCGATCATCTCGTGGTGGTGTTGCATGGGCTTCTCCGTTGACGGCAGCCGATGCTGAGTTCTGACAGGAATTTTTCAGGGGTGCCAGCGGTAAACTGCTGCCACGCACGGGGAATTTTTTCTCCGTGACTGTTAGACTGACCGGATCAATGCCGTCCTAGGGGTGTCGCAGCCGTTGAGGCAACGCGAGTCGCATCGATCGAACCCGGAGCCATCCATGACAATCTCACACACGAGCGTGCCAGTTTCTCCCGCACCCGCCGGCGACTGCAGCAGCAGCAGCGATCCAGTCGCCGTCATAGAGACGGCCGTCAGGCAATTGATCGCCGCACGGCCAGAAACGCTGCCGATGTTTCAGGCGATCGCGGGGTGGCTCGCGAACATCTGCGCTCCCGCCGACGCCGCAATGCGCGTCGATCCTCCGGCGCTGCCGACGGCTCTCGACACCGACACCCCCCTAGGATCGGGAGCCGCAGTGAGTTCGCCTGCGGCTCCCGGTTTTTCAATCGTCGAAGCGAAACCCGTCGGAGTCGCCGCTGCAGTTCCCACCATGGACCGTGCATCGGCCGAGGCGATCGCGACCATGGTCGCGCGATTCGGGAATCCCGCCATGACATCGGGCAACGGCGCGACCGGCGGACTCGGCAGCGCGGCCACGACCGCGCCGAAGACCACCGTCATCAAGGTCGACCCCGATGCGGGCCTCCCCGCGATCCGGCGCGCACTGAAGCGCCAGTGCGCGGCGATCGACTGGGCGATGAGTCGCAAGCGGTTCGAGTTCGAGTCCGTGAAGGACGAGTACAACCGCCTGCGCAAGATCGGGCTTGATGAGCAGGTCTTCATGTGGGCGTTGGATCAGCAGGTGATCGAGTGGACCATCACGCCCCTCGCCGAGATCCGCGGCTGGTACGAAGTCGTGTGCGAGGCGATCGACTGCTACACCGGCGACGATCCGGAGCTGGCGCGATCGCGTGACGCCGTGAAATGCGTCGCCAGGCACCTGTCGCGGCTTCGCCGACAGCTCACGCCGGTGACCGACATGGGCCTCTTCGACGATGCCGTCAATCAGCTCGGCGCGTGGGTCCGCGGTGCGAAGGCGCGACTGAAGATCGCCGGCGCAGAGGCCCAGGCCTTGAACGAACCCGACCTTGCGTTGGACCCTGCATCGGCCTTGGCGCAGATGAAGGTGCTGCGAGTGCAGGCGAAGGCGCTCGGGGATCGCCGCCGGAAGCAGAAGGATGCACTGACCAAGTTCGTCTACGAACTGCAGCGCTGGGCCGATGGAACCGAGGGGGCGGAAGACGCCGCCGATCGCGAGCGCAAGATGTGCTGCGCACTGGATGCTGCCTGCGAACTCGGTGCGGCGCTGGATCACACCGACTTCCTGCGGCGCGTCGACCAGGCGCTTGGCGCTGCGAGCCTGCCGCAGTCTGTCCTCGCCCGCGCGGACGGCATGCTGCTCGGCGAACGACTTGCCGGACTGCACGAGGAAGATGAGCCTGAAGACGACGGCCCCGATGACCGCGCGAGACTCTCTCCGGAGGTCGAGAGACTCAGGACCGTGCTCGCTGGCAAGCGGGTGGTACTGATCGGCGGCGATGAGCGCCCCGCCCGGCGCGACGCGATCGTCAAGGCGTTTGAGCTCTCCGAGCTGCAGTGGGTGGCGACCAAGTCGGGCGGCTCACGCGAGTTCATCCAGTCGGCGGTGTCGCGAGATGATGTCGCCGTGGTGCTCCTGCTGATCCGATGGGCGAGCCATGGCTACGGCGACTACTGCGAAGTGTGCCGGAGGTTCGGGAAGCCGTTCGTCCGACTGCCCGGGGGATACGGCGCCAACGCGATCGCCAGCGAGTGCATCAGGCAGGTCGGGAAGCAACTCGGGCTGGAGTAGCGCCCCACTCACATTGTTGGGCCACGGCCTGGACCCTCATCAGGGTCCGGCGGGATCCCATCGGCTCTGCTTGCGTGAGGCTTCCGGGTCACGAAGCTTGCCATGCGCCTGAGACGGTAGAAGTGGGAGTAGAGGGTCATGCAGACCCACTTCGCGTGATCGCGTGGGACTCGTCGCAGCTTTCCGTGATACTGCACCATCGATCGATCGCCATGGTTGTCGACGACCGCCAAGGACCGGCCCACGCGGGGAATGTCATCGACGGAGCCGGCATCCACCAGACGGATTCCGAGCGCCTTCCGCCGTGTGGGCAGGTGCACGACTACAAACTGTGCCGTCGAGAGCTCCGCTGGCCAGTCAATGGGGCGTGGGTTGATCCCTGCCACATCCATCAGGCCGAGGGGACGGCTCATTGATGGACTCTTGCCAGGAAACGAGGCCCACTCTGCGGGCAATTCGAGCACGGGCGCCGTGATTCCCAATGTCTCCCTGAGCACATGGTCGCCAGTCAGGAGCATTGACTGCAACACGAGCCCCGACACGTGGCTGCCTTCCCGCATCCGTCCGCGCAGTCGCGCCAACGCGATGCGCCTGTCTGGGGGAATGACGAGGAGCAATCTGTCGTCGTCGAAGTCGCCAGCAGCCAGTTTGAAGACGATCTTCGGTTGCACGAGGCCGTGTCTGCCGACTAGGCGAAGTGTCAGGAAGGCGGGTTGGCGTGGCAGGGAGCCAGCGGGGTCGAGCGAGTTGGGGGGTGCGATCATGTTCTGGTTGTGAGAGAGGTCGATCTTGGGCCGCCAGTGGGGTGGCGCGGCCACGGTGACCGCGCGTGACGCACCCGACAAAAAAGAAGGCCCTCTATATAGAAGGCCCCTCCCCGAGGGCATTCCCCAAGTCGGAGGGCAGCTCGGGGCGCGGTACCGTGGCTCGGATGTCCGCCCCCCGCGCACCCGCTCGTGACAACCCGCCGCTCGCCCAAGGCCAGTACCTCCTTGGCGAAGCCGAAATCGAGCGTGAGCGACTCGGGCGGCAGCATGAACTCTGGCGTGCGCAGGTCCTTGAGGGATGGGCGCGCGCGGGGTTTGCGGCTGGCATGCGTGTTATCGATGTGGGGGCGGGACCCGGCCATGCGACCGCCGATCTTGCGTCGTTGGTCGGTCCTGCGGGGAGCGTGACCGCAGTCGAGAGGTCGAGCGAGTCCATCGACGATCTCCGGCGGCGGTTCGCGGGGAGCGCGACGCCAATCCGCGTCGAGCAAGTCGATCTCATGACGGATGCGATCCCAGTCGATGCGGGATTGCACGACGCATCATGGTGCCGATGGGTCGCGATGTTCGTTCCCGACATCGACTGTCTCGTTGCGCGCATCGCCGCAGCGCTCAAGCCCGGCGGGGTCGCGGTCTTCCACGAGTACGCGAACTACCGCACCTACGGTCTGCTGCCGCATTCGGCGGAAGTCGAGGAGTTCGTCACGCGCGCGGTCCGCGGACTCGAAGCGTGTGGTGGGACGGTGAACGCGGCGGGACCCGTGGTCACAGCGCTCGCGCGGCACGGGTTCACGATCGAGCACTTGCGACTCCTTCCGACGATCGCGCGGCCGCACGAGCCGTTCTGGCAGTGGCCCAGCGGGTTTATTCGCATCTTTGCGCCGCGGCTCGTGTCGCTCGGGCTGTGGGATGATGCCTCCGTGTCAAAATTGCTCGCAACGATCGATCGCGCCGAGCAGGACGGCACGAGCGCGTTCATTGGCCCGCTCAATTGCTCTATCATCGCCCGCTTGGATCCGCGCTGACGAGGAACTAGACTGCACCTTCCCCCCAACAACAAGATCCAGACGATCGGATCGTTCTGCTGGTGGGAGAGCCTGACGCGCAATGTTGCCGCGTCAAAGGATTTCTACAGCAAGGTCTTCGGCTGGTCGTTTGAAACCTGCGATGGGTCGGATGGCACGGACGCCTGCGGCGGCTACATGGGCCTCTCGAACAAGGGCCGTTCCTTCGGCGGCATGATGCCGATGCCCGCCCACATCCCCGCGGAAGTTCCCTCGCACTGGGGGATCTACGTGAATGTCGCCAATGTCGATGCGTCGCTTGAGAAGGCGAAGACGCTCGGTGGCAAGGTGATCGCGGAAGCGATGGACATCCCGCAGACCGGACGGTTCGGCGTCGTCGCTGACCCGACCGGCGCGACGGTCTGCCTGTTCACTGGACTCCCCGGCGTCGGCTGCCAGGGCTACAACGCCGACAACGGCAGCTTCTGCTGGAGCGAGCTCTTGACGAGCGACCCCACGGCGGCGAGCAAGTTCTACGCCGGGCTGCTGGGATGGAACGCGACCACGAATCTGATGGGTACCCAGGAGTACACGACCTTCTCGCTCGCAGGCCGCGACCCGCATGACAAGACTGGATGCGCTGGCGGCATGATGAAGATCAAGGCCGAGTGGGGTCCGCACCCCTCGTGCTGGCTCTCGTACATCTGGGTCGATGACCTTGAGAAGGCTGTGTCGACGGTGGCGGCGAACGGCGGCAAGATTTCGTGCCCGCCGTGCGACATCCCCGGCATCGGCCGCTTCGCCATCATCTCGGATCCCGCAGGCGCGACGGTCGGACTGTTCACTGGCCCGATGAAGAAGTCGAGCGAGTGCTGCGGATCGAGCTGCGGCTGCGGCTGAGTCGGCGTCGTAGCCATGCAGACTGAACAGCCAGGAGCGCGTGACCAGTTGGACGCGTTGGGCGAGCCCGACGAAGAGGTGTCGCATGCGCGCGCGATGGGACGGCAGGGTGCGTACATCGCGAAGTTGTCCTCGGTCGGCGTGCTCGTGTTCGTGACGATGGCGGTGCTCTGCGGGATCGTGGTGTGGTTTGTATTCCCGGCGACGGTCGGTCTCGGGGCGTGGGGAACGGCGATCCGCTACTCGCTGATGGCGATCGCCGCAGTTCTCCCAGCACTGTTCTTGTTCCGCTGGATCCGGCGCAACCCCGCGCCGACCTTCCCACAGTCATCGATTGCGATGCTCGGGTATGTGCGTCCCCCCAACATCTCGCGCATGTGCGCCATCTCGGTGTTGGCTGCCGCGATGATGGGTGTGGAGATAGGGAGATCCCCCGTGGGGAGCGTTCCCGCAGTCGGAGGGCTACCGCCGTGGTCGATGATCTTCGTCACCGCGCTCGCGTTTCTCACCGTGCCGGGGGTCGGCTCGGTGCTCGCCTGGGCGCGCGCACATGGCGATGACTTCGACGACCATGACGACGACGACGCGCGAGCGGTCGAACGGTCGCACACGATCCTCGTTGTGTACCTCTGGCTCGTCGCGATCGGCGCCGCGACCGGGATCGCGTGGACGGTGGTGATCCTCCAACCTGTGCTCACGCAGCTCGGCGTTGTTGGGTTCCTTGCGGCGATGTTCAACACGACTCTGGGGTTCCTCTTCATGCCGGTCTTCCTCGCGGTGATGGGTCTGCGCATGATCCGGCGCTGGCAAGGGACCGCGCTGGGTGCGAAGTAGCCTGCGGGCGATGACTGGCCCGCGCCCGCGGTTCCGAATGACCCGCTTCGTCGCGGTGCGCGTGCGCGATTTTGCGCGGGCGGTTGCGTTCTATCGCGATGTGATTGGGCTCGAGGTGCGGGCGGCTGGAGAGAGCGAGGTCCGCTTCGAGGGAGATGCCATCACGCTCTTCGTCGAGGCGCTGCCTGCAGCCGACGCTGCGAGCGACGAGGCCACCGCTGCGACGCGCGGCCGCCATGCCGGCAAGACCTTCTTCGAGTTTGAGGTCGATGACTTCGCGAAGGCGCGCGAGGCGCTGCTCGCGGCGGGCTGCCGCGAGTCGTCTTCAGGTGTGTGCTGCGCCCCGATGCCCGACGGCACGCCGAACACTGCGCCAGTGAGCGCGATGTTCTCCGATCCGTTCGGGCTGTCGTTCCACGTCTATCACCCGAGTGCGGTCCTCCCCGAGTTCGACACGGTGCGCATCGAGGTGAGATTCGTGGGACGAGTGCAGGGAGTCGGATTTCGCCAGACTGCTGTCGAGTTGTCGCGGCGATTCCCGGCGCTCTGCGGGTTCGTGCGCAACGAGCGCGATGGCGCAGTCGCGCTCGCTGCGCAAGGGAAGACGGTTGATGTCGAAGCGTTTCTCGCGGCGATCAAGACGCACTGGGGGGCGAGCCTCACCCCGGTCGAGGTGCGCCGCGGCGCGCTCACTCCTCAGGAGACGGCGTTCGAGGTTCGTAGAGGCTGAGCGGCGGCGACGGGGATGGCGGCGCCGGCGGATCGGTCGCCGCTGGGAGTTGCGCGTTCCGGCTCGTGCGAACGGTCGAGTCCAGTTCTCCGTCGAGCTTCACGGGTTCCTGCATCGTCACGCTGGCCACCTCGTTGATCTGCTTCACGAGGCGTCCGTCGAACGACGCGACCATCTTGTTGTAACTGTCCACCGCGGCCGCGAGTCGCGAGCCAGTCCCATTCATGTGCCCCGCGAGCGTCGACACGCGCGTGACCATCTCGCGCGCGGCGTCACGGATGGCCGTCGCTCCCTCGAAGAGCTTCTGGTCGCTCCAGTTCGAGGCCACCGTGCGCAGCATGAGGAACAGCGTGCTGGGCGTGACGATCAGCACGCGACTGTCAAAGGCCGACTGGTGGAGATCCGGATCGGTCTCCAGCGCAGCGATGACGGCGCTCTCGACGGGCATGTACAGCACCGTGAACTCCAGTGACCCCTCGATCGCTCCGGCGTAGTCCTTCTTCGCGAGCGCCTGGACATGGCCCTTGAGCGCGGCCGCGTGGTCGCGGCGCAGCTGCGCCCTTCGGATGTCGTCGATCTCCAGCGCGAGCGACTCCAGGTACGCATTGAGTGGAAACTTGCTGTCGATCGCGATGACCCGCTGCCCCGGCAACTTGACGATGACATCGGGGCGGAGTCGCCCCGCCTCGCCTTCGATCGACGCCTGCTCGATGAAGTGGATCCCCCGCTCCAGTTGCGAACTCTCAAGGAGGATCCCCAGGCCGACTTCTCCCCACTTGCCGCGCTGCCGCGTGTCCTTGAGTGCGCTTGTGAGCGTGGTCGCGGCGGCCGAAGTCTTCGTCTGGAGATCGGCGATCGTCCGCAACTGCTCGGAGAGCTTGTTGGCATCCCCTTCGCGCTTCTCGCCGAGCTCCCTCACGAGCTGCTCGTTCTTCGCGAGTTGCTCCTTGAGCGGCTTGAGCGTCGCGCTCATCTGCTCGTCGGCCTTCTTGCTGAACTCCTCGGCGTTGGTCCGCATGACTTCCGCGCCCGTGGCCTTGAAGGTGTCGGCGAGTTGCTTGCGCGACTCATCGAATTGTCTGCGCAGCTCCACGACCGCGCGCTCGCGCTCGACGAGACTCGCTTCGAGGGCCGCCGAGGCTTGGTCGGCCGCCGATCGCGCCTTGCGTTCGTCGCGCGTCTCCGCAAGCGCACGCTCTCGCTCCTTGGTCGCAGCATCGAGGAGAGCACGCGCTTGCGCCTCCGATGCAACTCCCGCGCGAGTGCGCGATGCGGCGAATGCCCACATCGCAAGTGCACCGATCACAGCGCCCACCAGAAGCCCCACGAGCATTGAGATTCCGTCCATGGCGCAATCGTACGCGTCGGTAGCCTCGCAACCATGTGGATGAAGTGCCTCTTGATCGTGGCGGTCATCGCGGCCGGTGGGCCGTGGTCGCGCGCGGACTTCGCGCTCGTTGCGGGAATCGTGCTGGCGCTTGCCGGCGTGAGCGCATGGACGAAGGAATGCAAGGTCACATCGAAGTGGCTCATCCAGGCGTGCGTCGTGATGCTCGGATTCCGGCTCGACCTCAGCATCCTGGCCGGTGCGGCGGTCGATGGGCTCGGGCTCGCAGTCGGATCCATCGTCGGTGCCATCGTGGTGGGGTTGCTTCTGGGAAGGGTGTTCCGCACGGGGCGCGAAATCTCGACGCTTGTGACATCGGGGACGGCGATCTGCGGCGGCTCGGCGATCGTCGCCATCGGCGCTGCGATCGGTGCGACGGCGTCAAACATGGCTGTCGCGACGGGGGCCATCTTCATGCTCAATGCGATCGGGCTCTGGACGCTGCCGGCCATCGCCCACGCGATCGGCATGAGCGATGTGCAGTTTGGACAGTGGGCGGGCGTCGCGCTGCATGACATCGCCTCCGTCGGAGGGGCGGCGAAGGGGTATCACGCCGTCGGCGCGCCCGAGAGTTCCCTCGCCTTTGACACTGCGAATATCGTCAAGCTCACTCGCGTCATCTGGATCTCGCCGCTCGCGATCCTCGCAGGCCGATTCATGCGCGGGGCAGACCTCGCGGGCAAGCCCGCCCCGTTCCCCTGGTTCATCATCCTCTTCTTGGCAGCGAGCGGCGTGAGAACGCTCGTGCCTGGACTGCGAGCCGTCGAGACAAACATCGCGTTTGTCTCGGGCATCGGATTCCAGGTCGCCCTCTTCCTGATCGGGACGGGTCTCTCGCGCACCGCGCTCAGGCAAGTCGGCTGGCGCGCGATTGCGCAGGCCGCCACACTGTGGATACTCGTCGCAGGAGGATCGCTCGCGGCGATCATGTGGCTCTTCGGGTGACCGCCGCGCGCGATGGGCGACTGCGAACTCACTTCGCCGAATCGGGCCAGAGGTATCCGAGATGATGCTGCGCGTGGCCGAAGTGGAGCCGGAGCCAGCGGTCGTGGCCCATCACGCCAAACGCGGGGCTCAGTTGTTCGAGCCGCTCGCCGGAGTCGAGGCGATCGAGCGTGCGGCGCAGTCGCGCGAGCCCGACGTCGAAGGATGCTCCCGGAGTGGGCATCATGTACGCGGCGTCGGGAGACAGCACGAATCCCGGCGGAAGCGTCCGCCCACTCGACATGTATCCCTTGAGCGCCCTGCCCATGAGCCGCACGAAGATCGGCGGATTGTGGCCTGGCGGGAATCCGTCGAATGCGAACTCAATGACCTTCCCGAGATGATCGAAGATCTCGCCGGGAGTCCAGTTGCCCGTCTTGCGGAGGGTTCCCGCGCGGTGCGCGCGCTCAAGGCGATCGAGTTCCGCACGCAACTCGGCGGTCGTCGTGAACTTGAGCGGCCTCCGCGCAGCCTTGCGTGTGTCGACCTGGGGTGCTGGCATGCGGTGACGGTACCCTTCTGTTTCACACCATGAACCTGCTCATTCTTGGCGGCACTGCGTTTCTTGGACCGGCCATCGTCGAGAGCGCGAAGGCGCGCGGCTGGACGGTCACGCTCTTCAATCGCGGCAAGACGAATCCCGGAAGGTTTCCCGACCTCGAACAGATTCATGGCGATCGCGATCCGAAGAAGGGGCTGGGACTTGAGCCGCTCGCCGCGGCGATCAAGGGCGGTCGCACTTGGGATGCCGTCATCGACACGAGCGCCTACACGCCGCGGGTCGCGCGAGCGAGCGCGGAGCTCTTGAAACCTGCGGTGCGGCATTACATCTTGGTGACGACGGTGAATGTGTACGCCGAGGGAATGCCCGCGCATGCCGACGAGAGCGCGCCGCTTGCACCATCCCCTGCCGAGGGCGAAGAGAAGGTCACCAACGAAACCTATGGCCCGCTCAAGGCCGCGTGCGAACGAGTATTGGCGGAGGTCTACGGCGAGCGCGCGACGATGCTTCGCCCCGGACTCATCGTCGGACCCGGTGACACCACCGACCGATTCTCGTACTGGCCCGTGCGCATGTCGCGCGGAGGCGAAGTACTGGTGCCCGAAGCGGTGAAGCCGTGGGCCGCGGAAGTCTGCTTCATCGATGTGCGTGATCTTGCTGACTTTGCGTGCGTGTGCGCTGAAGGCGGGCATGGTGGTGCCTACAACTGCGCAGGCCCTGCTGGTCCACTCACCATGGACGGTCTCGTGTGGGGATGCCGCGCAGGGTTCGGGGATGCGATCACGCTGGTACCTGTCGGTGAAGCGTGGCTCCTTGAGCAAGGGGTGCAGCCGTGGATGGGACTCCCGCTGTGGATTCCTTCGTCGATGGCCGAGGAAGCAACGATGGGCTCGATGAGTAGGCGCCGGGCGATCGAGGGGGGAATGACATTTCGTCCGCTGGCAACGACGGCCGCGGACACCGCCGCGTGGTTTGCGAAGGCGAAGCCGGACTTCGAGTTCGGCGCGAAGCCTGGGGCAACCGGCATTAGCCGCGCACGTGAGGCGGAGTTGATCGCGCAGTGGCGCGCGAAGGTGGCGGCGGCTGCTGTGTCGCCCGCGGCCGCACCTGCGGCACCGGCACCCGAGCCAGCTGTGGCAGCATCCGAGCCAGCCCCCGCTGCGACGCCATGACTCTCGGGCTCGCGTATCGCGACGCGACGATCGACGATGTGCCATCGCTCGTCGCGCTTATCGAGAGTGCGTATCGGGGTGAGGCGAGCCGTACCGGGTGGACGACGGAGGCGGATCTTCTTGATGGTCAGCGGACTGATCTTGACGAAGTCACGCAGATCGTGGCAGGATCGCATTCACGCATTCGCATGGCGCTCGAGGGGACGGAGCTTGTCGCCTGCGTGCGCATCGAGGATCGCGGGGACTCGGGCTACATCGGCATGGTGTCGGTGAAGCCGACGCTGCAGGCGCGAGGGATCGGGCGGCAACTTCTCGTCGAAGCGGAGCGCGTCATTCGCGAGGTGCTCGGCCGCGCGCGCGCGAAGATGACCGTGATCGGCCAGCGCGACACGCTCATCGCGTGGTACGAACGCCGCGGCTACACCGTCACCGGCGAGCGCGAAGCATTCCCCTGCTGCGACCCCCGCGCGGGACTCCCCAAACGCGACAATCTCTACTTCGTCGTGATGGCGAAGGCGCTCATACACCCCCCGGTTGCGGGCGGAAACGAACCTCTAGAGGTCGCGAAGTGCCCGTAACCGGGGGGTTGCGGGGGAAGTTCAGGGCGGTTGCGCTCGTGCTCCTCACCGGGGCCCTTGCAACCACGCTCATCGCGGTGATGGGTTCATGGGATGCATCGAATCCCATTCCCTACAACTCTTCTCAAGGACTATTCGGACGCCACGGCTGGCCGCTCCACCCAATTCTCGGTGCTTGGAAGGCGATCACGCCAATGCGTTGGCGAGCCTCGGCGTGGATCTTCGAGACGGCCAGCCCAGAAGAACGCGGCACATTCGTCGTTGGCTCCACAGTCGTGAGTTGGGAGTTCGGACGCGGCCTCTACGACGAAGTCTTCGTAAGCAGTTACTTTGGAACCGAGGAGTTTGTTTCGGAAGCTCAACAGCAACGCGGCTACTTGAATGGACGACCGTTCGTGCGCGAGTTCCCCGCGCCCGCTTGGCTTACGAGTTCCGCAGGAAGTAAAGCGTTCGGGCTCCCGATCCCTGATTCATTCGGTGCCTCGTGGTGGCTTCGCACCATCGCGTATCCACATGTCAAGATCGAGGTTGCGCTCCACGCTGACGACATCATCAATGTCCAGGAGATCGAGGCAATTCGCGCATTCGGCTGGCCACTTCGCAGCCTTGCCCTGCATGGATCGACGCGCACAGTGCTCTGGCGGTCAACGCCCGAAGCTGATGACGAGTTGCTCACTGATGTCTGGACCGACGGTCTTCGCAATTGGGACCTGTGCCTTAGCCGCGGTTCCCAAGAGAACCCAGCCGTCGGCATCGCTTGGAAACCAATCTGGCCGATGTTCCTCTTGAACTCCGTCATCCTCGGAGTGCCGCTCGTAGCCTTGGGGTGGGGGGTGTCCGTGATTCGAGTGGAAGTCCACTCCACACTCCCCCGGTTACGGGCAGAAACGAACCTCTAGAGGTCGCGAAGTGCCCGTAACCGGGGGGTTGGGGTTGGGGTTGGGGGTGAGGGGAGTTCGAGGGCGGCGTGAACACGATCCAAACGCGACGCGAATATCACTCGTCGCATGCACGACTACCGCCACTGGCGCGCCGCCGAGCGACAGGCCGAAGCTCTCGAGGAGTTCCTCCGCTGGCTCAAGATGACGCCGGATGAGCGCCTCGCCGAGCGCAAGGCGACCGCTCACATCCTCGAGGCACAGGCTGATCGCGCGCGCGCAGCGCTTCTCGCCAAGCACGAGGCGCTCGACTCCGCAGCGGAGCGACAGCGCGAGAAAGCGCTCGCCGCCGAAGCAGCGCTCGGCAAGCGGCGCGGCTGGCTCAGCACGACTTTGCGACTCCTTGCCGCGATCGCCACATTCGCCGTCATTGGCGGGGCCATCTACTTCTTCTACGGGCTTGAGCTCACCTATTGGATCGTCGGCGCGCTCGTTCTCGGGGGCGGCATCGCGTGGGCGCTCTCGCCTCACGATCGCCTTCACGATTCCTGAACCTTCGCTTCACGCAAGCTGAACGGGATCTGAGCGAATGGCTCGCGCCGCGCTCATAGTTTGCGCCGCCCATGATGACGATCGGATCCATGTTGATTTTGTCCGCCGCCTTCTCCCAGGCCGCTCCCCCCGTCGACCCGAAAGCGTCCATCGAGCAAGTTCGGCTCACGCTCGCAAAGTGGATGGAGACCGAGCAGATCATCTCCAAGGAACGGCAGGACTGGGCGCAGGGAAAGGAGATCCTGCAAGGGCGCATCGACCTCGTCGGGAAGGAAGTGGAGCTCCTCCGACAGCGGATCGGGCAGACCGACGCTGACACAGCGAAGTCGCACACACGCCGCGACGAACTGCTCGCGAAGATCGAGGAACGCAAGGCCCTCGCCACGCAGCTCGCCGACTCCGCTTCAGTGATGGAGGGACAGCTCCGTTCCCTCGTCAAGTGGCTTCCCGACCCTGTGCGGGCAAAACTCAATCCACTCGTCCAGCGCATTCCCGAGGATCCCGCCAACTCCAAGGTCACCGTGGCAGAGCGCTTCCAGAACATACTCGGCATCCTCGCCGAGGTGAACAAGCAGAACGGCCTGATCAATCTGACGGTCGAGCTCCGGCAGCTCGCCGGCGGCGCATCGAGCGAGGTCCAGGTGATCTACATCGGCCTCGCGCAGGCGTACTACATCAGCCCGACCGGTGAGGCCGGCATCGGGCGACCATCGGCAGACGGATGGGTGTGGAGCCCGGCGCCCGAGACCGCTCCCGCACTTCTCAATGCACTCGAGATCCTTCAAGGCAAGCACACGCCGCAGTTCGTCGCGGTCCCGATGACTCTCCAATGAACACCCACAGCACCCTGACACTCGCTTCGGCCGCGTTCGGACTCGCCCTCGCGGGGACCGCGCTCGCGCAGGCGCCTGCCCAGTCCGCCCCCGCCGTCGTCCGCGCTACCCACAGTGCCGATGAGGAACTCGCCCGCGCCATCGCAGACCTCAACTCGCTGCGCGAGACAGTCGCATCCGACAAACTGCCGATGGCCCAGCAGCTCACTGGCCTCGAGGACTCGGTCATCACGCTGCGCAAGGACGCCGACAAGTCGCAGCGGACGCTCGACGAAAGCGCCATCGAGAACGCTGCGCTCGACTCCCAAGTCAAGGCGCGCGACGAGGAACTTGCGTATGTCCGCGGACTCCTGGACGAATATGTTCGCGCCTTCGAGGGGACGGTCGGCGTCGGGGAGATGCAGGTGCTCGGTGACTCGATCGAGACGGCGAAGCAGGCAGCCACCAACAACTCGCTCGGCGACGCCGAGCGCTTCTCGCGCCAGACCCTGTTCGCGGACCTCACGCTCGGCCGGATGCTCGACATGATGGGGGGGCACCGATTTGCCGGAGTGTGTGTCGATGTCATGGGCTCGGTGCTCAACGGGCAGTTCGCGGTAATCGGCCCCTTCTCGCTGTTCAGCGCCGACAACGGCACCGCCGGCATCGCGCTCTCGCAAGTCGGTTCGCCGAACCCGCTGGTCCGGCCTCTCGAAGGCGAACTCGCGGCGTCGATCGCCCCGCTCGTGGCCACCGGCCAGGGGATGTTCCCACTCGACCCTTCCCGCGGCGGTGCGCTCAAGGCCCTCGTCCAGAAAACGAGTCTCGTCCACATCTTCATCAAGGGAGGCGTCATCATGTGGCCGCTCCTTGCGGCGTCGGTGATTGCGGCGGCCGTCGTCCTTGAGCGAATCCTGTTCCTGCTCCTCGAGCAGAAGCGGCGCAGCCCACGCACGGTGGCCAAGTTCTTCATCGAGGTCGGCAAGGGCGACCTTGCCGCGGCCATCGCCATCTCCCACAAGTCGAAGGACATCGTTGTCACGACGCTGGGGTATGCGCTTGACCACCGCGACCAGTCGATCGGTCACGCATTCACCTACGCCGAAACGCGCGCTATGCGCCGCTACCGCCGATTCCTTGCGGTGCTCGACACCGTCATCACGCTCGCGCCGCTTCTGGGGCTCCTCGGCACCGTCACCGGCATGATGGGCTCGTTCTCGGTGATCGGCGGCGACCTCAGTTCACCCGGCGCGATCACGGGCGGCATCGCGGAGGCTCTCATCGCAACCGCGTTCGGCCTCGTCATCGCCATCTGCTGCCTCCTTCCCTACAACTACCTCAACAGCCGCATCGAGATCATCGAGAATGAACTTCTCGCTGCCGGCGAGCAACTCAAGCTGCTGGCCACCGCGACCACGGGAGCGCGCTGACATGGCAGGCGGCGGCGGCGGACGATCCAAAGGCGGCCAGAAGAAGGCCCGCATCGAGATCATCCCGCTCATCGACATCATCTTCTTTCTCCTCGCCACCTTCATCATGGTCTCGCTGAGCATGTCGAAGAACCAGGGTGTCAATGTCGCGCTGCCCGGCGCCTCGACTGCGCAGAGCCTCGGCGAGCAGCAGGAGATGGAGAAGGCCGTCACACTGAGCGTCAACGAGAAGGGGGAGATCTTCTACAACAAGGAGCAAGTCACGCTCTCGCAGCTTCCGCTGCGACTCTCGACCTATAAGACGGTCACCAAGGACCCGAGGGTCATCATCAACAGTGACGCCGGAGCCGACTTCCGGCATGTGGTCGGCGTCCTCGACGAGGCCCGCAAGGCGGGAATCGCGAAGGTCGGGATCAATACGGACAAGAAGTGATGCGCGGCGGACTCGTCATCTGCATCGTCGGCGCCCTCGCGGTCCATGCCGCAGTGCTGCTGTTCGGCGGCGCGCTCTTCAGCGGCCACGACGAAGGCTCCAGGACGCAGCAGGTCGAACTGCTCGCC
The DNA here is from genome assembly GCA_947441435.1 of Planctomycetaceae bacterium. Lineage (GTDB taxonomy): Bacteria > Planctomycetota > Phycisphaerae > Phycisphaerales > SM1A02 > F1-60-MAGs104. The sequence goes on from CANETX010000014.1 coordinate 15,654, forward strand.
GAGGATGTCGAGAACGACAAGGCCGACACGCCGAAACCCGAGGAGCCACCACCGGACGAACTGAAGGTCGAGACCGAGCCGCCGCCGGATCCTTCTCAGATCGTCGCCGCTCCCGATGCCCCGCCCTCGTCCGATGACGCTCCGGCTCTCGATGCCGCGAGCTTGTCGGCGCTCGAGAGCGCGCTCAACGGAGGCGGTGGCGGCGACGGCGGATTCGGCGGCGGCGCGTCACTCGCCAGCGGCGGTCGCATCGGCGGCACCGGTCGCTCCGCAGAGGAGGAAGGTGAACTCCAGGAGGCATTCAGCATGTCGGAGATCGACCAGCGTCCCCGCGCGACGGTCCAAGTCCCAGGCGTCTACCCCAGCGAGTTGCGCGGGGAGAAAGTGGAAGGGGTCGCCAGTGTCATCTTCATCGTCGATGCCGCCGGGCGTGTCACCAGTCCACGAGTCGACACGTCGACGCGTGTCGAGTTCGAGAAGCCTGCGCTCGACGCCGTGCGACAGTGGCGCTTCGAGCCCGCGATCCGAAGCGGCGAGCGAGTCCCCTGCCGAATGCGTGTGTCCATCCGCTTCCAACCCAAGTGAACCATGCGTCCCTCGCACCTCATCCTCTGCTCCATCGCACTCGCCTTCGCCAGTGCTCCCGTCGCACTCGGCCAGACCGGCAGCACGAAGGCCACTCCGCGGCCATCGCTCGACCTCTCGGCGCCAACACTCTCGGCCGTCTGGAACGACCCGAAGTTCAAGCAGTCCTTCGTCGCCGGCTACGGCATCAATCCGGACATCGAGCCGAAAGTTCCCGTCGATGACATCGCCATCCTCGAACTCGTCCGGCAACTGATGGCGGATCACTTGCCAGCGGCCGAGCGGTTCCTCAAGGACTCGCTGCGCCCCGAGTCCAGTGCGGTGATCGATCTCACGCTCGGCGGCATCTGCTTCCAGCAAGATCGCTTGGACGAGGCACTGAAGCACTACCGGGATGCCGTCGAGAAGTTTCCGAGCTTCCGGCGCGCCTGGCGGAGCATCGGCCTGATCTGCACGCGCAAGTCCGACTACGACGGCGCCATCGCGGCATTCAACCGGATGATCGAACTTGGCGGCGCAGACGCGTATTCCTTTGGCCTGCTCGGCTACTGCCACTCTGCGAAGGCCGACTACCAGCCAGCGGAGTCGGCCTACCGCAACGCCCTTTTGCTGCAGCCCGACAATGTCGAGTGGCGACTCGGCCTCACGCGCTCGGTGTTCAAGCAGGAGAAGTTCGAGGACGCCGCGAGCCTCCTCGGCGTCCTTCTCACCCAGTTCCCCGACAAGTCCGACTTCTGGCTTCTCCAGGCGCACACATTCCTCGGGCTCAAGCGGCCACTCGACGCCGCCGCAAATCTTGAGGCGCTCTATGCGATCGGCAAGGCGACGGTGGACAGCCAGCAGACCCTCGGCGACATCTATCTCTCGGAGGGCATCCTCGACCTTGCGCGCCTCGCCTACGAGCGCGCGATCGACTTGAAGCCTGACCAGCCACCGGCCCGGTCGATCCGATCCATCGAGAACCTCGCCGCGCGCGGCGGCGCACTCGAGGCGCGCGGACTCCTCACCAAGGTCCAGGAGAACTGGAGCGAGACCATCGCCGATACCGATCGCCGCAAACTGCTGAAGATCGCCGCCCGACTCTCGATGGCAGATGGTTCGCCGACCGAGGAGGCGGCAGCCACGCTCGAAGAGATCGTCGCGCTCGACCCGCTTGATGCTGAGGCCCTCATGTTGCTTGGGCAGCACTACACGCGCTCGGGTGAGCCGGACAAGGCGATCCTCCAATACGAGCGTGCCGCGGCAATCGAATCGGTTGCCGCGAACGCGAAGGTCAAGATCGCACAGGTCTATGTGAGCCAAGGACGCTTCACGGAAGCACTTCCGCTCCTCCGCGAGGCGCAGGGACTCCGCCCACGGGACGATGTCGCTCGCTACATCGAGCAGGTCGAGCGTGCGTCGAAAGGACGCAAGTGACCCGGGGCGCCCACACACAACGCAAGCCAATCGTGAACAGTCTCTTCACGCGCCGCAAACGCAATCACCCGACATTGGGTCGCACAATCCGACGTGCAGGAACGGCGTTCGATTCCTGCGGCACAGGCAGACCCCTCCTCTGAAAGGCATCGCATGATCCAGACTCGCACTTCCAATCTCGCACTGGCGCTCGTGGGCTCCTCGCTCATCGCCGTCTCGGCCTCGGCGGTCGAAGTCCTCGTGAGCACCGACATCGCCACGAGCACGACATGGACCAAGGTCAACACATACAACCTGCAAGGCGCCCGGTACATCCTCCCCGGCGCAACCCTGACCATCGAAGCCGGTACGGTCATCGCCAGCGATGTCGGTGGAAGCCTCGCCGTCACGCGTGACGCGCGCCTCGTGTGCGCAGGCACGGCTGACGAGCCGATCATCTGGACTTCGAAGCAGGACCTCGCCACCTGGACCGCCGGCGACCCGACGACGGGGACATGGCGCGCTGCCGCGAACGAGTGGGGCAACCTCACCATCATGGGCCGCGGCTACATCGGCAAGTATGGCCAGGGTGCGATCGCGACGAACACCGCGGCTCCCAACGCCGGCAACTACGCCAACATGGAAGGGCTCGTCGCTGGCGGTGCAGGAGACACCCGGACCTTCTACGGCGGTGGCGATGACAACGACTCGAGCGGCGTGCTCCAGTTCGTCTCGATGCGCTACGGCGGCAAGGTCGTGGGCCTCGCGAACGAGCTCAACGGACTCTCGCTCGGCGGCGTCGGCCGCGACACGATCATCGACCACGTCGAGATCATGAACAACGTCGATGACGGCATCGAGATCTGGGGCGGCACCGTCAACCTCAAGTACTTCAGCATCTGGAATGTCGGCGATGACTCGCTCGACCTCGACCAGGGCTGGCGCGGCAAGGCGCAGTTCGGCCTCGTCGTGCAGGGGTACTCGATTCCCGGATCCGTCTCGGGCTCGGGGTTCTGCGACTCGATGGTCGAGATCGACGGCGCCGAGAAGTCGGACGCGCAGCCGGTCACGACCGCGGCGCTCTACAACATGACCCTCATCGGCCAGCCGCTCGGCGGCCGCGCGGGCACGAAGTGGCGCGACAACGCGCGGGCGCAGTTCAACAATTCGATCTTCATGGACATCGGCAAGGAAGTCATCAAGAATGACAACACCGATGGCGAAGCGAACGGCGGCCAGACCGGCTACGGCTACAACGGGACGCTCACCTGGGCGAACACATGGACGACGCCGTACACCACGACCTCGACGGTGAATCCGTTCTCGAGTCCCGGCGCGGCATACACAGCGCAGTCCGCGGGCAACCTCATTCAGTACACCGACAGCGTGTTCTTCAACAACACGAACTCGGCTGCGTACACCGAGGCCAATGCTCGCGGCGTCTTCGGCGCAGGCAACAACAATGTCAGCGCGACGACCTCGCCGATCGCCTCGATCACGCGTGGTGCGCCAGTCACCGGCGGCACGGCGGGGCAGATCATTCAGCCCGTCCTGCTCCTCGATCCCCGCGCAGCGAACGGTGCGGCGACCAGCGTCGGCGCGGCACCGAATAATGGCTTCTACACCGTGGCCAACTACCGCGGGGCCTTCGGACCGAATGACAATTGGCTGTGCGGATGGACAGCAGCGGATGCGTTCGGAATGAACATCGCCCCTCCGGGTGGTTGCGCCTCCTGCCCTGCCGATGTCAACGGCAACGGGACGGTCGGCGCGGAAGATCTCACCGCGCTCCTGAGCAACTGGGGCGGCACCGGTGGATCCGACCTCAACCATGACGGCATCACCGACGGACTCGATGTCACGGTGGTGTTCAGCGGCTGGGGTCCCTGCCAGTAATCACTTGTCTCGTTTCGTTATGGATGGATGGGTTTGTTGTGTGGAGCGCCTGGGGTCGGGCTCGTTTGACCTCAGGCGCTCCTTTCTCTCTCAGCCTCAACGGAGTTCGAGTGGTGAGTCGCATCGTTCTTGGCGCAGTCTTGTGCATGTCGCTCGTGCTCGAGGTCGTTCCGGGGATCTCGTGCGCCACGAAGCAGTCCGAGGTGACACGCGCAGAGCGCGAGGCGCTGCTGAACGAAGGCTTCGCGATCGCCTCGATGATTCCGCGGCATCCGCTGGGTCCCGACCGCGGCCGCGCACAAGAGACCGTCGTCATCGCGGCGATGGACGCCGGCTTCCTGGAGCTCGCGGAACTGCAGGCGCACTCGATCGAGGGATGGCGGCGGGGGCAGGCGCTCGCGCGGATCGGTCAGCGACATGCTGCCGCAGGCGACCTCGCCCGTGCACGGGAGTGTGTCAACGATGCGCTGGGCGTGGCTGCGAAGGAAACTGAGTGGAAGAAGGAGCGGATCAGCGTCGAGGCCGCGTCGACGCTGGCGGTCCTTCGTGACGATGCCGAGGCTGATCGCGTGGCCGCAGGTGCGACGCCTGCGGAACTTGGCAAGTTGACGGTCGCGCGCACGGCGCTTGTCGACCCCTCGGCCCTTGATGCCCTCACCGCTCAGTTCGATCGCGACATCGCCACGCTCAACTTCGACCTCGCACGAAACGGCATCGACGGCTACATCGTTCTGCTGGAGCGGTCGCGCCACGATGCGGTGCGCGCGACGCGATCGCTCGCGGCGCTCGATGCCGCGATCCCCGGGCTGCCGATGGACCTACAGGTCACGACGCGAATTCGTCTGGCTCGCCTGCTCGCACGCCTCGACCGCCGCGACGAGGCCGCCGCGCAACTGGCGCAGGCTGAGCAGACGCTCGCATCGACGACGTTCCTTCCCGAAGATGTCATCCCGCTCAGCGCTTCCGTCGCTCGGTGCCGACGGGACCTCGGGGACGCGCAAGGCGCACGAAAGGCGCTCGATCGCCTGCGGGACCAGTTCCCGGCGCTGCGTGAGGGCATCGTTGACCTCCGCCGCGCTGCGTCCATGCGCGCGCTCGCGGAGGGATACTGCGAGCTCGGCGATCTCGCGGCGGCATCGGCGTGCTACACGCAAGCACTCACCGAGGGTGATCACAACCCGAACGCGCGACCGCGAGCCGAGGACCTGTCGGCTACTTGCGCGTCGATGGCGCGCGTCGGGTACGCCCCCTCCCCCACCCAATGCACGACGATCGCCGAGATCACGCTGCGTCTGGTGGATCCGTGGTGAAGGCGAAGTGGGCGGCGCTCGCCCAGGCATTATTGATCGGCGTCGTTGCGACCAGCGCTGCAGCGCAGACTCCCGCAGCAGGGTCGATCCGTGGTGTGGTCTCCGACAAGGAGTTCGACGCTCCGGTCGGCAAGGCGACGATCAGCGTGCTCGGGACGAAGACCAGGGTGACCGCGAATGACTCGGGGGCGTATGTCATCTCCGGGCTCGCCCCCGGGACCTACACGATCGTCGTCACCAAGGACGGCTTCACCCGCGAAGTGAAGGCGAACATCGTTGTCTGTGCGGGGCAACTCATCGATGCCGACATCCGACTCGCCGGTGACTTCGAGGAGATGGACGAGTTCGTCGTGCAGGATGTCGAGGTCGAGACCAAACAAGACCTTGTGCCGGTCGAGCTCAATCTTCCGCCGCTCGATTTCCAGCTCAATCTCCGCCTCGAGAGCCCGCAGATCCTCGACACCGTCGGGGTCGAGTTCTTCACGAAGTCCGGTGCATCCGACGCCGCGGCGGCGCTGCTGCTGGTGCCGGGGGCGACGCTTCAGGACGGCAAGTACGCGGTCATCCGCGGGCTCCCCGACCGATATGTCAGCACCCTGCTCGACGGCGTGCGACTCCCGAGCGCCGACCCTGACAAGCGCGCAGTGAAGCTCGACCAGTTCCCCGCTGCCGTCATCAAGAGCCTTGACATCAGCAAGACCTTCACGCCGGACCAGCAAGGCGATTCATCCGGCGGCGCCGTCAACATCGTGCTGAAGGACTTGCCCGAAGAGGGGTTCTTCCAGTTCAAGTCGCAGGTCGGGTTCAACTCGCAGGTGAAGGACGGAAGCTTTCTCACCTATCCCGGCGGTGGCATGGACTATTGGGGGGGGCAGACGACGCTCTCGACGCACCCGGAGGCATCGGGGACAACCTGGCCCAACAACCCGACGGGCACGACGACCGGCAGCGCACCGATCATCTACAAGTGGTCGGTCGCGGGAGGCGACACCTGGGAGGTCGATGACGGCGTGAAGTTCGGCGTCTTTGGCAGCTTCTTCTACGACCAGGACGCGTCGTACTTCGACAACGGCGTCGAGAACTCGATGATCCAGGAAGGCTCCGGGACCGCGCTGGTGCCCGAGCAGTTCCAAGGGTCCGGCGGCGTCGGCGACTCGTTCAAGACGCAGCTGCTCGATGTGACCCAAGGCACGCAATCGATCCAGTGGGGCGGCATCGGCATCATTGGTCTTGAGACTGACAACCTGAAACTCAGCGGGAAGTACTTGTACACGCTCTTGTCTGAGCAGCAGTCGGTGCTCGCAGTGGACACGCGCGGCAAGGACTACTACTTCCCCGGCTACAACGTGAACGATCCGCTGTCCCCGGGGAACGACGTCGGCAACCTCGGCACCGCGCCGTGGAACCGCCTTGAGACGCTCGACTACTCGCAGATGAGCACGGAGACGTTCATCTTCAGCGGCCAGTATGCGATCGACTTCTTCGGCGCGGAAGAGTCGCACTACGACATCCTCCCCAACTTCCTCACGCCGGTGATCGACTGGCGCCTCTCGCTGAGCCAAGCGACGGAGACCCAGCCCGACCAGACACAGTTCGGGTCGATCTGGACGCCGAACTCGGAGATTCCGATCCCTCCGTTTCCACCGATCGTGATCCCGAACCAGTGGGGCATCTATCCGCCGAGCGAGAACATCAACCTCGGCTGGGTCCAGCACATCAACTACTACAACGCGGAAGACAGTCAGCAAGGGGCGCTCAACATCAAGCTGCCCTTCGTGCAGTGGAACGACCGCGAGGGATATGTGAAGGCCGGGATGTTCCTCGACTACGTGAACCGCTCGTACAGTCAGGAGACCTTCAGCAATTCCGGGGGCGGCGCGAGCGGGCAGACCACGACCTTCGAGGCGCCGTGGGAGCAACCCTGGAGCGCCGAGTTTCCCTCGCAGTTCCATCCCATCTTCCAGTCGACCTATGACATCGACTACACGGGGGCACAGGACATCTCGGCGTACTACGCGATGATGGACCTCCCCTTCGCCGAGACGATGAACTTCGTCGCGGGAGTGCGCTTCGAGAACACGACGATGACGACGACGGTCGATCCGGACGTCGACGCCACGTGGATTGACATCGCCAACAACGGCCAGACACCGATCGCGTTCGACCCAGCGGAGGCGAACCTCTACAACGCGAGCTTCACGGTCAACAGCGTGCTGCCGATGATCGGATGGAACTGGAGCATCAGGGACGACCTCGTGCTCCGGGCGGCCTTTGCGCAGACGATCGCCCGGCCCAACTTCTACGAGCTCGTCCCCGTGCAGCAATACGACTTCCTTGGCGGGCCGATCTTCATCGGCAACCCAGGCCTCGGGATGAGTTCGCTGAACAACTATGACATCCGGCTCGACTGGACGCCCGAGCAGGACTGGCTCATCTCAGGGTCGTTCTTCTACAAGCAGATCAATGACCCGATCCAGTATGTGCAGCGGTTCGCGGGATTCGAGTACACGACGGCGATCAACATGCCGTCGGGGCACCTCTACGGAGTTGAGCTTGAGTCCCGCATCACGCTCGAACCGTTCCTCGGGGAGGAGTTCGCTGGCTTTGGCCTCGGCGCGAACGCCACGCTGATGGACTCGGTTGTCGAACTCGACCAGTACGACATCGACCAGTACGCGATCTATGGGTCGAACGAGACGACGCAGCCCATGACGGCGACGCCGAACTACCTGCTGAATCTCAACGCGACCTACGACAACGACGAGTGGGGCACCTCGGTCGGCCTCTTCTACAACCTGCAGGGGGAGTCACTGATCAGTGGATCGACGGCGTACACCGTGGACCTGGTCCCGGCGGTGTATCAGTTGTCCTACGGCACGCTCAACTTCACGGCGTCGCAGGAGGTGATCGACGGACTGCGTATCTATGTCGCGGCCAAGAACTTGACCAACCCCGAGATCCAGACGCAGTACCGGACCGCGGATGGCGTGACGGCGCTGCAGTCGTCGTACACCGCAGGCATCAGTTGCTCGCTCGGGTTGTCGTACAAGGTCGAGTTCTAGAGGTCGAGTTTCAAGCGCGCTCCCCGGAATGGGCGCGCCGCTCAGCCAGCCGTGCCTTGCGGTGCTCGTTTGCCGCGCTTCTTCTGGGACTGCTGTGCGGCCTGCGCGGCGGCTTCCGCAGCCGCCTTCGCCGCAGCGATCTTCGCATCCTCGGCCGCCTTGATTTCCTCCTTGTTCACCTCAAGGTAGAGCTTCTCCGAGATGCGCTGCTGTGTTGCGATGATCGGCGCCGTCTGAGTGGCGAATGCCTTGATCGCATCGTTGGTGCCATGGTCGGACTCCCAACGAAACATCTCAAGCGCGTCCTTCTGGGATGGGTCCAGCGAAGTCGTGTAGGCCTTGTCGAATGCGGTCCCTGAGAGCGCCGAGAGGCTGGCGAAGAGCGCGGCTGCGGCTGGATCTGGCGTCGCGACGAGCTCGAGCTGCTCACTGTTGCCGAGCGATGCCACCAGCACCTCGATCGCCGTGTGATTCGTCGCCATACGCTTCCCAAGGTCCTTGACCGTCGGATCCTCGGCCTTTTCAATGGCGAGTGTCCCGAGCTGGACCTGCAGCTTGTTGCTTGCGGAGACCTGGCCGAGGAAGTCTGCAGGGGTCATCGCCTCCAGCTGCGCCTCGCGCGCTTCGCGCTCCGCCGCCGGATCCGGGACAAGCGCGGCGACTGGTGCGGGGGGTGCCTTCTCCGGGCGTCGGCAACTGGGAACAGTCAGGACGGCTGCGGCGAGCGAGGAAGCGAGAATCGCCTTCAATGCGCGGTGTTCCATGAGTCTCACGATCCTAGAAGGACTGCCAGCCTGCTGAGCTCTCCATTCATTGCGCTTGTGTTCAGACTCGCCCCGCCGACCCCCCGGTTACGGGCACTTCGCGACCTCTAGCGGTGCGTTTCTGCCCGCAACCGGGGGGTTGCCTCGCGGGTCGCCATGACCTCGCGTACGGTCGCCGCGACCGCAGCCTGACGGTTCACGACCTGGTCCCAGGTGAACCGCAGCACGATCCACCCCAATCGCGCGACCTGACTCTGCCTCCAGCGATCATGCTCGAACGATCCGTCGTCGCTGTGGAACGCGCGGCCGTCGAATTCGATCGCGATCTTCCGCTCTAGGTTCGCAAAGTCGAGGAGGGCGATCGGTGTTCCGTCGGCGGATGAGAGCAGCCAGTTCGACTTCCATCCTCCTAGTCGATGGCGGCGCAGCAGCGCGCGCATCCGACGCTCCCCTTCCGAGTGTGTACCACCGCGTATGCGGCGGTACACCGCGCGCAGCCCCCGCGTGTGTTGCCGATTCGCCCTACGAATCGCGAGCGTCTCGGCGATGAATTCGACTGTCAGCCAGCGACGCTGCATCGCCGTATCGAGCAGTCGACAGGCGGTCTTCCAGGGCGAGTAGAGGACCGTGTCGAGTACCGCCTCGCGCGAGTCCGCAAGGCGCAGTCCACCGTTCTCGCTCGATCGGTAGACGGGTTTGCGCCGCAAGATGCGCGCGCCGGGAACGCGTGCGTGCGTTTCGACCGGGCAGCTGATGATGACGAGGTTCGACTCGATCGGAATGCCTTGTAGCCGGGCCGCTGTCGGACCCGTGATGATGCCATCGGGAATTCGATGAATGAGCGCGTGTGCATCGCGCGAGTCGGGGTTGCTTGTGCTCTGTGGGATGCCAACCGTGCCTAGGTGTCGGATCCAGTATCCGGCGTTGAGTCGTGCGGTGCACTCCTTTCGAGAGATCCCGAAACGTTGGATGTGAGCGCGCGCCAGAGATCCGCCATGTGCACGCGCCGACGCGGCAAGTTCCGGCGGTGTCGGCGTTCGAGGATTGAAGACCATCGTCGCAACCTAGGAGTGCGCGAGGTCCGACTCGCAAACCTGACCAAACTTCCCGACCCCCGGTTGCGGGCAGAAACGCACCGCTAGAGGTCGCGAAGTGCCCGTAACCGGGGGGTCAGGGCGCGAGATCGACCAGCACGCGTGCGTCGACGGTCGAGGGCTTGAGGCACACGCCGGCGTCGCTGCAGGCTTGCAGACGCAGTGTCAGCGCGATCTGGACCGAGTCGCTTGGCGCAATCGGCGTGGTGATGCGCCCACACACTTTGAACGACACCGTGCCTGCGAGGATCTTGAGCGGGGGTTCGCCTGCGACGGGAGAGGGCATGTCAGTGCCGGGCGGGGACTCGACTCCCACGATCGCGACGCGCGCGTCGGCGCACTTCGCTTCCAGCGTCGTGGGAATCAACCTTCGCGCCGCGTCTTCTGCGGCGTTGAGATGCCAGCCTTGATCGATGGCGAGTTTGATGGTGAACTCGAATGCGCCGCTTGCGTCACCGGCCTCAACGCTCACCGTTGGGGGCACGCTCACCTTCACCTTGCTCGAAGAGGCGAGCGGCGCTGCAGCCAAGTCCGGTCCGGTCCAGAGCCGCCGATGGAGTGCGTGCACCATGTGGACCGCGCCTCGCGGCATCGCAGCGAGCGCGGGTGCGAACACGCGCAATACCTCGTCTGCGCGCTCGCGGTAGCGCGCCTCGCCCGTCCACGCTGCGAGGTCGAGCAGATTGTGGACCATCACGCTGTTGCCGCTCGGCGTCGCGTTGTCGCCGAAGTCCTTGCTGCGTGCGATGAGGTCCGCTGCGGGCTCGGCAACCCAGTACGCGCCTGCCTCGGCATCCCAGAAGAGCGACTCGGCCTTCGCCGCGAGCGCGACGGCCCGCTTGCCCCACTCCTGCGCACGCGACGAGTCGGGATCGACCTCGGCGAGCGCCAGCAATCCACGAATGACCCACGCGTAGTCCTCGAGGAACGCCGGATGCGACCCCGCGGAGTCGCCACGCACGCTGCGCACGAGCGCGCCGTCCGGGGTGACCATGCGCGTGAGTACGAAACTCGCCCCCCGCCGCGCCGCATCTATATATAGAGGGTTGGGCCACTCCTTCCCGCCCGGGGTGCTCGGCACAATGTCCGCCGCATGCGCGTAGGCCGCGATCATCATCCCGTTCCACGCCGCGATCGACTTGTCGTCGAGGCGAGGGAGTTTGCGAGTCGCTCGCACCTTGGCAAGTCGGTCGAGCCAGCCGCGCTCCGCGGTAGTCGCCTGCGCCCGCCGATCCTTGCGAACGAGCGCCCCGCCGTTTGGATGCAGGTGACCGGGCATCGCGGGGATCGGGACGATCTCGTACACCCCAAAGAACGCCTTCGCATCCCCTTCGCCAAGCGCCGCGACGATCTCCTCGCGATTCCACGCGTAGTAGGCCCCCTCGACCGCGTCAGTCTCGGCATCGAGCGCGCTGTAGAACTGCCCCTCAGGCCCGGTGAATCGCTGGGCGACAAACTTGAAGATGCCCCGCACGACATCGGCGTAGCGTTCGCCGTCCTTCGAGTTGTACGCAGCGCAGTACGCGTCCGCGAGCAGCGCCTGGTTGTAGAGCATCTTCTCGAAGTGCGGCACATGCCACTGTCCATCGACGCTGTAGCGATGGAAGCCGCCGCCGACATGATCGTGGATCCCCCCTGCTGCCATCGCGTCGAGCGTGAGTGCCACCGCGTCGCGCACGGCCTTAGCCTGCTCGTCTGCGTC
>CANETX010000015.1 GCA_947441435.1 Planctomycetaceae bacterium
TGCATCGCCCTCATGGAACGCATGAAGCGCGAGAAGCCCGACCTCTGGGCTGAAGACATCGGCGAGTGACCTCGCTCCGCGCTCGGCGCATGCCGCGCTCGAAGGATGCTGCCCGCGGATACCGCAGGTCGCAGTCGCCGCGACCCGCGAGTACCGCGAGTACCGCGAGTACCGCGCCCCGCAGATGCCACGCTCTCAACGGGCGGCAGCAGCGCTGACCGCGAGCGTCGCGCGCAATCCCTGCTCAAACTGCGTGACTGGCTCGTAGCCAATCAGCGCCTTGGCCGCGGCGATCGACGCCTCGCTGTCGCGCACATCGCCCGCGCGAGTGGGCTCGAAGTGCGGCGTGACGTTCGTCCCGAGCGAGGCCTGCATGACCTCAAGGAGCCGCAGCAGCGAGTACCGCCCACCGCAGCCAATGTTGACCACTTCCCCTGTGAGCGGCGCCGTTGTCGTCGCCGCCAGCAGATTCGCGTGAACCGCGTTGCTGACATGCGTGAAGTCGCGTGTCTGTCCGCCGTCGCCGTAGATGAGCGGAGCGTCGCCTCGACGGAGCGCTTCCGCCCAGCGCGGAATGACGGCGGCGTACTGGCTGTCGGATCGCTGACGCGCCCCGAAGATGTTGAAGTACCGCAGCGACACGCAGGCCATCCCGTACGAGAGCGCCCATGAACGCATCATGTGCTCCCCCGCGAGCTTCGTGTACGCGTAGGGGGAGCGCGGATCTGTGCGCATCGACTCGATCTTTGGGAGTGTCGGCTGATCACCGTACGCGCTGCTGCTGGCGGCGTACACGACTCGCTTGACCCCGCTCGCGCGCGCGGCCTCGAGCACGTTCATCGTGCCCGTTGCGTTCACTTGGTGATACAGCGCTGGCTCCTTCACGCTGCGCGGGACGCTCCCAAGCGCCGCCTGATGGAAGACCACCGAGCTTCCCGCAGTCACCCGGGCAAGCAAGTCGGCATCGAGGATCGATCCACGCACGAATTCGACCCGCCTAGACGCCATCGCTGACTCAAGGTTTGACTCGAACCCATTGCTCAGGTCATCGAGCACCACGACATCTGCGCCCCGGGCCGCAAGCGCATCTGTCAGATGACTTCCTATGAACCCCGCACCACCGGTCACGAGACACCGAAGACCTTTCAGAATCATCCTTCCAGTCTACGACTTGCCCTCCGAGCATCGCACCCCCTACCCCCTCTGAAACGGGCGGATCGGTGGTGTTTCACCACACTTTCGCCCGTTTCACCGGGGTGGCCGGGCACGAAGATCGTGGAGCTTGCGTTCGATCACCGCGACCGCGGCGGCTGCTCCCGGATCCACCGCCAGGTACCGCCAGGTGAACTCGAGCACCGTCCATCCTGCTCCCTGCAAGTTGAGCCTCCTCGCCCGGTCGGACTCGAATGCGCCGTCGCCCGAATGGAATGAACGCCCATCGACTTCGACGGCGAGCTTGCAGTCCGGCCAAGCCACGTCGATCCGATAGGACCTCAACTCGCGGCCGCCACAGCCCATGTCGGGGACGCGCACCGGGTGACTCGCACACCAGCCGCTCTTGCGACCCTGCTGCATTCGCCCCCCCCGGAGCGCGCGGGTTAGAAGCCGCTCGGCCTTCGACTGACCGCCATCCTTGGCCTGCCGAACCGCTTGGCGGAGCGCCGCCGTGCGACGCCTGGGGCCGCCCGGCCCCGCTCGGGTGCGCCAGCGCGCTTCGACCTCGTCCGAGGTGATCCAACGCCGCTGCAGGAACAGATCGAGCAGTCCCTCACGCTGAGGGCGTTCGGCAATCTCAAGGCAGTCCAACAGGGCCGTGGTTCGATCTGCAAACCGCAGGATCCCTACCCGACACTCCCGGCCATCGAACGCCTTGCGCATCAGGCGCACTCCCTGGAGCCTGAGATGCACACCGACGCCGACGTACGCGAGCGGCGTGGAAACGCCAAACTCGTGCGGCCACGCGCCCCCTGCCTGCCGAAAGGCCGCAGCCGCAGCGCCAGTGACAATCGTCCCCGCTGGGAGCCTGAGGGTGACTGCCCACGCGTCCCTCGCACCGGAACTCTTCTCCAACGCGGGAATCACCCAGCAGCCAAGGTGTCTCCTGAGGACACCGCGCCGCTCAAGTGTCGAACGGCGCCATCGCGTGATGCCGAGGGCATCAAGCTGAGACGTCGATGCCACGGCACCCTGGCTGCGGGCGAGCCTGAGCAATTCGCGAAAGCGAGGGTGAGGAGAGTCGACTTCCCGCACGGAGCCACGCTAGGGGCGGAAAGCCGGAGGACGCGAAGTGTGACCTTTCCGCACTGCGCGGCAATGGACCCCTTCTTCCCCTGAAACGGGCGGATCGGTGGTATTTCACCACACTTTCGCCCGTTTCACGAGGGCGGTGGTGCGAGGCTAGGGGCGCGCCAGGATGTCGAGGGTCGACCGACGCTTACGGCTTCCACGCTTGCTTGAAGCTCTTCATAGCCGCGAGGAACTTGTCGTCGAGACCCTTGAAGGACCGAGCCGCGGCGAGTTCATCGCGCAGTGCCTTCTGCGGACCCCTGAAGTAGTCGAGGAGGTCGCGCTCGAACTGCGCCACCTTGTCCTTGGCGACATCATCGAGGATTCCCTTCGAACCCGAGAAGATCGAGATGCACTGGTCGATGGTGTCGAACGGCGTGTACTGCCCCTGCTTGAGGAGTTCGACCATGCGCGCGCCTCGATCGAGCTGCCGCGTGCTGGCGGCATCGAGTTCGGTGCCGAGCTGCGCGAACGCCTCGAGTTCACGGTACGCCGCAAGATCGAGCCGAAGGGATCCTGCGATCTCCTTCATGGCCTTGATCTGGGCGGCACCGCCCACGCGGCTCACCGAGATGCCGACGTTGATGGCGGGACGCACACCGGCCGAGAACAGTTCCGGCTGCAGATAAATCTGCCCGTCGGTGATCGAAATCACGTTGGTCGGGATGTACGCCGACACGTCGCCTTCCTGCGTCTCGATGATGGGGAGCGCGGTCAGCGATCCGCCGCCGTTCTCCTTTGACAACTTCGTCGATCGTTCCAGGAGTCGCGAATGCAGATAGAAAACGTCGCCGGGGTACGCCTCGCGACCGGGCGGTCGGCGCAAGAGCAGCGAGAGTTCGCGGTACGCGACCGCCTGCTTGGAGAGGTCGTCGTACACGCACAAGACATGCTTGGGACCGGCGTAGTTGGGGTCCTTCCCCTTCCACATGAAGTACTCGCCCATCGCGCAGCCGGCGTACGGTGCGATGTACTGCATCGGCGCGGATGAGGCCGAGCCTGCGTTGACGACGATCGTGTACTCCATCGCGCCGTGCTTGCGCAGCAGGTCGACCACGCCTGCGACCGTCGAGTCCTTCTGCCCGACGGCGACATAGATGCACACGACGGCGTCGGGGGTTCCCCAGTACTGCTTCTGGTTGATGATGCAGTCGAGGCAGATGGCGGTCTTGCCGGTCTTGCGGTCGCCGATGACGAGTTCGCGCTGTCCGCGACCGACGGGAACCATGGAGTCGACAGCCTTGATGCCGAACTGCATCGGCTCCTTCACTGGTTGGCGGGCGGAGATGCCCGGCGCGACGATGTCGACCTTGCCGGTCTCGGTCGCTGCGATCGGCGCTCCGCCGTCGAGCGCATGACCCAAGGGATCGACAACGCGGCCGAGGAGTTGCGGACCAACAGGCACTTCAAGAAGACGACCCGTCGAACGCACCGTGTCGCCCTCGCGCACGCCCGTTGCATTGCCGAAGAGCGCGACACCGACGGTGTCGGACTCGAGGTTCATCGCCTGGCCGATGATGGTGCCATCCTTGGTCTCGAACTCAAGCAACTCGCCGGCCATCGCCTTCGAGAGCCCATAAACGCGTGCGATGCCGTCGCCCACTTCGACGACCTGCCCGACATCGCTGACTTCCAGCGTCGTCCCGAACTGCTCGATCTCGTGGCGGATGACTGATGCGATTTCGTCGGTCTTGATCTTCATGGTGTTCCTTGGAAAGTCTGGTCTCAGGCGATGAATCGGTTCATGTCGGAGCGCACGATGGCGCCGCCGGAGGCGACGATCGACTCTTGCAGCCTGCGCAGGCGCGTGGCGATCGAACCGTCGACGAGTTGGTCTTCGATGCGGAGCTTGATGCCGCCGATCATGGATGCGTCGGCGTAATAGTGGAAGACAGCGTCCTTGCCGACGGTGGCTTTGAGGCGATCGCGCATGAGCGCCTCGGTCGACACGGGCAGCGCCTTGCCGTCCACGGTGTAGACATCGACCTCAGTCTTGCCAAAGAGCTTCTGCAGCATCCCGTCGTAGCACTCCCCGACCTCGACGAGCTGTGCGAGTCGGCCCTTGCGATCGAGTATTCGCACGAATCGGTAGAGCGTGTCGCTGATGCGCCCCGAGAACGCACGCTCGATCACCTTGGTGCGCTCGCGCCGATCGACGACTGGCGAAGAGAGGAACCGCACGAACGCCTTGTTGCCAACCACTGCCTCAGTGAGATCGTTGAGCTCCTCGCCAATCTCCTGCGCCCGCGCATTGCCTCCACTCGCGATGGCGAGTTCGAAGAGGGCCTTCGCGTAGACCGTCGCGACTTCGTTCGACGTGGACATCGGCGTCAGGCTCGATTCGTGCCCATGCCGGCGAGCGACTCTTCGACGATGCGCTGGTGATCGGCGGGCTTGAGCTCGCGCTGGAGAATGCGACCGGCGATCGAAACCGCCAACGCTGCTGCATGCGCTTCAAGTTCCGCGACCGCCTGCCGCCGTGCTCCTTCGATCTCTTCGCGGGCGCGCTTGGCCCTCTCGGAGAGTTCCGCCTCGCTCTTGGCGCGGATCTCGTCGCCGAGCCTCACCGCCTCGGCCCTCGCCTCGCGGATCATCACGGCGGACTGCTCAAGCGCCTCGGAAAGCTTGGCCTCGAACTCTTTCTGCTTGGCCGCCGCCGCCGCGCGCGCGGCCTCGGCTGACTCGATCTCGTGGAGGATCTTCGCGTTGCGCTCGTCGAGCCCCTTCGACAACTTCGGCCACACGTTGTACCGAAGCACGAAGTACGTGATCCCGAAGACCACGATGGTCGTCAGGAACGGGAGGAGGTTGAAGGCAAGCGGGTCGGCTGAGGCAAGCAGCATGACGCGGTCTCCGTGCGGCGAATCGGGGGCGAGCGCGGTTGGCCGCGCCCGTCACCCGAGGGTCAAATCACTTGAAGTTGAGGAATCCAGCGACGACGGCGAAGAGGGCAACTCCCTCGACGAGCGCGGCGGTGAGGATCATGTTGATGAAGATCTTGGTGGTCATCTCGGGCTGGCGGGCGATTGACTCGACCGCGCTGCCGCCGATCCGACCGATGCCGATGCCCGCGCCGATCGCGGCGAGACCGCAGGCGAGGCCTGCGCCCAGCGCCTTGCTACCCGAACCCGCAACCTCGGCGGCGGCGTGGGCGTCCTGAGCCGACGCGACGTTGACGAGTGCGAATCCTGCGACCATTGCGAATGCGAGGTGTGCGAGCTTCATGAGTGACGAGTCTCCGTGTGGAATGCGATCTTCAAGTGTGAAACTGACTGGATCCTGCGGGCGAACATCGCCTGCGGGGGGTGGGGATGATAGCGAGATTCGTGGCGCCTGACGGGCACGGATCAGTGCGCGGGAGCCCCTTCGGCGTGAGGGGCATGGCCGTGGTCGTCGGCATGATCGGCATGATCGGCATGCTCTTCGTGGGCCATCAGGCTGATGAAGACGGCGCTGAGGAACATGAAGATGAACGCTTGGAGGAGAGCAACGAACACCTCGAGGAAAGTGATGATGATGGCGCCGATTCCGCTGACGACTGTGATGCCGCCGACGGCGAATGTCCCAAGTCCAGCCTTCATGGCCATCGCGCCGAACATCGTCACGGTCAGGAGCAGCGTGTGCCCCGCGACCATGTTGGCGAAGAGTCGAATGGCGAGCGCAGCAGGCTTCACGAACAGGCCGAAGAACTCGACGACGAAGATGATCGGGATGACGGCCCACAGAAACCACGCGCCGTGGACGAGTTCCGAGCCGCCGCAGAGGTGCTCAAGCCATCCCTTGAGGCCAAGCTCCTTCAGGCCCTGCGTCTGCACAACGACGAACGTGATGCAGGCGAGGCCGGCCGTAACCGAAATGCTCGCGGTGGCCGCACCACCGAAGATCGCGGCCGTCTGGTGATCCTTGATGTCGAAGTGCTTGCCCGCGAAGTAGTACATCGCGTCCTGGATCTCCACGAACGGAATCAGTCCGATGATGTTGAGGATCAGGATGAAGAAGAAGAGCGTGAGCAGGAATCCGAGATACTTCGCGGTGAGCCGCTCCCCCATCACCGGCACGAGCATGTCGTTGCGCAGGTAGAGGACGATCACCTCGATCGTCGCACCGAACTTGGTGGATGGGAGGAAGCGCCGATTGCCCATGGACTCGGGCCCAGTCGAGATCGCCTTCGCCGCGCGCCCCAACAGCCAACAGACGAGCGCCGCGCCCACGACCAAAGTGACCATGCTCAGCATGAGCGGGCTGTCGAAGATCGACTTGTCGACGATGTGCTGGATCGGGTCGTCGCTCGCCAGGATCGTGGTCATGAGATGCACGGACATTCGCTCAAGCCTCTGGTCGGTGGTTCGATCATCCGAGGGCGCCGACCGCGACCCGAGGACAGAGGCAGATTCGTCGGTCGCCGCCCCTCACGCCGGGGCCGCGTCGCGGTCTCGGAGTGCGGAAGCAACCGTGCCGACCTCCGCCAACAGCGAGGCGAAGTAGCACCCCCCGACGGCGGCCACGAGTTGCGTGGCCTCGCATGGGGCGGAGAAGTATACAGCCGCTGCTGCGGCGGGAGTGAGCAGCAGTCGCACCACCGTCCCCACGAGCCACGCCGTCGTCCAATCGATGATCGGCCTTGGTTTCCACGGGAAAGACAGGAGCCATCCGAGGAGCCCAATCGGCACGACGGCGATCAGGGCACGCACCGCGATCGGCCATCCGGCCCATCCCCAGAGCGGCGCGACGAAGATCCACACGAGCGCCACCGCCAGCGCGGTTCCGCTCGTCGCCGCTGCAACTCGAATCCATGGAAGCGCGACGGGAGGGCCGAACGTCACGGGGGACTTTGGGGTGCCCTCCGCGGTCATGGCTTCGTCCCACCGCGCGACGCGCTCGCGATGCGATCGAGTTCGCGGTTCAGTTTCATTCCGCCGCGAATCAGCGAATAGGTCGCGACGATCAGGCCGACGCCCGTCCCGATCAGGGATCCGAGGGACTCGTTGCCAAGCCATGTGCCGATCCCCCATCCCAGCAGCGCCCCCGCGATCATCTGCGTGACGAACTCCCATGCGAGCCCCATCATGCGCCAACCGACGCGAACTTCCGCGCGCTCGCGTTCCTGCGGGGTCAGCGGCGGAACAGGCTGTGGTGCGCTCACGAAGCCATCCTAGTGGGATGCCACATCGTCCCCCGCGCTATCCTCCTTGACCTATGGCCATCCGCGACGATGAAGTGGTCGATGTGACCCACAAGCCGCTCACCCTTGCGGAGACGCTCTTCGTTCCGAGCATCGTGAAGGGACTCGGCACGACGATGCGCCATCTCGCCCAGAACTTCGGGCGCAACGGATCGAACAAGGACACGCTGTGGGTCGTGCAGTACCCCGAACAGAAGCGCGATGACCGCCCCGTCGAGGACGGCGGGCAATTCCGGCCGACCTTCCGCGGCGTCCACCGGCTCAACAAGGACGAAGATGGCCGAGTCCGCTGCGTCGCGTGCTTCATGTGCGCGACAGCGTGTCCGGCGAACTGCATCCACATCGTCGCGGAAGAGAGCCCCTGGGAAGACCGCGAGAAGTACCCCAAGCAGTTCGACATCGATGAACTGCGCTGCATCTACTGCGGGATGTGCGAAGAGGCGTGCCCGGTCGATGCGATCGAACTCACGCCGCACTACGAACTCACTGGGCTGACGCGCGCGGAGATGATCTTCGACAAGGCGAAACTCCTCGAGGTCTACGACCAGACCATCGCGGAAAAGCCGATGTGACGCCGGCTTGCCGCGGCTAGCCGCCGAAGAGCTTCTTGAAATCGTTGACCGTCTTCCCAAGGTCCTTGATCCCCTTCTCAACTTGCTTCGCATCGATGGCTGAGGGATCGAAGGTGAGTTTGACTTGGCTCTCGAGCGCGGAGGCCTGACCGTCGACCTCGCCGAGAGGACCCGAGAGGGTCACGTCCACCTGCACGAGATCACCGGGATCGATGGGGAGATTCCTGATCTGCGCGCTGAGCGCCTGTGCCGTCGTCGAAAATGGTCCCGACGCCGCGCCCATCGTCCGGCCCAGCGACGAGAGCGGATATCGACAGGTGATGGCGTTCGCATAGGGGGGAGTCTTGGTGAGGTCAATGTCTCCGGAGAGTTTCAAGACGTGCTGCCAGAGGTCACCGAACTTCCCCGCCTTGACGACGAAGTCGCTGTAGGTGAGACGCCCGTGCCGCACCATGATGGCCAGCGGATCGATGCGCGCAGGAATCGTCGTCTCCTTCGACTCCTGCGCCAGCGCAAGGACGCCGAGCACCTGATTCGACCGGACGACCTGCACATCCCCCACTTCGATGCGTGCGTCGGCGTCCAACTTCGAGAGGTTGCCATCGAGCGGATACGAGAGTCGCGTCACTTGCACCTTGATCGGCGGTGCGCTGCGAATGTCCGCAAGGACTGGGTTGATCGGCTCAAGGAGGCGTCCCTTGAGCGCGTCATTGATGGTGAATGTCAGCGCGAGCGGTGCGTCGGCTGAGATCGACAGCGCCCCACTTCCGATGACTGCGCGCGGGATCGAGAGGTCGAGCGTCGATGTCTTGAGAGTCGCGGCGACATGCGTGCCTGCGGTTCCCCCCGGGAGTTGCGCTGGCGTCGCATGAAGAGATAGGTCCAGCGTCGGTCCCAACGCTTCCGCAAGTCGGCCGCCTTCGCCGAGTACTGAGTCGACGAGCGCGGTCTGCACGCGCGACGCGCGCGCCGTTGCCGTCCATGCGCCTGCCGCCGCCGCGAACGCCCCCGTCGCATTGACCTGGCCTTCGCCGTGCGCCGTGATCTCGATCGACCCTGCCTTGGGGCTTCCTGTCGCGAGTGTGGCATCGATTGACCGACCCAATGCAGGCGACTTGATCGTCACTCCCGTCGCGCCGAGGTCGATCAGCGGCTGGTCCTTCACCTTCACGGCAAGAGCCATGACCCCAAGCGTTGCATCGATGGAGGCGGCGGCGAGCCCGGCCTTGGGGACTTTGAGCGCGCTCACCTGAAGGCGCGCGTCAATCGCGCCGAGCCGTTCGAGCGCCGCCGACGCATCCTTGTTCGATCGAGCGAAATCGATCGCGGCCAGCGCGAGTTCTCCCGGGGTCTTGAGCGTCACCGAGCCTTGGTTCACGACGAGATCTGCATCGGTCGCACCTAAGAGTGGACTGAGATCGCCGACTGCCTCGACCGACAGCGCGATCGGTGCCGGTGCCGCGCTGCCGATCCCCAGTTGTCCGTCCAGCGTGACACGGAGTTCACGATCGAGCGCGGGTGACTTGAGGCTGACTGTGGTCTTGCCGAACGCAAGTTTCGGCCGCCCGGGCAACTCAGCAGTGAATGGAGCGAACTCGATGGCCAGGTCGGCCGATGGCGTTCCCCCAGCGACCTGCGGCATCGTGAAGCCGCGCGTCGTGCACACGAACTCGAGTGCGCCGAGGCGAAGGGGTGTCGTGCCGGGGCCGGCATCCTGAGTGCCCGCAAGCGCGAGAAGTTCGTCGCCGCTTCCCTTGAAGGAGACGCGCCCAGACTTGATGGACAGCGGAACCTCACTCTCCCCGAGCGGTCCGCGGAAGTCCCCTTCCAGTGCTGCGGTCACCGACATCGGGGTCGCCGGCGCGCCCGCCATGGCGATGGTGCCATCGACCGATGCCTTGAGGCCATCTTGAAGGCGCTTCGTGTCGATGGACACGCGCATGTGCGTCAGCGCAGCCGTGCCGCGAGCGCCGAGGTCGGCAGTTGCGCGTTCCAGTTCTAGGCGACCGACGAGGGCCGTCTCTCCGAGCGCACCATTCCACCGCGCACTCTCGACGGAGAATGCCCCCTTCGCGTCTCGCACGGGGAGTGACGGGTCGATTGATGGAAGATCGAAGGATCCGCTCGACTGAGCGAGCTCGATAACGACATCGGTCGTCGTGCCGCCTGCAGGAGGACGGATGGCGCGCCCGCGCACGCTCGCGCTCACGCGCGGCAACTTGGCATCACACTCGAACGAATCGACCATTCCGCGCCGCGCGAAGGATGCGTTGATGGATCCGGGACCGGTCAGGTATGCATCGGCTGCGCGCGTAACGAGCATCGCGGCGAGCGCACTCGCGTCCGTGATCGCGACGTCGGCCTTGGCCGCGAGATCGCCCGAATTCCCCTCACCCATGTCGAGCGTGTCGAGCATGTCGAGCGACCACTCCGCACGCACCAAGTCAGCGACCGCCACCGAACCGCTGAGCTTGCGCGGCACGCCTCGCCCTTCCGAGAGCTCTTGCCAACTGCCCGCGAGCGGCGCGAGGTCGACCACGACCTGGGTGGGAGCGCTGACCCGCACATATTCCCCGGCGTACTTCGCGGCCGTGGCTGGATCGACGAGCGACTCGATGTGGATCGGCGAGGACGAGTACCCCTGTTCGGTCAGTTCGAGAGTTGTCTCCACGTTGGTGTCGCCGAGCGCAACCACGATTCGCGCCGACCCCTTCGTCTCGAAGGGGCTGCTCGTGGTCGCTTCAAGTGCGAGAGGTGAACCGTCGACCACTGAATGGAGCGCGACCGTGGCACTGTCTGCCACGCGAGAAGAAGCGACAACGAGCGTCGTCGCACCAAGCGCAACCGTCTTCCCTTCCATGCGCAGCGCCGCGGGAGCGAGCGAGACTTCCACCTTGCCACGCGCCTCGCCGATCATGCCGCGCAAGGTGCGGTCTTCCAGCGCGACCCCATCGAGCGCACCCTTGATCTCCACCGCAAGCGGAGCATCGACCACGACGTTGGGGGCCAAGAGCGCAGGATCCACCGTCGCCTTCAACGCGAAGGAGTCGACGGTCAGTCGCTTCGCGCCCTCGGCAATGCTCCCAGAGGCCTCCGCCGTGCAGTGCGCTGACTTCAGCGTCACAGAGCCCGAGCGGCCGTCCACAACCAGAGTCGCGTCGACCGTCTCTCCCAGATCGCGTCGCAGATCGATGGGCGCGGCCACGAATGACGCCAAGACTCCCGTCGGGAATTGCTCGATCCCCACTCGTCCACGTGCGACGATCTTGCCGAGGTCCATCGGACTCTCGGCGTCGAGTCCTGCGGTCAACATCGAGCGAGCGCCGCTCGGAAGCCGCAGCGTCACCTCCGCGTCGAGTCTCGCCGATTCGGCGAGCCGCGCGCTCTTCACCTGCAGCGAGATTCGCTCGACCTCCACGGGAACGCCGACCGACGGAATGGCGACCTCGGTCGCGGTGAGCGTGATGTCGACACTGGAGCGTTCAAGATCGACAGCCCCCGACGCGTCCAGCCACTTCCCGATCTGCGCGTCGACTTCGAGCGATCCTTCGCGATCATCGACGCGCGTCTTCGCGCCGAACTTCGCGGCGACGCTTCCCCCTTCGACACCCAACTTGCCCGCGATCGACGACGCCTCGAACTGCGGACTGCCGCTCTCGGCGCCAGTCAGCACCACGCGCAACGACGCGATCTCGACCTTGACTCCCTCGATCAACTCCCCAATCGACTTCGACGGTGTCGCGGACCGTGCAGCGCCCGACGAAGCCGATGCGGCAGGCGCGGAAGATGCCGCCGACGATCGCGGCGACCCAAAGAGATCGCCAATCGTCAGAGACCCATCCGGCCGGTACCTGGTCAAGACAGTCCCCGAAATCCGCACGTCCGGCGCCGCCGACCAAGTCGCCAATTCAACGAGGCCGTTCTTCGCCTCAAGGTCAACCGCGATCGAGTCCCCCTCGCTCCCCGTGATCGAAAGTCCGCGCACCACTTGCGGTCCGCTCCACGAGAGTTGCAGTTCCAAGAGTGCCACTCGGCCGTTAACGGCGTCCTCCAGGAGCGCGATGGCGATCGAACGCCCAATCGATCCCGACAGGATCGTCGGCGCGAGGGCGACGATCGTTGCCACGCAAAGCACGACCACGGCTGTGCTCGCGCTGATCCAGCGGAGCCAGCGACGCTTCCGCTGTAGCGCCGGCGATTCAGTCAACGAGGACGGGTTGTGGTCTGACATGTGCGAGCATCCTCTCAAGGGCGACGCGTGCGAAACTGCGCGCATCCGGATGGACACGAATCTCGTTCACGACGTGGCCCGCAGCGAGTTCATCCAGACACCACGCGAGGTGCGCCTGATCAATCCGGTACATGGTCGTGCACAGGCACTGGCATCCCGAGAGCATCTCCACATGAACGCCGCGCTCGGCGGCGGCACGCGCGAGCCGAGCCACGAGATGCACCTCCGTACCCACCGCGAAGCGCGATCCTGACGCCGCAGCCTCGATGGTCCGGATGATGAACTCGGTCGAGCCGACGAGATCAGCACGATCGACGACTTCCTGCGCACACTCGGGGTGAACGAGAACCTGCGTCGAATCGCCGCGCCCACGAATCGCCTCAACATGCTCCTCGCGAAAGAGACCATGCACGCTGCAATGCCCCTTCCACAGGACGACCTTCGCGTCGCGCAACTGACCATCCGTGTTTCCCCCACCCGGCCGACGGGGATCCCACAACAGTGTCTCCGCCGCTTGGCCAGTCGCCGCCGCATCAACCTCTGTCACGAGCCCGCGCGCGTGCGCCGTGTTGCGTCCGAGGTGCTGGTCCGGCAGAAAGAGGATCTTCGCCTGCTCGCCCTCTGCGAGCGGCTCATCCCCCCCTCCAAGCGCCCACTCGAAGATCTCACGCGCATTGGAACTCGTGCAACACGCTCCGCCGTGCTGACCGACGAGCGCCTTGATGGCAGCACTCGAGTTGACATAGGTGATCGGGATCAACCGCCACTTCGATGAGACGTCAGCCGCCGACGCGCGCGTGATCGTCTCGATCGCCACCTTCGCATCGTCGTACGCCGCCATGTCCGCCATCGAGCATCCCGCGCCGAGGTCAGGCAGGATGACCCGCACGGACTCGTCGGTCAAGACATCCGCCGTCTCCGCCATGAAGTGCACGCCGCAGAAGACGATCCACTTCGTCCCGCGCCGAGGCGACTCCTGCGCCGCCGTCTGACTCAACTTGAGGCTGTCCCCAATGAAGTCCGCGTGCTGAATGACCTCGTCCTGCTGGTAGTGATGGCCCAGAATCAGGAGCTGGCCGCCAAGCTCCCGTCGGCGCGTGGCAATCATCGCAGCAAGCGCTTCCTCGCTCGCCGCGTGATAACGGTCTGGGATTTCAGGCTGCCAGAGCATTTCCGACCCCGCAGTGTAGAAGGGTCTAGCCGATTCACGCGAGTCTTCCCTTGCATTTGCCCTCGCGCTATGCCAAGATCCGAAGCCCGCGATCCATGGCCATGGCTGACACTTCGATTCCCAGTACCTCTGTTGCTGCCGCTCTTGCATTCGCACTGTCGGCGGTCGCGGTGGCGGGTCCGCCGGTGCAAGAGGGGAAGCTCCTCGCCAGTGACGGCGAGCAACTCGACACCTTTGGGTACGCGGTCTCGATGACGAGCGTGGCCGGAATTGCCTCCCCCACCGCAGACCTCGCCCTTGTCGGCATTCCCTACGACATCGTGGGTCCGATCGTCAACAAGGGCTCCGTCAACATCTACAAGCGGGCCACGAACGGCACGTGGGCCTTCGAGGGCAAGCTCGTCGCCGCCGACGGCGCGACCAATGACTACTTCGGCGCAAGCGTCTCCGTGTTCGGCAACACCGCCGTCGTCGGCGCTCCTGGCGACGACACAGGAACGATGTTCGACCACGGGTCGGCCTACGTGTTCACCCGGACGACCGCTGGCGTCTGGACGCAGGCGGCGAAACTTGTGGCGGCCGACGGCGCCGCGAGCGACGTGTTCGGATCGGCGACAGCAATCACCAACACCGTGATCGCCTCCGCGACCTCCGGAGACCTCGTGGTCGTCGGCGCGTGGAGCGATGACTTCGGCACGCTCACTGATCAAGGGTCGGCCTACATCTTCAAGAAGTCTGCCGCCGGGACATGGACGCAAGAGGGCAAGTTCTGGGCAGTCGGCGCGGACGGCGCGGCGAACGAGTACTACGGGAGTGCGGTTGCTGCCTACGGAGAGCGCGCTGTCCTTGGATGTCCCGGCGATGACATTAGCGGCGCGGTCGATCGCGGGTCTGCCTATGTATGGAAGCGTGCTTCGACGGGAGTATGGGCACAAGAGACGAAACTCGTTGCCAGCGATGGCGCGGGAGGCGATGCCTTCGCTGGATCGCTCGCGATGAGCGCCGACTCGGTGCTCGCTGGCGCTGCCAACGACGACTTCGCGACAGTTGCCGATCGTGGATCGGCATATGTGTTTGTGGTGAGCGGCGCAGTCTGGACGCAGCAGGCGAAGATCGTCGCCGCTGATGGCCTCGCGAACGATCGCTTCGGAACCAGCGTCGGCATCAGTGGCTCGTCGGCAATCGTCACCGCACCGAATGACGACGGACTCGCCGCGTCGGGATCCACGTCGTGGACCGATCTCGGTGCCGCGTACCTCTTCGAGCGCGTGGGCACGATGTGGGGAGAGAAGCACCGATTCACTGCGTCAGATGGACAGAACGGCAAGTCCTTCGGGCAGTCGGCCGCGATGTGGGGGCGATACGCGGTTGTCGGGGCTCCAGGCGACGACATCGGCACACCACCTCGGCAGAATCAGGGATCGGCCTACGCCTTTGAGTTGATCCCCACCGACTGCAACAACAACAGCATCCCCGATGCCGAAGACATCGCGAGCGGCATCGCGCAAGACTGCAACACCAACCAGATTCCCGACAGCTGCGACATCGCCGCTGCAACGAGCACCGACGTCGATGCCAACGGCGTCCCCGACGAGTGCCAGACGGACTGCAACGACAACAACATTCCTGACGCGTGGGAAGTCGCCCAAGGAACCGTCCGCGACTGCAACTCGAACCTCGTTCCCGACTCCTGCGACATCGTGGCGGGGGCGCCGGACACCGATGTCGACGGCCGCATCGACACCTGCGAGCGCGCACTCGGCGACTTCGATCTCGACGGGGCGATCGGCGGCCTCGACATGGCGCTCATCCTCTCGGCCTGGGGAACAAACACGCCTCCCTACGCCGACCTCGATGGCGATGGATCAATCGGCGGCGGGGACCTGACGGCGATCTTCAGCCGCTGGGGCACGCTGCCCTGACGGCTTTGCAGTTGGGGCAACCGGCGCGGGTACGGCTGCCGCCGCAAACGCCTTGTTGAGCGCAGCCGCCATGCGATAGCCCCCCGCCGTCAGCCGACGGCGAATCGTCTCGATGTTCGCCGCGTAGTACGCCTCGTCCACCTTCTGGTCAGCGGGCAAGTCGCGGTAGATCGCGCGGGTGATCGCTGCAGACTCGTTGGCCCAATCGGTCGAATCAAGATTGGACTGCCACTCTGCGACGAGCCCGGGCTGCGCCGCAGCGACGAGTTCTTCCGCCAACCTCTTCCAGTCGCCGCTGGTGCGATGGTTGATGAGCACGGTGTCCCAGAGCGCATGGAGATTCGTCTTCTGATCGCCGAACGCGACGATCTGGATGCGGTTTCCCCCGAGATCGTCCTTGTAGCCGGCGTGCAGCGGCTGATGGAGATCACCAATGAAGTGGACCGCGAACTTGAGTGCCTCCTTGCGCTTCTCATGCGGCAGCGACCGATTGGCGGCCTCCGCGAGGAACCGGGGAATCGCCGCGACGACACACTCCCCCGTCGGACAATCGCGTGCAAGATCGATCGCCTCCGCTGTGCGCGGGAGATTCACATAGTGGAAGGGCTTCGCCCAGTCGTAGGTTGGGTCGCCACGAATCTGGTCCGCCCACAGCCCTGCCGTCGCCAGATCCTCGTCTCCAAGAAGTTCAACGATCGCCGCGCGCGCCTCCGGAGTGAGCCGCGTCATGGCGATGGCACCGACGATCTGGTGACCTTCCCCTCCCCATCCCCACGCAGCGTGAGTCGCGATCAGTGCCGAGCCGAGGAACGCCGCGCAGCGAAGTTGCATGGCAAGAAGCGTACGCGCCTCTTTCTATGATCCCTTCTCCCATGGCTCGGAAACTCCTCGTCCAAGCCCCGGCGAAACTGAACCTCGCCCTCTCGGTGGGACCGCCGAACGACTCCGGGATGCACCCGATCTCGAGTTGGATGGTCACGGTCGATCTCTTCGATGAGCTGCATCTGGAGACACTCCCCGCCGAACACTTCTCCCTCTTTGCGACCGTCTGGCACGGCGAAGCGCTCCACCGCAGCGACATCGACTGGCCCATCGACAAGGACCTTGTGCACCGGGCGCACGCCGCGCTCGAGCGCCACGTCGGTCGCGAACTTCCCGTGAAGTGCCGGCTCGAAAAGCGCATCCCCGTCGGCGGTGGACTCGGCGGTGGTTCCAGCGATGCCGCCGCGATGTTGCGCGGTCTGAATGAACTCTTCGACCTCCGCGTCCCCACCGTCGAACTTCGGACGATCGCCTCGTCGCTCGGCTCCGATGTTCCGTTTCTCGTCGATGGCGGCTCGGCGATCGTCGGCGGTCTCGGGGAGTCAATCGAGACGCTCGACCGACGCGCCCCCATCCACGCAACGCTCCTCTTTCCGGGAGTCGCATGCCCGACGGGAGCGGTCTACAAGGAGTTCGACAGGCGCTCGCGCGCAGCGCTCGACGAAGCCCGCGTCCGCGGACTTTCTGGTCGCGACACAATCGGTCCCGATGATCCCTTCAACGATCTCGCGTGGGCCGCGCAACAGATCGCCCCTGCAATCACCGACGACATCGAGGAGATCGGCGAACTCATCGACCTTCCCGTGCATGTCTCCGGCAGCGGATCGACTTTGTTCGTGATCTGCAGCGATCCCTTGCACGCCAGCGCAGTCACCGTGCAGTGCATGGCCAAACTCAAGATCCCCGGTGTGGCCGTCACCACCACCCCGACTCCTCCCGCGAAACCCCTATGATTTCCCTCCCCATGGACCTGCCACCGACCCTCAACGCCGCCAACTGGACCGAACTCGAGCCGCTGTACCGGGAACTCTCTGCGCGGGTCATCGCGTCGGGCAAGGATCTCGAGTCACTGATCCTCGACCGCAGCGACCTCGACGCCGCAGTCATGGAGGCGCAGGCCAACCTCTATATAGGCATGACCTGCCACACCGACGATGAGGGGAAGCGTCAGGCGTTCCTGGCCTTCGTCCAGGAGACCGAACCGAAGTTGAAGGTCGCCAGCGCCGCACTCGACCGCAAGATCATCGAGGCGCCGGAGGTCCGTGACCTGCCGCTGCCACGGTATGAGGTCTACCTGCGCGCGCTTCGGCAAGAGGCGCGGCTCTTCCGCGCGGAGAACGTGCCGCTCCAGACTGAAGCGACGACGCTCGAGCAGGAGTACAGCCGAATCTGCGGAGCGATGATGGTCAGCTTTGACGGACGCGAGCAAACGATGCCGCAGATGGCCAAGTACCTCGAGTCCACCGAGCGCACCGAGCGCGCGGGGTCGTGGTCCGTCGTGAGCGCGCGCAGGCTGCGCGACCGCGAGGCGATCGACGGGATCTTCGACAAGCTGGTGGCAGTCCGTCACAGGATGGCGCTGAACGCAGGGTTCGCCAACTTCCGCGACTTCCAGCACGAGCGGCTCCACCGATTCGACTACAAGCCCGCCGACTGCGTCAAGTTCCACGACGCCATCGAACGGACCTGCGTCCCCCTGATGCGCGAACTCCACCGCGAGCGCGCCGCAGCGTTGACCATTCCCGCAGTCAAGCCGTGGGACGTCAAGGTCGATCTGCGTGGACGCGGGCCACTGCGTCCCTTCACCGACACCGCGCAACTCGTCGAACGGACTTCGCGCGCTTTCCATCGCCTCGACCGCGAACTCGGAACGCTCTTCGATTCCCTGCGCAACGCGACATGCCTCGACCTCGAGACCAGGAAGGGCAAGGCTCCCGGCGGCTACCAGTACCAGCGGCAGCAGTCGAGGAGTCCGTTCATCTTCATGAACGCGGCCGGACTGCAGCGCGATCTCATCACGATGGTGCACGAGGCGGGCCATGCGTTCCACTCGCTGCTGTGCAAGCACGACCCCCTGCTCGCGTACCGCGACAGTCCGATCGAATTCGCCGAGGTTGCGTCGATGAGCATGGAGCTGCTCACCTTCCCGCAACTCGACGAGTTCTACACGCCGGAAGAGAGCGCCCGTGCGCGGCGCGATCTCCTTGAGGGGCTCGCCACACTCCTGCCGTGGGTTGCCTCGATCGACGCGTTCCAGCACTGGGTCTACACCAACCCCGGCCACTCGCGAGCCGAGCGGAGTGCGCAGTGGCTCTCGATCCACCGGCGCTTTGGCGGCGACATCGACTACACCGGCCAAGAGGACGCGCTCGCCGCGCTCTGGCAGCGGCAGCTTCATCTGTTCGGAAGCCCCTTCTACTACGTCGAATACGGGATCGCCCAACTCGGCGCGTTGCAGATGTGGCGCCAGGCGAGGCGCGATCCGGCAAAGGCCCTCGCGAACTACAAGCGCGCGCTCTCGCTGGGCGGCTCACTGCCGCTTCCCGAACTGTTCACCGCCGCGGGACTCGTCTTCGACTTCGGCCCTGACACGGTCAGCGGCCTCATGGAAGAGGTCCAGACAGAACTTGAAACGATTCCCGCGTGACCCACGCGAGATCCACGCAGACACCTAGCCAGGAGCCCACTGTGAAGAAGGTTGTTGTCCTCGGAGGCGGAAAAATCGGACGGATGGTGTGTTTCCTGTTGGGGACTTCCGGCGACTACGAGGTGCGCGTGGGCGACTCTCATGCGCCGAGCGCTGCCGCCGCCGCGACGCTCTTCGGAGGGCAGCACGCGACTCTCGATCTCGCGAATGCAGCCGCCGTCGGCGAGTTTGTGAAGGGCGCGTGGAGCGTCATCTCCTGCGCGCCGTTCCACTGCAACCCGACGATTGCGAAGGCCGCCGCCGCAGCGGGCGCCCACTACTTCGATCTGACCGAAGACGTGAACGTCACGCGAGAAGTCATCGCGCTGGCGAAGGGAGCATCGACGGCGTTCGTCCCCCAGTGCGGTCTCGCGCCGGGGTTCATCACCATCGTGGCCAATGATCTTGCCAAGCCCTTCTCAAAGATCGAGGACCTGCGGCTGCGCGTCGGAGCTTTGCCGAGCCAGCCGTCCAATCGCTTGGGCTACAACCTCACATGGTCGACCGAGGGAGTCATCAACGAGTACATCAACGACTGCGATGCCGTCGTCAACGGCTCGTTCGTCAGCGTGCCCGCGCTCGAGCATCTTGAGCGTCTGGTGATCGACGGCGTCGAGTTCGAGGCGTTCAACACTTCGGGGGGACTCGGCACACTCGCGGAGAGTCTCAAGGGTCGCGTGCAGAATCTCAACTACAAGACGATTCGCTACCCCGGCCACTGCGAGTTGATGCGGTTCCTCCTCCATGAACTCCGTTTCGCCCAGCACCGCGACGAGTTCAAGAAGGTGCTCGAGCGCGCAATCCCGGCGACGACCGAGGACCAGGTGGTCATTTTTGTGAGCGCATCAGGACTCCTCGACGGACGCCTCACCGAGCGCGTTTACGCCAAGCGGGTCGGATCACAGACCATCGGTGGCCACCACTGGACCGCCATCCAGATCACCACGGCTGCCGGAATCTGCGCCATTGTCGATCTTTTTGCGCAGGGGAAGACTGTGCCCAATGGGCTCGTCCGTATGGAAGATGTGTCTTTCAGCGATTTTGTCGCCAATCGGTTCGGCAAGCACTATGTCTGAATGATTTTCTTAGTTGCGCCTTGCAGTCGCTCCATCCCGGACCAGCATCGGAACATGGACAATTCACGGGGCTCCGGGTGGTCGATTCCATGCGCTCGGTTGGTTGGACTCTGTGCAGCCGCATCAGCGATCAACGTGGGCTCTGCGCTTGCGGACGGGGATCTTCGCGAAAGCACTCCATCAACGCCCGGCGCATCGCCACTGAGTCACGTCGATCCCCAATCTGCGTGGGTTGGCGTCCAGTTCCTCTTTCCGACCGACATCGTGTGGACAACCCTCACCAAGGAGTCTCGGGGCGTTGACCGCCGGTCGATGACTGTCCGCGGACGCGATGCGTGGGGTCCAGTCGAACTTGTCGTCGCCGAGCGCAACGGATTCATGTCTGCCTCACTCCTCGATGGGCATGCCGTCCGTTGGAAGGCTCGCAGCACGGTCGGACACCCACTCGTCTTCGAGAGAGTGCCTCCGCCTCCTCCGGAAGTGTTCTTGGAGGGGGCGACCGATGTTCTCGACCGTCCCACGGCACCGACCCTTGATACGGCCGGTACGCCAGATTCACAGCAGGAAGAGGGGGGAATCGCGGGCGGGTGCGTCGACGCAGACGAGATCACGGTCCTCGTCGTGTACACGGAGTGCTCGGTGTTTGAGGCCGGTGGACTGGGCTTCCTCTACTCAGCCGTGGACCTCGCCGAGGAACTCACGAACCTCGCCATGGACAACAGCCTCATCTCAACTCCCGAGCAGCCTCGGCACATCCGGATCGTCGGCATTCAGCCAACCGTGGTTGGTGCACCTCCCTCGGGAAGCGCCGAGTGTGGTTTCGCGGACTGCTGGGATCCCCAAGAGCCAGATGACCTCTGCGGCGACGATGTCGACTTCGGCGACGACCTCGGCATCGTCTCAAACGTCCAGTCCGTCGTCGGCGGCCCCGTCAACCAGATGCGCAACTACTTCAAGGCCGATCTTGTGGTGATGCTCCGGGTCCGAGGAAATGCCGGCGGCATTGCCTGGCGGAAGTCGGTGACGACTGGTTGCGACGGCACACTGGGGTACTGCGTCGTGGGGGTCGGCGGCCTCTACGACATCACCTTGGCACACGAACTCGGCCACAACTTCGGATGCTGCCACGCGCCCGGAGACCAAGGCAACTATTGCCCACTGTTGCCATGGCCCTACAACAATGGCCACCGATTCGTCGGCAACGACTTCGTGCTCTATGGCACGCTGATGACCTACCCGCCCGGGGCGAACATCCTCTACTTCTCGAATCCCGATGTCATCTATGAAGGGCAGCCGACAGGGGAAGCCCAGGACTTCCTCCCCTATTGGAGCGACAACGCACGCACCGTCCGCGAGACCTTCGACGATGTCCGCTGCTACCGGTGCTCGAATCTTCCGCCTGCTTCCGACCCCCCCGCGCCATCGGGGCCGATCGTCTGCTGGGGAAACAACAGCTCCGGAGAGTGCTCGCCGCCTCAGGGGCTCCCATTCTGCGAACAGGTCGCTGCTGGACAGTCGTTCACCGTAGCGATCGGGGCAGATCATCTCGTGCGAGCCTGGGGTTCGAATACCTACGGGCAACTCATTATTCCACCGGCCCTCGGCGCCTGTCGATCCATCGCTGCGGGGCGGGGACACGTCGTCGTCATCACGGGGACAGCAACGAGTGGAACGGTTCAGGCGTGGGGGTGGAACTCAAGTGGCCAAACTGATGTGCCTGCAACCCTCGGCGCCTGCACATCGGTGGCAGCCGGCGACCAACACTCCCTTGCGTTGCGCAGTGGAACCGGAACGCTGATCGCGTGGGGCAGCAACACGGCCACGCAATCGACACCGCCTGCGACGCTCGGGTCATGTCTCCAAGCGGCTGGCGGCTATCTCCACTCCGTGGCGCTGAAGGCCGACGGCGGAGTGAGTTGCTGGGGGTCGAACTCCGTTGGCCAGTCGACCCCGACACCTGGGTTGCCGCCATGCGAGCAGATCGCCGCCGGGCGCAACCACACAGTGGCGCTCGACGCAACCGGCGTGGTCTGGGCGTGGGGATCCAATGGGTTTGGCCAGTGCACGATCCCTGCGAACCTCGGCACGGCACGGTCCATCGCTGCCGGTGGGTACCACACGCTCGCCATCGAGGATGGCGGAGCCGGCGACGACTCTGTGGTCGCATTCGGAGCGGGCACGACTAACACGGGCACCGACCCTCACCACGGACAGTCGATGGTGCCTGCCACATTCACGGGCCCGATCGAGATCTCCGGCGGCGTCTACCACACCGCGATCATCGCCACGACGGCCGATGTCACCGGCTGCATCGGTGACTTCAACAATGACGGGGTTCGCGACGGAACGGACTTGACTGCAGTCCTATCAGGATGGGGAACCGCCGCAGCCGACTGCAATGGAGACCGAATCACAGATGGACTCGATCTCACGTTCCTCCTCTCCGGATGGGGGTCATGCCAATGAACCGCCGCACTCTCCTCACCGTTGCCACTCTCTTCGCCGCCGCGCTGGGATACGCGCCGCACGCGAACGACTCGAGCCCAGCGCTCGACGGGGCGGCACGCCTTCAGACGCTGCCGACCCCGTTCCCCATCACATGGACCACATCCAAGATGACGGTGTCGGCCGATGGGAATCGAACGTATGTCGCCAAAGGAACCGACTCGCGCGGAAGTCACTCGGAACTGGTCTTCACTGAGACCAGCGAGGCCTTCGCCGGTTCGCTCTGGACGAACGGCCGGCGCTTGACGGCCCACGGTCGCCTCGGTGATCCCGTGCGCTTCCAGTCGACTGCCGCAGCATTCGCGCTTCCGTGCCTTGGTGGCGGGACGGTCGATCCGAACGTCGAACTGCTCCATGACAGGGTTGCCGGGCATGCGGGAGGGATCGCGGGTGCCAACGACGCAGCGTGCATCGACGCCGAAACTGTCGATGTGCTGATGGTCTATTCGGGCTGCGGTCTCGAGCAGTACGCGGCCGCCCAGAATCCGCCGATCCCGGACCCCATGGACGCGCTCCCCTTACTGAAGGCAGAGTGCGCCAACGCGATCGACGCGATGAACATGATTCTCGACGCCAGCCTGGTGAGCACGCCCGCGCGGACACGGCACCTGCGACTCCGCTCGCTCCAAGCGCTGACCCCTGACTCGAACTGCCAGGCGCCGAACTGGGACCCCGATCCACCCAATCCGATTTTTGGATGCAATCAGCTCGCGGATCCGGAGGCTGGCACAGGGTCGATCTGGTGTGGTGAGGAGACTGCGTTCAGCGCGGATCTCGCGGTGTTCTCCGACCCCTCGACGCCCTTCGGCGGCTTGATCGATCAGTACAGGACATCCTTCGCGGCGGATCTCGTGGTGGTGCTTCGGGTTGCAAGCAACCCTCCCGGGGACGCGTCGCATGGGATGCAGAAGTCGGTGAACTCGGGGTGCAATGGCGCGAGCGGCTTCTCGGTGGTCGACATCACTGCTGTGGACTCCGTGATCCACGAGTGGGGCCACAACTTTGGTTGCTGCCACGAGCCAGGAGCCGGCGGGGTCTACACCTGCTCGCTGTTCCCATACTCGTTCGCCCACAGGTTCTTCATTCCCGACGGCACCACATTTCCTCCTCCCACTCGCACGCTGATGGCGATGCAGCCCGGGACGGCAATCCCGAGATTCTCGAATCCAGAAGTGCTGTTCCCGCCGGGCAATCCCAACGCCCAGCCCACAGGTACAGGGCAGACGCAGTTCCCGTACTGGTCCGACAACGCACGGACCATCCGCGAGACCTTCGATGATGTCCGCTGCTATCGCTGCGCCGACCTTCCGCCGCCGCCACCGCCAGCGGGACCCGTCGTCTGCTTCGGCTCCAACAGCCATGGACAATCCGCGACGCCCGGCAGCCTCCTCGCGTGCACAGATGTGGCCGCTGGCCACCTCCATACCGTGGCACTTCAGCAGGATGGCATGGTCCGCGCCTGGGGAGCGGGCACCACGATGACGAATCTGTCCCCGAACTACGGCCAGTCGATGGTGCCCTTGATCCTGCCCGATCCGCCCTACGGTGATGGTGACTACCTCGGGACATGTTCGGGTGTGGCTGCCGGGCTCTACCACAGTGTGGCGATAAGGATGCGAGGACCGAGCGATCCCCTTGACGGCGTCGTCGTCTGCTGGGGGGCTGGTCGGGTTGGGCAGTTCGCCTCGCCTCACTACAACCAGTCGGCGGTCCCCGGGAATCTCGGTCCATGCGTCAAGGTCGCCGCAGGCCACTACCACACGCTTGCGCTGGGCCGCGATGCGGGCGTCAGCGCGTGGGGCGCGGGAGCGACTCCCTTTGGGCCATGGCCTCACTTGGGCCAGTCCGCCGTGCCGGATTCGCTCGGTCCCTGCCTCGACATCGCAGCGGGTGGATATCACTCGCTTGCGATCCAGCGCGGCGGCCTGACCGAGGTCGGTGGACCCGTCGTGGCGTGGGGGGCGGGCCAATCCAACTCTGGTAGCTACTCCGAGTATGGGCAGTCGATCGTGCCAACCCTCCTTGGCAACTGCACGGCAGTCGCCGCCGGAGTCTTCCACTCAGTCGGTCTCAAGGCCGACGGAACCGTGCAGGCCTGGGGAGCTGGCATGACGAACACAAACACATTCCCCAACTATGGGCAGTCGATCGTGCCGGGGACTGCGGGCGTTTGCACGGCGATCTCGGCGGGCGGGTCCTACCTCGGCGGAGGCTCGCACACGCTCGTGATCAAGTCCAACGAGTCGCTGGCGGCGTGGGGTGCGGGAACGGTCAATTCGGGAGTGACACCTCACTTCGGCCAAGCGAACCCACCAGCCCTGCCGGCGACCGGTTGGGTGAAGGTCTCGGCGGGCGGGCTCCACTCGGCGGCGATCGTCGAGCCGGTTCCCGCAGCACCCTGCGATGGAGACCTGAACCTTGACCGCGTCCGGAACGGACTTGACCTTGCCGTGATCTTTTCGGCATGGGGCACGCCAAGCGGCGACTGCACCGGGGACGGGTTCACCGACGGCGCGGACATGACGCTGCTGCTCTCGGGTTGGGGGAATTGTCCGTAAGCGCGTGAGGGCTTTCTAGCGGTGCGCAGTGTCAGGATGGTCGATGTCGATCGCGGGGGGTGTCCCCCCGCCGCACGGTGACGACGACGACCTCGGCTGGGCAGTTGACGCGCAGCGGGAACCAGCCGCCGACACCCGTGGTTACGAAGAGGTGCGACTCTCCCTCGTGGTAGTGGCCTGCGCGCAGCGCACGGCTTGCGGCGGCGCGTGATTGCTTGCGCAACTTTGGGAGGAGTGCGAACTGTCCGCCATGCGTGTGGCCTGCGAGCGTCAGTGGCACGCGCTGCCTCGCCGCTTCTCTGAAGGCCTTAGGGTTGTGGGCCAGCAGGAGGTGCGGCACCGCAGCGCCGCTGACGACGCGACGGACATTGGCGGCGTTGCCTTCGAGCGTGCGCGACCAATCGATGCCTGCGATGCGCAGGCCGCCACGCGCGACTTCGACTTCCGAGCGCAGCGTCGTCAGTCCGCTTGAGCGAGCGAGCCGCAGGACACGACGCGCGTTGTCGAGGATGTCGTGGTTGCCCAGCACGAAGTAGCGCCCCAGCGGTGCGCGGAGGGACCCCAAAGCCTTGAACACGGGCTCTGATCCGGCGACATCAAGATCGACGACATCGCCGGTGCACGCAATGAGATCGGGCTTTGACTGCGCAAGGAGATCGATCGCCTCGATCGCCCGCGCGGCAGGCATGAGGTCACCGACATGCAAGTCGCTGAGATGGCCGATGCGCACGCCATCGAACTTCGCCGGCCAATTGGGCACCCACACTTCGACCTTGCGGAAGGAGCACTCAGCCGCGAAGTGCTTGCGCGAGAGCGCACCGCCAATGAGTTGGTCGGGAAGGACCGTCAGCACCGCGTGCCTGAGTCGCGCGCGCGCGAGTCGGCCGCCGCCATCGGCACGAGTGGCCTGTCGCCCGTGCTCGATGAGCGACGCGAGCGTGACGCGGGGCAGGCGGCGGCTAGAACTTGATGTCGGCTCCAATGAAGAGTCCCTGCACGCCGCCGTCGAAGGTGGCGCTGTTGTCGTTGAGCTTGAAGTCCTCGAGTCGATACCCAAGGGAGACGCCGACCGAGGGGGTGAAGTTCGCGGTGATGCCTGCGCGGATGAAAGTGAAGTACTGCTCGTTCGTGAAGTTGGAGCCGATTGCTCCTGAGGCCTCGAACGAAAGCGTGTCGACCCATGGGGTCCTCCCCTTCAGGTCGAGGTCAAGTTCGATTCCGCCACCGATTCCCGGCATGACGGCGTTGAGCGTCCACGAGCCGCTCGTTGCGGAGGTCTGGTCATCGACCGTGAGC
Organism: Planctomycetaceae bacterium; assembly: GCA_947441435.1. Taxonomy (GTDB): domain Bacteria; phylum Planctomycetota; class Phycisphaerae; order Phycisphaerales; family SM1A02; genus F1-60-MAGs104. The sequence goes on from CANETX010000015.1 coordinate 26,308, forward strand.
GAGGCGCCATACCAGCGCACCGCGCCGATGGCCTTGAAACGGAGGTCGGCCTTCGGGGTGTCGTCGCCGGCGTCGGTCGCGGCCGCGAGGCTCGGGATCCTCGCGCTCCACGGCGTGACTTGGTCGGCGAAGGGTTGCCAGAGCGTGACATCGAACTCGCCGCCCACGCTCGCCGCGCTGAAGGAGTTGGAGAGGCGATCACCGATCGCGATGGTGGCGTTCCCGAAGGAGCCCGCCGCGGTGGCAGCCAGCGAGGCGTCGGTCGAGAAGTACCAACCGGTGAGCATCGCCTCGTAGAACTCGCCCCATCCAACGGACACTTCGCCGTTGATCGAACCTTCGTAGGCGTTGAGGCCAAGTTCGTCGTCGACGGTGAAGTTGGGGCCGCCGAAGGTCGTGTTGCCGCGCACGCGCGAGAGCCAGAGGGCTGGGGCGACTGTGATCTGGAAGTCGCCGACGGGGGCCGGAGCCGGGACCGCTGGCGGTTCCGTCACTTCCTGCCCAAACGCGACGCAGGCAGGGGCGAGCGCTGAAGCGACCGCAAGCGCGCGCGCCCATTTGCGTGTGAAATGCACTTCGTGAGCCTACCCCCCCACCGCCCGACTCATGCGATCGCGCTCGGCCCGAGGGCGTGGGTGCATGAAGCGTCGCTCGAGTTCACATTTGCGCGTTCGGGGGGCCCGGGCGGCCAGAATGTCAACAAGGTCGAATCGAAGGCGCAGATGCGAGTGGCGCTGCACGACATTGGCGGGCTCGACACGGCGGGTCGCGCGCGGCTCGCGCGGATAGCGCAGGCGAATCTCATCGGTGCGACGGCGGACGACCCCGCGTCGATCGAGTCGCCCAGTGCGAGCCTCCTCATCGTGGCGCAGGAACACCGGAGCCAGCGGCAGAACCGCGACGAGTGCCTCGAACGGCTGCACGCACTCGTGCTCGCGGCCGCGACTCCCCCCAAGCGCCGGCGCAAGACCAAGCCGACGCGGGGGTCCAAGGAGCGGCGACTCGAAGGCAAACGCATCCAAGGCGAGAAGAAGCAGCGCCGTGGGGGTGGGGAGTAGGCTTTTCGCGTGGCGACCA
>CANETX010000016.1 GCA_947441435.1 Planctomycetaceae bacterium
CTCAACCTCAATGACATGGTCATCAAGATCCTCGGGGACGCTGAACTCGTTGCGCACGAGGGGAAAGTGGCCGAGGCGACCGTGATGCTCCAGACCGCCCTCGAGACCTATCCCAAGGACCCGAGGCTGCAACGCACCATCGTTCAGTGGCTGATGTTCGTCGGAAGCATGGACGAGGCGCGGACGAAGCTCGCGGAGTACATCGCCGACCATCCCGCAGATCCGGTCCTCAAGCAACTTCAAGTCCTGACCACGAAGGACTCGCCGGTTGACCGGGCAATCGCCTTCGTTGATCTCACCGAGCGCACGCCGCAGGATCGCGCGACCGAGGTTCTCGTGTCGCTCCTCAATCTGCGTGACAACCTGAAGCGCAACGGCGAAGGCGCCACCGGCGACCGGAAGGCAACGATCGATGCCGAGCTGGCGCGCGCGGAGACCGCCATCGCGGACGCGAAGGTGAAGGCGATTGAACTTGCCGCGGGCGACTCATCGGTCCTCGACCGCCTCCTCAACGAATCGCTCAAGGCCAAGGACTATGCCGCGGCCGATCAGGTCGTGGCGCTGGCGGAGAAGTCGGCGATTGACCGCACCATTCCTGCGCTCCTGCGCGGGCGCATCGCCCTTGACAAGGAGGAGTGGGGGCGGGCCGTCGAGCAGTTCGAACTGGCGCAATCGCAACCCGGTGCCTCGGCTCCCGGCTTCCGCCTTCTTGGCATCGCCAGGGAGCGTGGCGGAGACATCGTCGGAGCGCGCGAGGCATACAAGACCGCGTACGAGCGTCGCCCGAACGATCTTGCATCGGTGCAGCTCTATGCCTCCCTGCTCGCACGCAGCGGCAGCATGGAGGGGGCGCGCGATGTGCTGAAGGCCGCGCTGCTGGCGATGCCCGAGTCGGCGGAATTGCGCAATGTGTATCTGGAAATCGAGGGGCAGTTTGGCAGCCGGTCGGACAGCATGATCGAGCGGCGTCGGCTCTATGCCTTGCGGCCCAGCGATGTCGACAACGCGCGACAACTGATGCGCATCCTGATCGAGACCCCCGCATCCCGCGACTTCCTGATCAACAACGATGGCAGCCAGCGGTACTCGCAGCCTGATTGGGAGGCGCTGACTCCCGAGCGTCGCGAGCAGGAAATCGATGCTCTGGACCAGACCCAGAAGGCGGAGGCAGCGGTCATCTTCGATCGTCTCATGAAGATGGATGGCGATCGGCGACCGAGCAGTCGCATGTATGCGGCGTCGATGCAGCGCGCCGGTCGCGGAGTGGAGGCACAGGCCGTTCTCACGAAGATGGCGGAGGCAGCCACGGGCGATCGCGCGTGGCAGGCGTGGGTGGACCTCGGCGAATTGCAGGCACACGATGGGCGTCCGCAGGAAGGGGAGGCATCGTTCTTGAAGGCGCTTGCGGCGGATCCCTCGAAGCGGGCCGCAGCCCAGTCGATCGCGGCGTTCTGGACGGAGCAGCGCCGGCCGATCCTCGCTCGCGGCATCCTAGAGGCGGCGTACGCCGCGGCTCCCACGTTGGATATCGCGCGGCAATTGGCAGCGGTGCAGTTGGAACTGCGCGACTTCGCGGGGGCGAAGAAGTCGGCGGCGGACGTCGAACGGCTTGCAGGAGGCAAGCCGTCCTTCAGCGATCGACTGCTCGCCGCAGACATCGCGATCGCCGAGTCGGAACTGACATTCGCGACGATGACCCCCGAGCAGGAGCGGACATCGATCGCCTCCTTCAACGTGGCGATCGATGCGGCCATTCGCGCCGATCCCAGCAGCCCGATTCCCTTCATCGTGCGAGCCGGCGCCGAGCAGCGGCGGTTCCAGCGGACGGGCGACACCGGCGTGCTCGCCTCGGCGCGCAGCGATGTCGAGCGGGCGTTCGAACTGCAGGCAAACTTCTGGCCAGCCACCCGTCTGCGCGCGTCCATCTATATGGATGAGGGAGACATGCCCTCGGCGCTTGAGGTGGTCCGCAAGTATGTGGCCCAGAACCCCCGCAACATCGATTCGCGCCGGGCACTGGTGGGCTACTTCATCGCCTCCGGCGACTTCAACGGGGCGGTTGATGCCGTGAACACAATCATGGTGCTGGAGCCGAACAACCCTGTGTGGATCGACGCGCTCGCGGAGGCGTACACCGCGGGGGAGAAGTACCGCGAGGCGGGTGCCGCCTACGAGAAGCTCTTCGGAGTGTCCCACGACATTTCGCTGCTCACGAAGTCAGTGCTCATGCGCATTCGCGCGACACCGCCAGACTTTGAGGGGATCTTGGCCTCGCTGCGCGCGGCCGGCCAAGTCACTTCAACGGTGCCGTTCCTGCAGATGGCCGGGGCGGTGGCGATCGCCGGCTCCGGCGACAACGAGGTGCAGCGCAACCAAGGGGTCGTGCAGCTTCGCGAGATGTTCAAGCTCGCGCAAGCGAACCCAGGGCTAGTCGACGCATGGGGGACGGCTGCAGGGGCGCTCTACCCGGTGGACAAGACCGACGAGTTCGAGAAGTTCGCGCTCTTGGCAGCTGGCAATCAACTGACCAGCGCGCTCTGCCGAAATCTCGCCACGCGATGGTCGGAGTCGGGGCCCGCCGGGAGCACGAAGGCGCTTGAGTACGGCCGCAAGGCCGTGGATCTTGCGACCACCGACGATGAGCGGTTCTTCGCCCTCCTCGTGCTTGGCGGGATCCAATACAGCGCCAACGACACCGTTGCCGCGAGCGAGTCGTTCACTCGTGCGCTCGCGATCCATCCAGAAGACCCGACGACGATCAACAATCTCGCGTTCATCGATGCCCTGGACCCCGCGAAGGCCACGTCGGCAATCGAGCGCGCGAGGGCTGCCCTGGCCCGTGACCCCGCCAATGTCGACCTGATGGACACGCTCGGATTCGCGCTCACGAAGGCGAATCAACTTCCCGAGGCACTCAGCCATCTCATGCGCGCCTCGCGCATGCGACCCTCGGCCGGTATCTACGCACATCTCGCCGCAGCTCAAGTCGCCTCGGGGCGGACGAGCGAGGCCGAAGAATCGCTGCGTCGTGGCAAGCTGCTCCGACCATCGTCGGAGGCGCAGCGCGACATCGACGCAGTTCAACACACCATTGATGCCGGGAATTCCGGCGGCTGAAAGAACCACGACCACCCATGGCTCCCCCCTCCACTTCCACCACATCGGCGCGCGCCGCCGCCACCCCTCGCCCCACGACGACCAAGAACGTCGCAATCGATCCGATCCGGATCCTCCGCCAGAACTGGAAGCGGATTTGCGTCTGGGGGGTCGTCGGGCTCTTCACTGCCGGAGCCTTTCAGGTCGGCTCATTTCTCACCTATCCGCTCTACAGCGGCCAGGTGGTGTTGCGCCTTCGCAACCAACTCGGCGACGCCAAGGAGATCTTTGGCGAGGTCACTCCCCAAGAGGAGACGGTCGCGCGTCTGGCTCAGACCGAGGCCCAGCAGATGATCAGTCGCGACGTGCTGACCCGCGCCGTCGCCAACCGCGACATCCTCAAGACCGAGTGGCACAAGTCCTTCCTGGACGATGATGGCAAACTCATGGTCGACGAGGCGGTCGACGACCTTGAGGACGACATCAGCGCGGGGCACCGCCGAGGCACGCAGTTCTTCCTGCTGTACTGGTCCGCGCACGTCCCCGGCGATGTGCCGATCATCCTCAACACCGTGGCGGACACGTACCTCGGGGAACTCAAGGCGGAGAGCGACAAGAAGTTCAACCAGACCAAGGGCGTCTTCGTGAAGAAGCAGGAGGATCTCGACAAGCAGATCTCCTCGTCGAAGGCGACCATCTCGGCATTCATCAGGGACAGCGGGATCCCGTCGTACGAGGAGAACGCGGCGCAGACCCAGCGTGGACTCGAGGAACTGCAGCGGCGGATCGCCCTGACGACGATGGAGCTGAGCCTCGTCAAGTCCCAGCGGACGCAGGTGAGCGCCAAGCTCGAAGGAAAGATCGAGCCGACCGAAGACGACGTCCGGAAGGGGGAAGTCGACCCCTCGATGATCCAGCTCAACCGCGATATCAATGACATCACCATCTCGCTCAACTCCAAGCGGGAGCGGTTCGGGCCAGATCACCCCGAGGTGATCTCCAGCGAACATCTCCTGGCATCGGCGACGGCGCAGAAGAAGTCGGCGCTCGATGACATCGTCAAGCGCGACCTGCGCGGGGAGTACAAGAAACTCCAGGATTCGGCCTTCGGCTACGACAACCTGCTGACCCAGCAGACGAGTGACCTTCAGAAGGAGTCCAAGCGAATCGAGGGGCTGGCGTCGATGGTGGCCGAACTCGAGGCCAAGAAGGATCAGCAGAAGCGGCTCGAGGAAGAGCGTGGCGAGATCAACAAGGCCATCGGAGACCTCGAGCTGGCGCGGTCGCGCATCGATGCCGTCCCCGTCGAGAAGGCGCAACAGGCAATCACCCCGCGTGAGATCGCCTTCCCCAACCCCAAGGTCGTGCTGCCAGGCGTGTGGTTCCTGACGATCGCGTTCGGAATCGGTCTCATCTTCCTGAAGGAACTGATGGACCAGCGCGTGCGCTTCGCCAGCGATCTCATCCCGATGACGCAGGGCAAGCTGCTCGGCGTGATCCCCGATCTCGTTGATGATGAGGCGAGCCCTGAGAAGGTCGAGTTCGTGGTTCGCGATGCTCCGAGGTCCGTGCTCGCCGAAAACTTCCGGCAGGTCTGGAGCCAGGTCGGCAAGGCCCTCGCCGAGGAGGATTCCAAGGTCGTGGGCATCCTCTCGCCGATGCCCGATGCGGGCACAACCACCATGCTCACGAATCTTGCGGCAAGTGGCGCGGCCGTCGGCAAGCGCGTCCTTGTCGTCGATGCCAACTTCCGTAGGCCGCACCTCGCGCAGGCGTGCGGCGCACGAGAAGATGGCGCAGGGCTAGGAGATCTGCTTGCGGGGAGTGCCACGCTGGACAGCGTGGTCCAGCACTGCAGCGGCGGGTTCGACCTCATTGGCGCCGGCGAGCCGCGGACGCTGGAACTCTTCGACACGCCCAGGACCGCCGAACTCATCGGACAAATGCGCAATGCGTACGACCTGGTGCTCGTCGATACCCCTCCCGCCGCCTTTGCCGCGGAGGCAATGGTGTTGACCGACGCGCTCGATGCGAGCATCCTGGTCGTGCGGGCGATGCGCGATGAGCGTGGGCTCGTCAGTCGAGTCCTCGGGCAACTCACGAGGCAACGCGCCCGCTTCATCGGCGCGGTTCTCAACCGACCGCAGCAGACCGCGAGCGGGTACTACAAGAAAAACGCCAGAGCGATGGCGAGTTATGGTGCGGCTCCGAGCAAGCCTCCAACCGCAGCCGCAGCCGCCGGGTGACATAGGCGACACAGGCGATTCATGCGACTCATGCCATTCATGCCACCGCAGCTACCAGTTCCGCTCCTCGAGCAGCATGCGCCGTTGGCGCCTCAGGCCCAGAGCGTCTTCGTCGATGCAGTTGACACGCTGAATATCTTTGCCCCCGTCTTCATCACGGGGTTCCTCATCACCCTGGGCGCGACCCCGGTCGTCCGCAAGATCGCCGTCTTGTCGGGGATCATCGACCAGCCGGATCAGCTGCGCAAGCATCACGACGCGCCGATCGCATACCTCGGTGGCCTTGCCGTCTTCATCGGTTTCATGGCGGCGATGCTGATGAGCTTCATCGCCATCGAAGGGGATGCCGCAGACTTCGCCCCTGTTCCCCTGTCGATCTTGGTGGGGGCGACTGCGATCGCGCTCACCGGCCTCGCCGATGACATCTGGAAGTGGGACGCGCGGCTCAAGATCGCCGGCCAACTCGTCGCCGCGGCCGCGCTCGCCGTGTCGGACATCGGAATCGGCGCGGTCACCGGAGTGATGCAGCCCTTCCTCGGGCCCCCCGACGAAGTCCTCTTCACCCTCGGCCCAGTAGTGTTTCTCAATGCCGAGCTCTTCTACTGGATCGGAACGTTCTTCCTCGGCTTCGTGATCATCGCCGGATGCAACGCCACCAATCTCATCGATGGTCTCGACGGCCTCCTCGCCGGATCGACCTCGATCATGGCCTGTGGATTCCTCGCCATCAGCCTGCTCTTGGCCTCGACGGCAACCATCGAAGACCCGACGACCAGCCTCGTCGGGGTTCGGGTCATCCTGTCACTGGCCCTGCTTGGAACGATGCTGGGGTTCCTCCCATGGAACTTCAATCCCGCGATCATCTTCCTCGGTGATTGCGGGAGTCTCCTCATCGGTTATCTCTGCGTGACGACGGTGCTGCTCTTCGGAGAGCAGGGGGCGCCGAGCCTCGTCGTCGCCGGGTTCATCGTGTTCGGTCTGCCGATTATCGACACCAGCCTGGCGATCCTCCGTCGCAAGATCGCGCGGGTGCCGTTGAACACCCCCGACGCGAATCATCTGCACCACCAACTGAAGCGCTCACTCGGGTCTGTGAAGAAGGCCGTGTTTGCCCTGTATGGCGTGACCCTCACGTTCACCCTCCTCGGGGTGGCGGTTGCCGCGATCGTCCTTCTTTCGACGACTCGGGTGCTTGTCGTCTACTCCATCGGCGCCGCGCTCTTCGGGATCGTCATCGCGATCGCCGTGAAGATTGCCTTCCTGCAGAAGTGGCGCGAGTCGACCGTCGTTGAAGCCCAGCCTGAGGGGCTCTCGCGCTCCGCGACCGCAGAGTTTGACCCCACCGAAGCGGCGCGCGAATCGGCTGCGGACCACGCGGCGTGACCGAGATCAACACGGGCCACACGCCTGTTCTCCTTGAGGAAGTTCTCGCCGCGCTCGAGCCGAGTCCGGGTGAGACCTATGTTGACGCGACGGCTGGTAGGGGAGGGCACGCCTGCGCTGTCGCCCGACGGATGGAGCGCGGTCGAGTCGTACTGTTCGATCGGGACGGCAACAACTTGGCGTTCGCGCAGTCGCGAGTTCAAATTGCAGCGCCGGAGTGCGAAGTTATTGCACTCCACCGGGACTTCCGCTTTGCCGAGTCAGAGTGTCGCGCACGCGGGATCGTCGCGGACATGTTTCTGGCGGACCTCGGAGTGTCGAGCAACCAACTTGATGTCGCCGAGCGTGGGTTCGGACTGCAGCAGGATGGCCCCCTCGACATGCGGCTGGACCCAAGCACACCGCAGTCGGCGACGGATCTCATCCGTGATCTTTCGGAGACGGAACTCGCTGATGTCATCTTCCATCTCGGCGAAGATCCCTACGCCCGCCGGATTGCGCGGAAAGTTGTACAAAGTCGAGCGGGGGAGCCGATCATTACGACGGCGCACTTGGCTCGACTCGTCTGCGAGGCGTATGGCTCGCGGGCGCGCGCATCCCGGTTGCACCCAGCCACGCGGACCTTCATGGCCCTCAGGATCGCCGTCAACGACGAACTTGGGGCGCTCGGAGATCTCTTGAAGTCGGTCGCTTCGGCGGCCCGATCGCACGGTGGCGGGTGGCTCAACGGGAAGGCGCGTGTGGCGGTGATCTCCTTCCATTCGTTGGAGGATCGCCAGGTCAAGCGAATGTTCGCCGCGCTTGCGGACGATCAGGTCGTCCAGCGCCGTACTCGGAAGCCCGAGGTCGCCAGCGACACGGAGGTCGCAGCGAACCCGAGGGCTCGTTCAGCTCGGCTTCGTTCACTCTCGCTCATCTCGCACCATCTCGATCTTTGACACGGAAGTTGCACCATGACACGCGAACACAAATTGGCAGTCGTCCTCGGGTTCGGGCTCCTGCTCTTCGTGGGGATCCTCGTTTCTGACCACTTCTCCGCGAGCCAGCGTCGGGTTTCGACGGCGCTCGCGGCGCGGACTCCGGTCCGCGAGTCGCGGTCCTCCGAGCCGGTCTCGATCCAAGCGATCCAGTACCCGCAGCAGGCAATCGCTCCGGTGATGCCGCGCGGACACGAGAACGGTGTGCTGCCGGGCCAGATGATCGTGGCGCACCCCACCGCCGATGTGGGCGTTCCGGCGGAGCTCTACACGCTCAAGGATGGCGAGACGCTCTACAAGATCTGCCAGAGCAAGTACGGCAACGGAAACCTCTGGAAGGAACTCGCGGAGTTCAACAAGGGCACCGTGTCGAATCCAACGAAGCTTCGCAAGGGGATGACGCTCCGCCTGCCATCGGTCCACGTGCTCAAGGGAGAGGTAACCTCGCCGTCTCCCGCCGCCGTCGCGCCGATGGTGCCGGTTCCGGGAGGCGCTGTCTTCCCCGCAGAATTCGTTCAGTCAGGTCCCGCTTCCGCCGAGCGCGAGTACATCGTCCAGAAGGGCGACACGCTCGGCGCCATCGCCTCGCGCGAGATGGGATCGGCGAAGAAGTGGAATCAACTCTTCGAGGCCAACAAGGATCGACTCAAGAGCCCGACCGACCTCAAGATCGGCAAGCCACTGCGGATTCCCGCAGATAGTTGAGCCGCCCCGGTGTTCTGGAAGATCGCCGCTCTCGTCCTCGGCATCGGCGTGCTCGCCTGCGGCGTGCTCGTGCAGCGGCAGCAGCGGTACGAACTCGCCCGCGACATCTCGCGCGCCCACTGGCGGATGCTTGAGCAGGAACACACCTTGTGGACCCTTCGCGCGGAGATCGCGCGGCGCACCCGTCCCGAGGAGGTGCGCATGGCCGTCGAACGACTGAACCGGAGATGGCGGGCGATTCCCTATCGGCTCGACGAGGGGCGCGGTCTTGACGGCGACGCCGCTGTCCGCGTGGAGTTCGGTGGATGACCCCTGATCGGCGCATCCATCTCTGGACACGCGCCGTCGTCATCGTCACGATCGCGGCGCTCTCGCTGACGCTCGTGCGCGTCGCGCAATTGAAACTCCTGCCTCCGTCGAAACTGGATCCCGCCATGGGATCGCGCACTTCGACCAGCGCCGAACTTGCCGCGCGCGGACGGATTCTCGATCGGCGCGGTCGCGTGCTCGCGACCAGCGTCGTCGGCTATCGCCTCTTCGTCGATCCCGTCACCCTCTATCGCAAGGGACAAGAGAAGATCGCGCGCGGACTCAAGACCGACCCGCAGGCAATCGTCGCGAGCGATCCGTTTCACGACGCGGCGTTGGCACTCGGAAGCGCACTTGGGCGCAGCCCCGAAGGGATCGAGCAGATCCTGCGGACTCGCAGCGACGACCGTTATGTCGTGCTCGACCCGAGCCTCACCGACGCCGAACTCGACGGGGTCAAGAGCCTGAAACTCGACGGCATCGGCATTGAGTCGAAGCACTTGCGCGAGTATCCACAGGGGACGGTCGCGGCCGCGGTCATCGGTAAGGTTGGGTTCGAGCACAAGGGACTCGCGGGGGCGGAACTTGGATTCGAGGGACGCCTCGCCGCCAAGGACGGATCGTTGACATTCCTGCGGGATGTCCGCCGCAACGTGCTTCACATCGAGGATGACCAGTTCGTGCCGCCCGACGACGGCGAGGATGTGCGGCTCTCGATCGATCTCGTCCTTCAAGACATCGCGGAGCGGCGGCTCAACGAGGCGGTGCGGCAGTACAACGCGGGTGGCGGTCGGCTCGTCGCGATGGATCCCACTACCGGCGAAGTGCTCGCCATGGTGGACATTCTCCGGCGCCGTCCAGGTTGGGCCGAGGTCACCGACGATCCCGGTCGGCGCATCGATCCGGCGCTCGGACGCAATCGCTGCATCACCGATCCCTATGAGCCAGGGTCGACGTTCAAGCCATTTGTGTGGGCGGCGGCGACGGAGTGCGGGGTCTTCACCCCGGAGTCGCGCGTCAACACACCGGTGAACGGCCCGCACCGCACCAGTTTCGGTCGTGCGATCCGCGATGTGAAGTACTACGGTCCCGTGTCGTGGAAGACCGTGCTTGTGAAGAGCCTGAACTCCGGCATGGCGATCGCCGGAGAGAAGATGACCTTTGAACAGATGCGCCGCCTCGTCGTCGATCGATTCGGTTTCGGCGCGGTGAGCCATCTCGGATTGCCCGGCGAAACTGCCGGCCTCGTCACCGGTCCCGAGGGCTGGTCGAAGTACACGCAGACATCTGTCGCGATGGGCCACGAGATCGCCGTGACTCCCGTGCAGATGGCGCGCGGATTCAGCACCTTTTGCAATGGTGGGCTCCTTCCGACTCCGCGGATCGCGCTCCTCACAGGCCCCGATGGCAAGGTGATCCCCGCTCCGCTGACACCGGTGATCGCCTCTTCGCTTGCGCTCGAGACGCGTTCGGCGATGGAGGGCGTCATGACCGAGGGAACGGGTCGCAGGGCGCAGAGCGCCCTCTACCGGATGTTCGGCAAGTCAGGCACGGCGCAACTTCCCAAGCCCGCGGGGCAAGGGAAGGGCTACTTCGAGGATCGCTACGTGTCGAGCTTCATCGCCGGTGCGCCGTACGACCATCCGCGCATCGTCGTCATCTGCGTGATCGACGATCCCGACAGGAAGCACGGCCACTTCGGCGGATCGATCGCGGGTCCAGTGGTGCGCGACGTCATCGACGAGTCGCTCCAGTATCTCGGCGTGAAGCCTGACCAACTCGCCAATCGACGCAACGCCATCCTCGCCAGCGGCGGCGATCTTCCTCCCGACGCGAAGGACCGCGTGGCGGCGGCACTTGACCTGACCGCAGATCTCGAGGATGGAGACTTGGCTGCGGAGTCGAGTCCCGACGCGCCAGACTCTGTGGCGCGCCGTCCAGGCTGACGCATCGCGAGCCCCGCCCCCCTCCCAACCCAGATTTGGTCATCCATTCGACTTTTTCTCGAATGGATGACCAAATCCAAGGGGAGCGTTTTGGGTGGGCTTTCGGTGCGCGTCGAAACTGCGACTAGCGTGGCTTGGTGCGACAGCGCGCTTCGCCAACCACGAATTCCCCGGCACACCAGCGACTTCTCGCGCGCTCGCGATCCCAAGGCGGTGTCGTCTCACGGAAGCAGGCGACCGCACTCGGGTTCTCGTGGATGCGGCTGAACACCCTGCAGCGCCGGGGGATCCTGATGCCCGTGTTCGGGCAATTCGCGGTGCAACCTACGGTCGCCGAGGATCCGTTCGCGATCGCGCACGCGCTCACGATGCGGCTTGGACGCGATGCGATCATCACCGGGGCCGTCGCGATGCAGTGCCTCGGCGGAACTGGCGACTGGGCCGAGCGATTCGGCGTCACGAAACCGATGGCGTACTTGCCGCTTCGGAGCCATCTGCGAGTCACCGGAGCGCGCCTGCTGCGGAGCCAGTTCGACGGGACGGTGGTGCGCCGCCGCGGGCTCAGGTTGGCTGACAGCACAACGTCCCTCCTCGACTGCATCACTTTCGCGCCGAAGAGCCAGCGAGAAGGGCTCGTGGACTTTCTCCTCCAGCAGAACTGGATCGAGCGCTCGCTCATCGAGGAGCGTGTGGCGGCGCGGTGCCAGAGTCACCGAGGGCGTCAGTCCTCGGCTGGCCAGCGGGCCGCGAGGAGACACGCAGCGGATGGCACGGAGTCCGCAGCGGAGCGCCTGCTGCGTGCGGCCCTTGTCCGCGCAGGACTCAAGCGAGGAGGGGCGCAGGGTTGGAAGGCGAATCTCACGGTGCAAGTTCCCAGGGGATCGAGCGTTCGCGCCGCGGGTTCGGCGACGCGTCACACCAAAGGAGCGGATCGTCTGCGAACCGCCCGGCTCGACTTCGCGTGGATGGACTGCCGTGTAGCCGTCGAAGTGGATGGGCGGGCATTCCACTCGGCGACCGACGCATTCGAGAACGACCGTGCGCGTCGGATGGATCTCCAGGCAGCGGGATGGACGGTGCTCAACGTGACGTGGATGGCGCTCAAGGAGTCGTCAGCTGCCGTGACGTCCCAGATCCAGACCATCCTCACCCAGACTCGCCGCGCCCAATCTGGAATTGGTCGTCCATTCGAGAAAAACTCGAATAGATGACCAATCCTGAGGGGAGCGGGTTCAGTCGGCGTCCATCTCGGCCTTGGTGTAGGACATCATGCCGAGCACCTGCATCTCGGCCATCCCGTGCTTCTGGGCGACTTTCATGAGGTCCTCCGGCGGCGTGCCGGTGGGCTTGCCCGCAGTGCCCTTCTTGCGCGCGGCGTCGAGCGCCTTCGCGGCCTTCCGCTCCTTGATGATCTGAGCCTTGGTGTACTTCTCAAGAGCCTCGGTCACCTGACGCTTCCATCTCGGGTTCTGCTTGACCATCTGCGAAATGTCATTGCAGATCCTGGCGGTGTCAGCCTGCGCCTGCCACAGGCCAGTTGATTCGGCGGCCGAGAGGGTCTTGCCGGAGGCCATCGCCGTCTTCGCGATCGCACGCAGCAGGAACGCATCCGCGAGTTCCTTGGAGATCTTCGGAAGATCAGCCGTCACCGTTGGACCGGTCGATGCGGGCGGCGCATTCGCCGGGGCCGAGGGGCGCGCAGCTTGCGGCGGAGGCGTCGTGTCGCCGCTGTCGCAACCTGCCGCGGCAATCACGCTCGCAGCGAGCACGAAGCATGATGCCGTCCGCAGAATTCTTGAGGGGTCAATGTTCACAGAGCCTCCTTCGCGCAGCGCGCGTCACACTCCCAGCAGCAAGCGGCCGGGATTCTCGATGCAGTCCTTGACATGGACGAGGAATCCGACCGCCTCCGCCCCATCGATGATGCGATGGTCGTAGGAGAGGGCCAGATACATCATGGGCTTGAGGGCAATCTGCCCGGGATTGTGCGGATCCTCGACGGGACGCTTCTTGATGGCGTGCATCCCGAGGATGGCCGACTGCGGCGGATTGAGGATCGGCGTCGACATCAACGAGCCGTAGACGCCGCCGTTGGAGATCGTAAACGTCCCGCCGGTCATCTCATCGACGGTGAGCTTGCCGTCGCGGGCGCGCGTCGCCACGTCGCGCAGCGCCTTCTCGGCATCGGCGAGACCCATCGCTTGGACACTTCGAAGCACCGGCACGACAAGTCCGCGTTCGGTCCCGACGGCCACCCCCACATCGACGTAGTCGTGGAACTCGATCTCGTCGTTGACGAGATACGCGTTCGCCCGAGGAAATTTCTGCAGCGCGGAGACGCAAGAGCGAATGAAGAATCCCATGAATCCGAGGCCGACTCCATGCGATTTCTCAAACTCGGCCTTGTGCTCAGCCCGCAGCCGAATCACTTCGCTCATGTCGACTTCGTTGAAGGTCGTGAGCATCGCCGCCGTGTGCTGCGCCGAGACGAGCCGTTCGGCGATCTTGAGGCGGAGCTTCGTAAGTTTTTCCCGGCGAACCCCGCGAGGTCCCGACGGGGCCGCGCTCGCACTAAATGCGCCGCCACCGCCGACCGCACTGCTTGCCGCCGCGACCTCCACATCGACCTTCATCACGCGGCCCGATGGTCCGCTCCCCGCGAGGCGCGCGGCATCGATGCCGCGCTCGGCGGCGACTTTCTTCGCGACCCCCGACACGCGCGCCGTCGCTGCGTCGGCCGTGGAGGGCGGTACTGGCGCCGGCGCCCCCCTCGATGCCGTCTTCGTTGCCGCGGCCGCAGTGGCAGCAGGCTTCTTTGTCGCAGATGCCGCAGCGCCTGCAGGCCGCGGCGCCTTCTCGTCGACCTTGGCCACGAGCGCGCCGACCTTTTGCTCCGAACCCGACTTCGCGTTCACCTGCAGCACTCCCGCCGCAGGCGAGAGAAGTTCCAGAGTCGCCTTGTCGGAGTCGATCTCGTTGAGGAGTTCGTCTTTCTCGACCCACTCCCCATCTTGCTTTCGCCACGTGCCCAGCGTCACCTCAGTGATCGACTCTCCAGGACTCGGGACCGTGACTTCAACCATTTTTCACCTTCGCCTTCCTTTGGAGCGGCTCAGACGGCTCGCATTTCTCCTCGGCATCATCCTTGGGAGCCTTCGCGGCCTTGGCCACCGAACCCTTGGTCGCTGCACCCTCGAACACCTCAGCAAGGATCGCCGCAGCCTGCTTCTCATGGGCTTTCGTCGATCCGACCGCGGGAGTCGCGCTGTCGCCTCGTCCGATGTACTGCGGGTTGACGCCGAATCGATCGAGCATGTTTGCCTGCACGAATCGGTAGGCCCCCATGTTTCGATGCTCTTCCTGGACCCAGTGCACCTGCGCGCCGCGATACTTCTTGAGGATCGCCTCGATCTCGTCTGCGGGGAACGGAGCCAGCTGCTCGATGCGCACGAACGCGCGTCCCTTGGCACTCGAGGCATCACGATGCGACGCAAGTTCGTGGAAATACTTGCCCGAGCACAGATAGAGATGCGTGACGGTGCCAACCTCGTTGGCGCGCGGATCATCGATCACGCGCTGGAACGACCCTTGGATGAACGCGGCGCCGACGCTCTGCGCATCGTGGAGTCGCAGCATGCTCTTCGGGGTCAGCACCACGAGCGGCTTGCGGAATGGCCGATTCACCTGCCGCCGCAGCACATGGAACATCTGCGCGGTCGTCGAGGGGGCGACAGCCTCGATGTTGTCCTGCGCGGCGAGTTGGAGGAAACGCTCCAACCGCGCCGACGAGTGTTCCGGTCCCTGTCCCTCGTAGCCGTGGGGCAGGAGGAGGACGAGACCGTTGGCTCGGTTCCACTTGATCTCGCCGCTCGAGAGGAACTGATCGAAGATCACCTGCGCGCCATTGGCGAAATCGCCGAACTGCGCCTCCCAGATGACGAGCGCCGAGGGATCGGTGATCGAGTAGCCCAACTCGAATGCAACGACAGCATTTTCCGTGAGCGGGCTGTTCCACACCTGCATCGGGCCGAGCGTCGCGAGCGCGCAGTGCTTGGCACCAGTGTCCTGACAGGTGACGACGGCGTGCCGATGGCTGAATGTGCCTCGCTCGACATCTTGTCCGCTGAGCCGCACGGTGTGACCCTCGACGAGCAGCGATCCATAGGCGAGCAGTTCGGCCTGCGCCCAGTCCACCTTCGCCTCAGGATCAAAGTGGCCACGGGCATCGACGAGACGGGCGATCGTCTTGTGCGCCGTCGTGTCCTCGGGAATTGCCGCGAGCGTCGACGCGATCCGGGTGAGCGTGACGAGCGACACTCCCGTCTCGACCCGCGCCGAGGAATACTCGTGCGAGAGTCCCTTCCACCGGCCGGCAAAGGCTGCGACGCCGGGGAAGGCAGGCTTCGCCTTGACGGCGGTCTGCGCGGCATCCATCTTGTCGTGGACGTTGCGCACCATTGCGTCGCACTCGTCGGCGGTCACGACACCTGCGGCGATCAGCCGCTCGCGGTAGGTCGCCGCGACCGGCGCATGAGCCTTCACCCGCCGGTAGAGAAGCGGCTGCGTGAATGAGGGCTCATCGGTCTCGTTGTGGCCATGCTTTCGATAGCACCAGAGTTCCACGAGCGCATCGCGCCGGAACGCCTGCCGGAACTCCATCGCCGTGCGCATCGCCCAGACGCAGGCTTCCGGATCGTCGCCGTTCACATGGAAGATGGGGACGCCGTAGCCCTTGGCCATGTCGGAGCAGTACGAGCCGCCGAACACATCGGTGGGGTTGGTGGTAAAGCCGACTTGGTTGTTGATGATGACATGGAGCGCGCCGCCGCAGTCGTATCCAGCGAGCTTCATGAAGTTGAAGCACTCGGCGACCGATCCTTGGCCGGGGAACGACGAGTCGCCATGCACGAGGATCGGCACGACCTCGGTGCGCTCGGCATCGTCGCGGAGATCCTGCTTGGCGCGCGTTCGGCCGAGGACGATCCCATTCACGAACTCAAGGTGGGACGCGTTGGCGGACGCGGTGACGCGCACCTGTCCCGAAGCGGTGGCGAGTTCGCTGCTGTAGCCCTGGTGGTACTTCACGTCGCCGCCGCCCTGGACAAAACTCTCCGTCCACGACTCCTCGAACTCGGTGAGCACCTGCTCGTAGCGCTTCCCCGTCACATTCGTCAGCAGGTTGATCCGCCCGCGATGCGCGAAGGCGAAACAGAACTCCTTGGCACCTAGCGCTGCGCCTGCCTCGATGCACTGATCGAGCATGGGAATGATCGTGTCCGCCCCTTCGAGGCCGAATCGCTTCTTCCCGACATAGCGCATCGCGAGGAACCCCTCGAACGCATCGGACGCCACGAGTTTCCCGAGGATCCGCCGCTGCGCATCGGCGGAGAACGAGGGGTGCCCGCGCTCCTGTTCGACGCGGTGCTCAATCCAGTTCCGCTGCTCAAGGTCCGGGATGTGCGCGTACTCGACTCCGGTCGCGGAGCAGTAGATCGATTCAAGGAGCGCGATGATCTCGCCCAGCGGGGCGGGAGAGGCAATCGGCAGAGTCCCCGCATCAAAGGGCTGCCCGAGATGGGCGTCACTGAGGCCGACGCCCTCCAGAGTCAGCGCGTCGGGAAAGGGGCGCGTCGTCCCCAGTGGATCAAGTTGCGCCGCAAGATGGCCAAACTCCCGATAGCGCTGAATGAGCAGGTCGACCTGACGCTGGGCGGAGGAGATCGGTTCGCCTGCTGAAGCGGCGCCGGGGCCGACGCCCGGGGCGATGTCCGGGGCGATGCCAGCAGCCTTCGCGCTCGCAGGCCTCGCGGCACCCAGATCGAACCCCGCGAAGAACTGCCGCCACTGCGGATCGACCGAATTCGGGTCCCGCTGCCACTGCGCATATTGGGCGTCAAGAAACGCTCCGTCCCAACTGTTGACCGACTGTCGCGCGGCGTGGGGCGGTTCAGATTTCGCGTGGCCTTCACTGGTCACGATGGGCTCCGTCAGGGGGTCGTCATGGAGCCCGGACGTCAGTCCGGGCCGAAGTTCAAGTGTAGCGAACCATGGCTGCGACCCGCCTGCGACCCGGCGTCACAGCAGCGCAACGGGATCGACATCGACCGCGACAATCTCCCCTGGAACAATGATCCCCGCGTTGCGCCCTTGGGCGATGAGTTTCTGGAGAGCGGGGGCGGTCGGGGCGATCACCTCGATCTGGATCCGCCATCGATCAGCGATCCGTGCGATCGGGCAGGGGGCTGGCTCCTTCACTTCGGCATCTCGCGCCGCGTCGAGCGCGGCGAGGGACTCTCGCAGAGTTGCCGCGATCGCTTCCGCCTCCTCGCGAACCGCGTGCCGGACGACGATGCGCGCGAGACGTGTCGCCGGGGGAAGTCCGTAGCGCGTGCGTGCCGCGACCTCTTCACGCGCGAAATTCGCGTAGTCCTGCGCCGCGGCTGCGACGATTGCAGGCGCATCAGGCTGGAAAGTCTGCAAGATCGCCCGCCCCGGATTGTCCCCTCGGCCGCATCGGCCCGAGACCTGCGACACAAGTTGAAAGGTCCGCTCGGAGGCCCGGAAGTCCGGCAGGTTGAGCGCGGTGTCGGCACTGATGACGCCGACGACGCGGACATTGGGGAAGTCGAGTCCCTTGGCGATCATTTGCGTTCCCAGCAGCAGTCGCGTCTCGCCACGACCGAATCCGCCGAGCGCCGCATGGAAGTCAGCCGCACTTCCCATCGTGTCGCTGTCGACGCGGACGATCCCGGAACTCGCCGCGATGTCAGGGAAGAGCCGTTCCAGTTCCTCTTCGACCCGCTGCGTCCCGAGACCGAAGATCGACACCGCCTTCGCGCAGCGCGGGCAGCGAAGGGGCACCTTCTGGCTCGCTCCGCAGTGATGACAGCGCGTCGTCCGCATTCCATGAGTGAGCTCCGTGCCGAGATGGACCACCATCCCCGCTTCGCAGTGGTCGCAGCGCATCATCCAGGCACATCCTTGGTCGGGGCAGGCGATCCAATTCGCATATCCGCGGCGATTCAAGAGGACGATCGCCTGACCTCCGTCATCGAACGCGCGGCGCAGCGCTCCCTCCATGGTGGGGCCGATGAGATGCACTCGTCGGTCGGGGCGCAGGCGCGATTCGACGCGAAAGTCCACGATTTCGACGCGCGGCGTGCGCAGCCCGGGGGCGCGCTGGGTGAGCGTGTGCAGGGTCGACGCGCCGCGCACCGTGGCGTTCCACCAACTCTCGAGGCTCGGCGTCGCGCTGCCGAGCACAATCGGACAACCCGCGAGTTGCGCGCGGCGTATGGCCACGTCCCGGCCGTGATAACGAGGCGCCTGATCTTGCTTGTATGAGTGGTCGTGCTCCTCATCGACGATGACGAGTCCGAGTCGCCCATCCGGAATGGGAGCGAAGACCGCGCTGCGCGCACCGATGACGATGGTGGGTGCCGACTCTCCCGCGACGAGCCACTGTTCATGGCGCTGCGCTTGCGTGAGGCCGGAGTGGAGGATCGCCATCGCGAGCGATGGAAATCTCGCGGAGAGCCGCCCGCAGGTCTGCGGCGTCAGTGCAATCTCAGGAACAAGGACGAGGACGCTCTTTCCTGCGTTAAGCACACGTTCCGCGAGGCGCAGGTAGACCTCGGTCTTGCCCGATCCAGTCACGCCGAAGAGCAAATGCTGTGAGAAGCCTCCATCGAGGCGCGCGCCGATCGACTCGATCGCCGCCGACTGCTCGCGTGTCGGTGTCGGAGTCGGACCCTCCGGGATCGCTTCCGAAGCCCACTTCGCGCGCACGACGCTGCGATGGGTCGCGACGAGATGCCCGCTGCGCACGAGCGCAACGATGGGCGCACGGGTGGCGAGCCCACACTGTTCCTGCAACTGCGCGGCCTCTGCGGGACGCTGCGTCGAAGGCAGCGCGGCAATCGCCTCGAGGATCCGCGCACGCTTGGGATGCACCTTCCCCGGCGGCGGTTCGGCGGCGAGGTCGACCATCAACTGCTTGGTGTGTCCGATCCCTTTGCGGACCGCACTCGGCGTGATGCTCGCGAGCGTCACGCCGATGGGGGCGCAGTAGTAGGCGGCGATCCACTGGGCGAGCCGCACCACAGTCTCGGGAAGGGGCCGCTGTGATCGGTCGACGGTGAGCACCCCCTTGACCTTGCGAGGATCGAGCCCGCGATCGAGGAGCTCGCCTCCACCGCTCACAACGACGACGCCATCGGTGGGGGAGTTGCCACGACCCAGCGGAACCTGCACGTGCGATCCAAGCGCGACCGCGCCGAGCGCCGAGTCGACCCGGTAGACCAGCCCATCGGGATAGCGATCGATCCCCCGCTCGACAGCCACGCGGACGTATTCACACTCGGCGGCGACCGTCGCCTCCGTGGTCATCGCGCCACGAGTTCGCCCTTGGCGATGAGCGCGGCCCTCGTCTGCGCGAGCCCCATCGACTCCGCCGAGATCGGCTGCCGAGTCTCCATCATCTCGATGAAGCAGTCGAAGAGGTAATCGGAGTCGTGCGGGCCGGGCGACGCCTCCGGGTGGTACTGCACGCTGAAGATCGGCTTCGAGATGTGGCGGAACCCTGCGATCGTCGAGTCGTTGAGATGAAGGTGCGTCGGCTCGCCGCCGGCGGCGCGCAGCGATGTCTCGTCGACGCAGAAGCCGTGGTTCTGGCTGGTGATCTCGACGCGTCCGGACAGCAGATTGCGGACGGGCTGATTGGATCCGCGATGGCCGAACTTGAGCTTGTAGGTTTTCGCGCCCAAGGCAAGCGCGAGAAGTTGGTGGCCGAGGCAGATCCCAAAAGTGGGGAATTCCCCGGCGATTTCCTTCAAAGTCGCGATGGTCGCCTCGACCGCAGCGGGATCTCCGGGTCCATTCGAGATGAAAAGCCCATCGGGCTTGAGCGCCCGGATCGCAGCAGCCGTCGAGTCATGCGGAACCGCATGGACCTCGCAGTTGCGCTGCTCAAGATTGCGATAGATGTTTCGCTTCGCGCCACAATCGAGGGCGACGACCCTCAACGTGCGAGTCGCAATCCGCATCCCGAGATCGGTGCGCGGCGCCCACTCGCCGAGGCTGCCGTCCCAACGCGCGGCGATCTTCGGACTGACGAGACTCGCCAAGTCCTGGCCCGCCATCGTCGCCCCTGCACGGGCCCGTTCGACGAGCGCGGAATCGGCAATTGCCGAATCGCCGCAGAGAATGCCATTCATCGACCCGGTCGAGCGCAACCTTCTCACGAGCGCACGCGTGTCGATCCCCGAAATGCCCGGGACGCCGTGGCGCGCGAGCCAATCGGAGAGACCCTCGACTGCCCGCTGATTCGACCAGACGCGACTCAGTTCACGGATGACGAAACCGCGCACCGTCGGCGCGGCGCTCTCGATGTCGTCGGCCGTGATCCCGTAATTGCCGATCTGCGTGGCCGTCATCGTCAGGATCTGGCCGGTGTAACTCGGGTCGGTGAGCGCTTCCTGGTAGCCCGTCATCGCCGTGTTGAACACGACCTCACCCAAGCTGGCTGTCCCGCCTCCCATCGCCCCCAATCCGAGCCCGTGGAAGACGGTTCCATCGGCGAGCGCGAGTCGGCACGGCATTTGCACGGGCGCAGAATTGCCGGGGGAAGTGGGCATGGCCGGGCATGATACTCCTCCCTCGCTTGCGGATGCGCTCTGTGCCGATTAGTCTTCCCCCTCCGCCAAGGCAGGCGGGCGAAAGACAAGTCACGGCACGGTCGCCACGCACGTTCGCTCGTTCGCTCGCATCCATTCGAGTCCAAAATGCGCCCCTACACCACACTCCGGATGACCAGTCTGACCAGTCTGTTCGTCGTCACGGCTTCGTGTCTCGTCATCTCGACCTCGATGGCCATGCCACAGGGTGGACCCGGTCCAACCGACCCCCCGGCATCGGCACCTCCAGCGCCTGAAGCCGCTCCGGCGCAGGCTCCGGCTGCCTCTGCCCCGGCGACCGACTCGTCTGTTCCCATGCTCCGATCTCAGGCTCGGCAGGCGATGTCGCGCAGCCAGTGGGCAGCGGCGGGGGACCTGTGGGCGGCGATCCTCGCCCAACTTCCCGGCGACGACGAGGCGACCAAGGGTCTCTCCGACGCGCAGGCATCGATGAATCAGGCATCCTCGATCGACGCCGTCGTCGGCGACTCTGCGGTGCAGCGCGAGGAAGCGCAGGTCACCTTCGACAACTCGCTCATCCGAGCCGACAACCTCTTCAGCCGAGGCGACTACGCCGGGGCCGAGCGGGTCGTGGTGCAGGCGAAGGCGGGGCTCGCGCGGAGCCGTGGGCTGCTCTCCCCCGCAGATTTCGACGAGCGAATGGGCCGGGCGGATGCCGATCTCGTGAAGATCAAGTCGGCGCAGACCGATGAGGCCGACACGGCGAAGGCGGTCGGCGCGCAGGACCAGACGGCAGCAGCGGCGGCGGAGAACCGGCAGGAACTCGAGAAGCGCCAGCAAACCATCAACGAGAACATGGCGCGCGTTCGCCAACTCCAATCAGAGCTCAAGTACAAGGAAGCGCTCGAAGTCGTCCAGGAAATCCTCTTCATTGATCCGAACAACCCGGCGGCGCTCGCACTGCGGGACACGATCGAGTCGGGAATCCTGTACCGGCGATACACGGAACTCCAGCGTCGGCGAGCGTTCGCCTTCTCGGAGATGTCGGTCGATTCGCAGGCGTCGTTCATTCCTCCCAAGGTGAACCTGAGCGGACCTGGGCCACGCAGTCTCGATGCGATCGTCGCCTATCCCGAGGATTGGCCGCAGATCTCGTCGCGTCGCGAGGCCGCGGCCGGTTTCAAGGACACCGAGGCTGATCAGGGTGTGATGGCGAAACTCCGCGAGCGGATCGCCGTCGACTTCAACGAGACCGAAGCCGAGCAAGTCTTCACGTACCTGAAGGAAGTCACCGGGCTCGACTTCTACATCGACTGGAAGTCGCTCGACACCGTTGGCATCACGAAGAGTTCGCCGATCTCCCTCACGTTCCCGCAGATTCGTGGGGACAAGGCGCTTGATCTCGCTCTCGAGGCCGCTGCAGGCGATGCCGCAAACCCGACCGATGCCCAAGCCAACCATGGCGACTGGACCGTGGAGGACGGGATCATCCTCGTCGCTTCGACCGAAGCGCTCGCGCTGCGCCGAGTCACGATCGTCTATGACGTCCGTGATCTTCTGTTCATCGTTCCCTACTTCGACAACGCACCCAACTTCAACATCGATGCCGCGCTCAATCAGGGCGGCGGCGGTGGTGGCCAGGGCGGCGGCGGCGGTGGTGGCGGCGGCGGATTCGGTGGCGGTGGTGGCGGCGGCGGATTCGGCGGCGGTGGTGGCGGCAGCGGCGGCGGTGGTGGCGGCGGCGGATCGCTCTTCGGCTCCGGCGGCGATGCCGGCATCGAGGATCAACGCGAGCAGATCCTCCAGTCGCTCAAGGAACTCATCAAGTACCTCGTCCCCGAGGCATTCTGGGACAAGGGCGACCTCACCGAGAGCCGACTCGACGACTTCAATGGCAACCTGATCGTCACGGCGACCCCGCGCACGCACCGCGACATCATGAACCTGCTCACGCAGCTTCGCGCGGTGCGGGCGATCCAGATCAACATCGAGTCGCGACTCATCGGCGTCGACGTCGAGTGGTTCGAGCAGATCGGAATCGACTTCGACCTCTACTTCAACACGAACCCTGGAATGTTCGACTACGCGGTCGATCAGGATCCGAACTTCCAGCTGCGCGACTTCTTCTTCCAGAATCCTCCCGGTCCGGCCTCGATCACCAGTGACCCGCGCGTCGGGCAGTTGAAGAGCCCCGTGGTCTTCAATTCGTTCGGAAACCCTGCGGACGGCAATCAGACAGCGACCGGTACTGCGATCGCTCCCCCGACGGTGGGTGGCGCGGGGCTGAGCTATGGCCAGTCCGGTCCCACCAACGGCGGCTTCTACAACCCTGTGGGTGTTCGTCGCAACGGCGAGAGTTACGGCGGCCTCTACGACTCCAATGGCGTCTCCCCCGTGAACGTGCAGCAGGAAGGGCTTCCGCTCATCCAGTTGCTCGGCGCATCCATCAAGGGAACGGTCGGAGCGGCGGCGCTCGCCAATCCAGCCTTGAGCGTCGGGTTCACCTACCTCGACGACATCCAGGTCGATCTGCTGGTGCAGGCCACGCAGGCCGATCAGCGGGCGATGACCTTGACGGCCCCGCGGCTGACGCTGTTCAACGGCTCGCGATCATGGATTTCGTTCGGCCAGTCCCAGTCGTACGTCGCCAACGTGCAGGCAGTCACCGGTGACGCTGCCGGTGCCTTCCAGCCCATCATCCAGAACCTGCGGACCGGCTTTGTCCTCGACATCGAGGCAGTCACGAGCGCGGATCGCCGCTATGTCTCGATGACCGTGCAGTTTGCGCAGAACATCCTCATCAAGTTCGACTCGCAGACGGTCAGCGGTGCGGCAGGCGGCGGCGACGCCTTCGGTCGCGCGGGATCCTTCCAGGCGACGATCCAGTTGCCGACGATCGCGGTCACGCAGATCAATACGGCTGTCTCCGTTCCCGACAAGGGAACGATTCTCTTGGGCGGTCGGCGCGAAGTGGCCGAGACCGAGATCGAGGTCGGCGTTCCCGTGCTGTCGAAGATTCCCTTCGTCAACCGGTTCTTCACCAACTCGGTCACCAGCAAGACGGAGACGACCACGCTGCTTCTGATCCGTCCCGAGGTCATCATCCAGCAGGAAGCGGAAGACTTGCTCTTCCCCGGACTGCAGGATCGGCTCGGCAGCGCAGGCTCATCTCGGTTCTGATCTGACCTTCGCACTCACCCTCACGCTCACCCTCACCCACGGATTCGGCCTGTTCCCGGTACGCTCGTCGCGAGTTCTTCAATGGCGAGTGCACCATCACGGATCCGAGTGGCTGATGTCAATGGCGTGATGCGCGTCGACTTCACCGACTCGGACATTCTCGACGAGGCGGCGATCCGACAGATCAACTCCGAACTCACGCGGGCGATCGAGGCAGCCAGCCCGCCCCGGGTCCTGATCTGCTTCGCCGGAGTCGAGCACTTGTCGTCCGCCGCGCTCGGAACGCTCGTCACCGTCAACAGCCTCATCAAGAAGCGTGGCGGGCAATTGCGCTTCTCGAACATCAAGCCTTCGATCTTCGAAGTCTTCAAGATCACCAAGCTCAGCAAGCTCTTCCAGTTTTTCGACACAGCCGAACAGGCGCTGCAGGGTTTCGGGCGCGGTTGAGGCCCCCGGGGAGCGAGTATGGCCTCCACCCAGAGCGATCGTGACGAGGGATCCACTCGGCTTGCAGAAGAGAGCAAGGCGATCGAAGCGTTTCAACGACGAATCGATGGGATCCTCACGTCGTTCGAGTTCAGCGAGCAGGCCAGGTTTGGCGTTCGCCTGTCGCTCGAAGAGGCGATCATGAACGGCTTCCACCACGGCAACCAACGCGATCCGGCGAAGTGGGTGGAGGTGCGTTGGGCGATTTCCCCCGAGGAGGCCACGTTTCATGTCCTCGATGAGGGGGAAGGGTTCGATCCGGAAGCTGTCCCCGATCCGACGCTCGACGAGAACCTCGAGATCCCCTCGGGACGCGGCATCATGCTGATCCGGACATACATGACTGAGGCGATGTACCACTCTCCGGGGAACCACATCGAGATGCGCTATCGAAAGCCACGCAGATGAGCGGACCTGCCTCTACATCAGGCAGCGGCACCGCGGTCATTCGCTTCGGCGTGATCGGTGTCGGGCGGATGGGACGCCATCACGCGCGGCTGTGCACACAGGTTGACGGCGCAGACCTCGCAGGCGTGGTCGATGCCAGCGAGGCGCGGCGCAAGGAGATGGCCGAACAGTATGGGTGCGGAGCCTTCACATCGGTGGACGAACTGATCGACGCCGGAGTGGATGCATGCATCGTCGCGACCCCAACCGTGACGCACCGGGCGATCGTCGAACCCCTTCTCGCGCGCGGTGTGCACTGCTTGGTCGAAAAGCCGCTCGCCCCCGATGCCGCCGAAGCGAAGGCGATCGTCGAGGCGTCGGAGCGCGGCACCGCGATCCTGCAGGTCGGCCACGTTGTCCGCTTCGATCCCGTGATGGTGGCGATTCGCGAGATCGAGGGGCTGCGCCCGCGGTTTGTGGAAGTCGACCGGGTGTCGCCCATGACCTTCCGCTCGGTGGATGTCGGCGTCGTCCTCGACATGATGATCCACGATCTCGATGTGCTCATCATGCTGATGGGCGCTGAGCCAACCGAGATCTACGCCAATGCGGTCAGCGTCCTCGGCGAGGCGGAAGATGTGTGCAATGCGCGGCTCGTTTTCCCGCCGGGAGCCGATGGGATGTCGTGCACCGCGAACGTCACGGCGAGCCGGCTCGCCCTGAAGACCGAACGCAAGATCCGCATCATCAGCGAGGACACCTACGTTTCCGCGGACTTCGGCGAGCGAAAGGGGACCGTCGTTCGCAAGGCAGTCAATGCGCAGCAGCTGGCTGAGATCCGCGAGCGGTTCAAGCGGGGGGAAGATCTCTCGGGGCTCAACTACCTCGAACTCGTGAAGGTGGATCCGCTTCCGGTGGGCAAGGGGGAGCCGCTCCGCCTTCAACTGGAGAGTTTCCTGGCGACGATTCGTCGAGGCGGCCATCCATTCGTCGACGCGGAGGCGGGGTTCGCCGCGGTGCGCACGGCCCAGCGGATCGTCGATGCTGCGCGCAAGGCCGGTTCGCGAATGGTGTGAGCGTGGACGACAAGCCTCGATACGGCAGCCACCTTTCGGTGGCGGGGGGGATGCATCACGCGATCGAAGAGGCCATGGCGCTCGGGCTCTCTGCAGTGCAGGTGTTCACGCGGAACCAGCGGCAGTGGACGGCGCCTCCGCTGGCCGACGATGCGGTCGCGCGATGGAGCGAGGCCGTCAAGGCGACCAAGTGGCGCGATCCCGAGCGCCGCATCGTGAGTCACAACTCGTACCTCGTGAACCTCGCCTCACCCGACACCGAAGCTCGGCGCAAGTCGATCGCGCTGCAGCGCGACGAACTCGAACGATGCGAAGCGCTCGGCATTGGGCTCTGCGTGTTCCACCCGGGGGCGCACCTTGGCGCGGCGCGCAAGCCATCTGAGCCGAACGCGCTGCGGAGTCAGCCATCAACCGACGAACTCGCTGGGCTCAAGCGGATCGCGTCCGCGCTCGACGAGTTGCATGCGCGCCTTCCGGGGTACAAGGTCCTCTCGTGCCTCGAGACGACGACGGGAAGCGGGACCAACTTGGGCTATGCGTTCAGTCACTTGGCGACGATTCGCGCTCTCGTTCGGGCCCCCGAGCGTGTGGCCATCTGCCTCGACACCTGCCATGTTGTGGCGGCCGGATACGACATGTCGAGCGCCAAGAGCGCTCGGGCCGTCGTTGACGAGTTCGACGACGTGTGCGATCTGGCGGCGCTCAGGGTTGTCCATCTCAACGATTCCGAGGGGGCGATGGGCTCTCGACGCGATCGGCACGCCCACATCGGTGCTGGCGTTTGTGGATCCTCCTGCTTCGCGGGTATCTTGACCCGCCGTGAACTGCAGAAAGTGCCGATGATTCTGGAAACTCCGAAGGATGGAGACTGCGCTGGC
>CANETX010000017.1 GCA_947441435.1 Planctomycetaceae bacterium
GCTCCAAGGGTTCGGGTGCGCACGACGACACGAATGCGGCCGCGCTTCCGACTGCGGTGGCGACCGCGAAAACCCCGAGGCGGCGCCCCCTGGGAATCATTCGATCGTGCGAAGCGAGAGGCCGCGAGTGAGGAGTTGGACCTTGATCTCATCGAGACTCGTGGTCCCGAAGTTCTTGATGCCCATCAGCTCCGCTTCGGTGCGGCAGGCGAGTTCGCCTAGCGTCCGGACTTCGAGGACCTGCACAGCCTTGCGGGCGCGAATCGTCAGCGCGAGCCCTGTCACCGGCTCGTCGAGCACTTCCTGCGCGACCGACTGGCGCAACTGCCCGAGGTACTCCTGGCGGTAGGACTCTTCGTAGCCACCTTCGAGGGCCTGTCCGAGCCGCAGACCGCGCGAGGTGAGCATGGCCTTGATCTCGTTGATGCTTGCGTCGCCGAAGTTCTTGAAGGCCATCAACTCTGCTTCCGTGACCCTGAGGAGATCGCCCAGCGTGCGGATCTCGACTCGCTTGAGGCAATTGCGCGCACGCGACGAAAGTTCGAAGTCGGTGATCGGCGTATCGAGGATCGCATTGCGGCGCGCGGCCTGCTGCTCCGCCTGCGCGTCGTACGAGAGCGTCTGCACCGCGCAGATGTCCTTGAGGTACATGCGCGCGTGCGGGTGGGTCGGATACTTGTCGAGCACGAGTCGCAGGCAGCGCTCGGCCCGCGCGGACTCGCCGAGATCCTCGTAGAGCGTCGCGAGATTGATGAGTGCATTCACCGGCGGGGTTGGCCGATAGCAGACTTCTTCATAGAGGGCGATGGCCTCGTCGTCGTCGCCCATGCGATCCACGAGACGCGCCAACGCGAAGAGCGTCGAGCATGCCCGATCTTCCTCAAGCGCCGCGCGGTAGGCCTCGACCGCCTCGTCGCGGCGACCCTCGGATTCATGGCGGGCAGCGGCGTCAAGATGCGGCTTCGCAGCCGCGGGATTGGCAGTGAGTGTCGAAGTCATGGGTCGGCAAGCATACGCCGAGTCCGGGGTAGGCCAAAGTCAGCCGTGTCCGCCGGAACCTGCGTGACGGACGAGGGGGCGGCTCTTCCACGGGCCACGCTCGAAACGCCACGCCATCACCCCTCCCAGAAGAATGATGTACGCCGTCGCGCCGAGCCACGGTCCCACCGATTGATAGTCGGGCTGGTAGTGGACCATCGCCCATCCTCCGCCGACGATGAGCGACCAGCTGAGCGCGATCGTCATGAGTCCGGGCCAAAGCGTGTCACCGGCGCCGCGCAGCGCTCCTGTGTAGACGATGCCGACGGCATCGAACGCCTGGAAGATCGCCGCAGCGATCATGATCTTCGCCCCGATGGAGACGACTTCGTCGCTGACCGCGGGATCGATGTTCGCGGCGTCGGTGAAGACCCGAATCATCGGTTCGCGGAAGATGAGCATGAGCGCCCCCCACGCCCCCATATAGAGGATGGACATCCACAGCGCGGTGCGCGTGTAGCGGACCGCGAGCTCGGGGTTGCCGGCGCCGATCGAGCGTCCCACGAGACTCGTCGTCGCGATGCTGAACGCAACCGCTGGCATGAACGAGACATGCATGTAGCGCAGGACCGCCCATCCCGCCGCGAGATGGACTGTGCCGAAGACGCCGACGAGCACCGTCATGAAGATCGACCAGCAGAACATCTCGTTGCCGAACTGAATGCTCGCGGGCCAACCGACCTTGACGAGATCCTTGACCGCTCCTGCGTCGAGCCGCCAGTTGCGCCGTGTGGCATAGGCCCTCGCCATCGCCGGGCCGAAGAAGACCGCCGCGGGAATGATGCACTCGACCGCGACGCCGATGACGGTGGCGATCGCAGCACCTTCGACGCCACGCGCTTCGATCCCGGGCACTCCGGGCAATCCGAGCGATGGAAGCCCCGCTTCGCCGTAGATGAGCGCGTAGTTGAGGGCGAGGTTGACGATGTTGCCGACAATCGCCGCGACGGCGACGATCTTCGGCCGCTGCACGGCGAAGAAGAAGTTGCTCATCGCCTTCGCGACGAGCGTGAAGCACCCGCCCACCATCAGCCACTGTCCGTACGCGAGTTCGAGTTCGACGAGCCGAGGTTCGTGGCCCATCAATCCGAAGGCCCATGGCAGGACGAGGAAGGCGTAGGGAAGGAGGACGACGAGCCACGCGACGAGTCCGAACCAGATTCCCGCCCACGCATAGCGCGACGCGTTCGCCGAGTCCCCCGCGCCGATCGACTGCGACACGAAGGTGTTGACGAGCGAGATGATCCCGATGAGGAACGCCGTGATGGTCCAGGTCCACACGCCGCCGTTGCCCTGCGCGGCGAGTTCCAAGGGGCCGAGCTGCGCCACCATGATGCTGTCGACGAACTGCATCACCGTGTAACTGAGCATGGTGATGACGGTGGGCCACGCGAGCGACCACACTTCGGCCGCAGAGCGCCCGGCGGACTTGAGTCGCGCTACTGGCATTGCCTTCTCTGGGACATGCCTCAGAGCGTGATGAGCGTCATGTCGCTCTCGCGCGCATCACCCTGTGGCGGGTGATGGATGGCGGCCACGAAGGCTTCAAGCCCCGGGAGCTTCGCCATTGCGGCACGGATCGCTGTGGCGTCTCCGTGCGGGAGTTGTCCCCCGCGCGAATCGGCGGCTGCGGCGAGTCCACGCGCAATGTCACATTCGCTGCGGCAATACTCGACGGGAACGAGCGCGCGGTGAAAAGCCTGCAGGCGGCCGGTGCGATTCTCGAAGCAGCCATCCTTCTCTACCCACGTGGCCGAGGGGAGGACGACCTCCGCGACCGGTGTGAGCCTCGTCGCGAGCGTGTCGATGAGGACGAGGCGGCGAGTGGAGAGCGCCTGGAACATCGGGTCGGTGACCCACACGCTCGGGTAGTTGCCCGTTGCGATGACGGTGCCGACTCCTTGCGAGGTGAGTGCTCCGAGGAAGGCGTCCGCGTCGAGAACCGACGAGCCAACCGCCGCGCGGCCAGCAGTCCCCTTCGCGATCGCCTCAAGCACGCGGCGAACGCCACGGGCGTTCGGCGCCTTCTCCGCAGAAATCGTGAAGCCGTCACGGAGCACGCGATCGGTCCCCGCATGCGGGACGGGGCCAACGCCAAGAAGGGCGTTGGGATCAAACGCGAGCACCGCGCGCGCGAGGAGATACGAGTCCTCACACGAAAGCATCGGGCTCACGAGGAGGCCGATGCGTCCAGCGGCGGCCCCCGAACGCAGAACATCGGCGGCCTGAGCGAGCGCGGCACGCCACGCTTCCGCCGGCTGGGCACGATCGAAGGACTCTCTCCCCCGGATCGACGGCATCGTGATCCGCGATTCCGAGTGGACGAACTTCCAGCCGTAGCGCACTTCGTCGGTGATCCAGTAGCGGTTGACCTCGAGATTGTCGCGTGGCTTCACCCGGTAGATCGTCCCGTCCTTGTGCTCGACGGAGATGTTGTCCCCGCTGGCGGTGAGGCCGTCGATCGACGGAGTCTTGGTGAGGTACCAGACGCGCTGCTTGAAGAGGAAATCCTTGTCGAGGAGCGCCCCGACCGGGCAGAGATCGACGACATTGCCGGAGAGTTCGTTGTCGAGGGGTCTCCCGGGGAAGATGTCGATCATCTCCGTGCCGCCGCGCCCTTCGACCATCAGTTCACCAGTCTGCGTGACTTCCTCCGTGAAGCGAACGCAGCGGGTGCACATGATGCACCGATCGCTATAGAGAAGGATGTGCTCGCCGACATCCTTCTTGGGGTTCTTGATCTTGTCTTCCTGGAATCGCGACTCGCTCCGGCCGTGCTCGTAGGAATAGTCCTGCAATGTGCACTCCCCGGCCTGATCGCACACGGCGCAGTCGACCGGGTGATTGATGAGGAGGAACTCCATGACCGCCTTCTGGTTGGCGATGGCCTTGGGACTCTCCGTCGTCACGACCATTCCATCCGCCGCGGCGGTGTGGCAGGTCGGCATCAACTTGGGGATGAGTTCGAGCTTGCCTGACTTCGGATTGGGCTGGCTGATTTCAGCGAGGCAGATTCGGCAATTCGCCGGCACGGAGAGCGCCGGGTGGTAGCAGTAGTGCGGGATCTCGATGCCGCTCTTGAGCGCGACGTCGATGATCGATTGGCCCTTCTCGAACGCTAGGGAAACGCCGTTGATGGTGATCTGTGGCATAGGGGAAACGCGCGCGGCGCGAACGGCCATCCTAGCGAGGTGCCGAGGTGGCAGCGGCCGTCGCATGGCGCGTCGCGAACTCAAGTTCGATGGCACCCTCGACGATGTCGATCCGACGGAGTTCGAGTGTTCGGCCATCGCCAAGCGCGTATGCCCGGGGAAGCGAGAGCGTGGTTGCTCCTTCTCCTTCAAGGAGTTTCGCCACCATCGCCGCCCCTGCCGGGACCGGCATCCGGCCGACCGCCCCTGACCCCGGTTCGATGCGGATGCGTTCGGGCTCGACGAAGAGTCCGAAGGCTCCCGTCCACACTCGACCCTCCAGGGCGAGTCCGACGATGGCGTGGCCAGCCTCGAAGCGAACCTGTGCCGATGCTCCGGGAATCGGCCAGGCGAGCGTTGGGTCGTGACTCGTCCACGCAGGGAGCCTGATCGCGAGCCATGCGTTGATGTCGGCGTCTTGGATGCGGATCGCCCATGCCTCGCCGTCCGGACGGACTCGGGAGACCGCCGCGGCAAGGTTCTGTTCGAGGTCGCGTGCACGCCGATCGCTCTCGGGTTCCGCGGCGAGTGCGCTCGAATCGCGCCACCATGACGGCGCCCACGATGAGAGCAAGAAGAGGCCGATCACCAGCACCACGACACACCCCACCACAATCGCCACCCCCTTGAGTGCCGCGCGGGCGATGTTCCCCCTCGGCGAGCGAGTTTGCCGACTCATTCCGTGAACCGCGTCACGCACACCGTGTCGTTCTGTCCACCGAAACCGAACGAATTGGAGAGGCAGGTGTCGACCTTCGCCTTGCGCGGCGTGTTTGGAACGTAATCAAGATCGCATTCGGGATCGGGAGTCGAATAGTTGATCGTCGGCGGGAGCATCCCCCGCTCGATGGCGAGGACACAGGTGATGAACTCGACCGCACCAGCCGCCGCAATGAGATGGCCCAGCATGCTCTTCACGGAACTCATCGGGACTTCCTTGGCCATCTCACCGAAGACCCGCTTCACCGCCAGCGATTCGATCGAGTCGTTCTCTTTCGTCCCCGTCCCGTGCGCGGAGATGTAGTCGACCCATGGACGACCATCAGGCCGCCGCGACAGCGGGTCGATCCCCGCCTGTCCGAGTGCCTGCAGCATTGCCGCCGCCGCGCCCCGACCCTCAGGCTCGATGTCAGTGATCCGGTAGGAGTCGGCGCTTGATCCAAAGCCGATGATCTCCGCCACTGGTGTTGCCCCGCGGCTGCGCGCGTGCGAGAGGGTCTCAAGAATGACAACTCCCGCTCCCTCCCCCATCACGAATCCGCCGCGCGTCAGGTCGAAGGGACGGCTCGCCTTGGTGGGATCCTCGGCGGCGGTCGAAAGCGCTGTCAGCCGATTGAATCCAGTGATCCCGAGAACGTGGATCATGGTGTGCGCGCCGCCCGCGATCATCACATCAGCTTCGCCGCCGCGCAGGATGCTCACCGCTTCGCCGATTGCCTGCGTGCTTGCCGCGCAGGCAGTCAAGCAGTTGTAGGAGGGACCCCGCGCGCCGAACTCGCGCGCGATGTGCGCGAGGGGCATGTTGGGTTCCTGTTCGATCTCGCTCGCCGCGCGCATGAGCGAGTGACCGAGCCGTGCCCACTCGACACCGTTGGTCCTGCCTGTGGCGGCATCCCATGCCCCAAGATTCGCAGCGAGATAGTTCGGTGTGTCGATCACCCCTTCACCGGCGCCGAGATAGATGCCGACTCTTCGTGCATTGCGCGCGGGACGCTCGTCAAGCCCAGCTTGCCGCCACGCCTGCGATGCTGCACCAAGGGCGAACTGCGAGTTGATGCCCGCAGATGCGTGCACCTTCGGATCCTTGAGAAGCGGGCGGACGTCGAAGTTCTTCACTTCCGCCGCGAACGATGTGGGGAAGGTGCGCGCATCGAAGCGCGTAATCGGCGCCATCCCAGACGCTCCGCGCATGAGTGCGCTCCAGACCGTCTCGATGTCGTGGCCCAACGGGGTCACCCAGCCCATGCCGGTGACGACGACGCGTTCCTGATCTGTGCGCTTGCCGTGAGGAGTCATGCGACCCTCCTGAGCACGATCGCCGATGTCTGCCCGCCCATTCCTGTGGTCGTCACGAGAACCGTGCGCAGCTTGGCATCGCAAGCAGCACGGGCATCCGCGTCAAGACCGAAGTTCGCCGATCCACTCGCGTTGAGTCGTGCGGGCAGTCGCTGCGTGACGAGGCACTGCGCTCCGACACACGCGGCAAGTGCGCTCGTTCCAGCGCCGCAGATGCCGACCTGCGGAGCGACGGTGACAATCGGCACGCTCGCGGCGCGCAAACCAAACACTCGCCGAAGTGCATCCGCTTCGGCGGCGTCGACGCTCGGAATCCCCGATCCAAGTGGAACAATCGCGTCGATCTCGTCGGGCCGTGCCTTCGCGTCCGCGAGTGCGCACTCGATCGCTGCGGCGATGTCTTCCCCTGCGCCATCAAGCGCGACGCCGACCGTGTCGGTGCAGAGGCACTGCAAGGCAGCGAAGCCCGCGATCTCAGCAAGTGGCTTCGCACCGCGGCGCTCGACGCTTCGGGCGCTCTCGATGATCAGCATCCCTCCGCCTTCGCCCAGAATTGTGCCGGTTGCCGCCGCGTCAAACGGGCGCACGACTCCCGCGCCGCTCGATCCCGCAGCCACCTTCGCCAACCGCTTGGCGAATGTCTGTCGGAGCAGTCCCATGTAGTTCACCTTGCTCTCGGCGCCGCCCGAGAGACACGCATCGGCATCGCCTCGGCGGATCACCCGCACCGACTCGCCGATGGAGAGACCACCCGAGGCCTCCGCACACGTGATCGTGTTCGAAGGCCCCTGGCAATCGTGGATGATCGTCACATGGCAGGCGAGCATGTTGGGGAGATACTTGAGCAGCCACAACGGCGTCAGGTTGGCCATCCCGGTGCGTCCCCACTCGCCCGGATCGAATCCGCCTTCGGCAGTCCGGCTCGTCAGCATCGCGCTGGCCAGTTCATCGGAGTCGGCGGGAATGAGTCCCGCGCCGATGTGGCAGCCGAAGCGGTCGGGGGGAATTGTCGGCGGCGTCCCCTCAGCAGTTCCCTTCGTCGTCAGCCCCGCGGCCTGCACGGCCGACAGCGCCGCAGCGACTGCGAGTTCGATGTCTCGAGCCATCACCTTCGTCGCCTTCCGGTAGTTCTTGGGAACGATCGAGCGAATGTCGAGGTGCTCGGGAAGGAGTGTCGCCGCCACCGGCGTCTCGAATCCCGAGGCATCGAATGCCGTAATGGGTCGGATCGCGGTCGCGCCCGAGCAGAGCCCCTCCCACAGTGGGTTGATCCCGATCCCAAATCCCGAAACGGGCCCGAGGCCGGTCAGCAACGTTCGGATGTGGGCTCGCGCCGCGGGCATGGGGGGAAGAGGATAGGCAATTCGTTCGAGCGGTCCGCCCGTCACATTCGTCGCGCGACGAGGAGTGCCATCTCAAGAGCCTGCTCGTAGTTGAGGCGCGGATCGACCGCCGAGTGATAGGCACCGGCGAGATCATCATCGCTGAGTCCGCGCGCGCCGCCGGTGCACTCCGTGACGTTGTCGCCAGTCAACTCGAAATGCACTCCACCAAGGACTGTCCCTTTCGCCGCGTGGATCTCGAAGGCCTGCTCCAGTTCCGCGAGAATGTGCGCGAACTTCCGTGTCTTGATGGGGCGACCCGAACTGTTCCCACCTGTGGGAGTGACGGTCTCGGTGTTGCCGTGCATCGGGTCGCAGACCCAGAGGACTGGCCGACCTGTTCTCGCGACCGCATCGATGAGTGGGGGCAACTGCTGCGCGATCCTGTGCGCTCCCATCCGGTGGATGAGAGTCAGTCGACCGGGCACAGAGTCGGGATCAAGCCGCTTGCAGAGCGCAACGAGATCGTCCGGCGTCGTCGCGGGCGACACCTTGATGCCGATCGGATTTTCGATCCCGCAGAGGTACTCGACATGCGCCTCTTCGAGGTGCGAGGTGCGCGCGCCGAGCCACGGAAAATGCGTCGAGAGATTCCACCACCCCGACTTTCGCGGCACCTGTCTCGTCTGCGCCGCCTCGAGGTCGAGGAGCAGGCACTCGTGGCTGGTATAGAAGTCGACACGCTGCATCTGATGCACACGGACTCCAGCGAGCGTCTCCATGAACTGGAGCCCCTGTCCGATCGCATCGACCATCCGCTTGTATTCGACGGCGAGCGGCGAGTGCGCGACCCACGACAGGTTCCACTGTTCGGGATGGTGGAGGTCGGCGAACCCGCCATCGACGAGGGCGCGGACGAAGTTGAGCGTCAGCGCGGAGCGCTCGTACCCGCGGACAAGCAGCGCCGGATCGGGCCGTCGCGCCTCGGACGAGAACTCCGGACGGTTCACGTTGTCTCCCCTGTAGGACGGGAGCGTCACGCCGTTCTGCGTCTCGGTCTCGTCGGTCCGGGGCTTTGCGTATTGCCCGGCAAACCTGCCCACGCGGATCACGCGCTTCCTTGACCCGTGCGTCAGCACGAGGCTCATTTGCAGGAGAATCTTGAGTTGATTCGTGATGGAACCCGGGCGGCATCCGTCGAAACTCTCCGCGCAATCGCCGCCGTGAAGGAGGAATCGCTGGCCGCGTGCAGCCTCGGCGAGCTGTTCGCGCAGCGCGCTGATTTCGCCGCTCGTGACAAGCGGCGGGAACGCGGCGATCTGCGCAAGTGCACCAGCGAGCGCCTGTGGCTCGGGCCAGGGCGGCTGCTGACGAACCCGCTTCGACCTCCACGATGCCGGAGTCCACTCACCTGAAGCTGCGTTCGTCATGCGCCGGGAGGGTAGCTGCGATCAATGCGGGCGACAGGACTTGAACCTGTACGGGTTGCCCCACTGGAACCTAAATCCAGCGCGTCTGCCATTTCGCCACGCCCGCTGCTACGTCTTCGTAGGATGATAAGCATGCGATGGAGCGACCGCTTCGCCTTGGGATTCGTTCCTCTCATGGCGCGCGTCTTTCTGTGCTTGGCCTTCCTTCCTGTCGGGTGGCAGAAGGTCTTCACGCTGACTGCGTTCTCCGCCGCCGACACCGCGCGACTCAATCAACTCGGCGTCGGTGACGCGGGCCTCGATTGGCCTCGCGTCAAGTCGACTGGCGTGGGTGATGCCGGGGCTGAAGCGCCCCCAGCCGCCAGAAGTGCGCAAGGACTGAAGGCGCGATCGCTGTATGTCGACGCGCTGACCTGCGAGCGCGCGAGAATTCCCTATCCCGCGGTTGCCGCGTGGGGAATCGCGCTCGTCGAGCTCGGCGGCGCCGTGCTGCTCTTGTTGGGACTCTTCGCCCGCTTCGCGGCGTTGGGCATCGCCATCGTGATGGGGGGCGCCCTCTGGTTCACGAGTCTCCCGGTGCTTCGCGAGACTTCGTGGTGGACCCTCCCGGCAGACGTCCACGCAACTCTCTGGGCGAGTGCCGCACTCTTTGCCCTTGCGATCACGGTCGCCCTCGCCGGAGCCGGATGGTTGACGCTTGACCACGCGATGGCCGGCGGTGGAACCCGCACGAAGGGGCGAGTTGGCGCCGACGTCGACGACTCCAAGGCCAAGTAAGTGATGAGAGGCTCTCGCGCGATCCCGTGGGCACTCTCCGCGATCGTGCATGTCACCATCGCGGGGCTCTTCCTCTGGCTCGCTGCCACAGGGGTGGAACACTGGCGCGCCCTTCGCGCAGACGATGGACCAAGGGACGCGGCGACATTTTCTTTTGCGGCGCAGCCCCCTGCCCCGGCTCCCACTGCGCCGCGCTCGTCGGCACCAGCGCCGTCGGCTGCACAAACGACGGCCACTCCACCGGTGGCACCGGCACACGCTGTTGCCTCCGCTGTGTCCGCAGCGGGATTCGATGAACTCGCACGCATGCTCCCCCGGGCCCGACGAGCGCTCCCAGTGCCCAAGGACATGCTTTCGATTGCCAGCGTGCGACAGGAGACGGTCCGGCGCGTCGTGTTCCTCGTCGACGCTTCGGGATCGATGATCGGCGGCTACCCGTCTGCGGTCGCCGAGGTGGTGGCGTCGATCGGCCGGCTCAGTGATGAGCAGTGGGCAGCAGTGATCGTGTTCCAGCATGGGGCGGCCTATCCTGCGCCTCCCGGCGAACTCGTCCGCGCAGGTGCGACATTCGGGCAACATGGGCAGAACTCCCTGCGGGCGTGGCTCCTCGACGAGATTGCTCCTTCGGGATCGAGTGATCCGCGCGCCGCGATGCGGGCAGCGATCGCCTTGAAGCCCGACTCGATCGTTGTCGTGAGCGCGGGATTGCTCGGAGCGAGCGATCTCGCCGCGGATCGGGAGTTGCTGCTGATTGACCTTGAGGCGCTCAACCCGCTCGACACGAGGACGCAGCGCAGGCCGGTGCAGATCGCCTGCATCCACCTCATGGATCCCGAACCGCTCGGCGCGCTCGAGGCGATTGCCCACGACCACGGAGGTCCGGGGGCGTACCGCTTCATCGCGCGACTGAGCGAGTTAGGCAACCCGGTCGAGGCGCCGCTCATTGCCGACGCCACGCAGTCGCGGCTCGAAGCGGCACTCGTGATGCTTGCGAAGGGCGAGACTGCGCGAGCGCGGATCGAGCTGCTGAAGGTCGGATTCGGCCAGCCGCTGCACCGAGCGAGCCCCATCGCCCTCGTCAGTGCCGCCGAGATCAGCCTCCTCTCAGACAAAGATCCCGTCGCAGCACTCGCGCTCGCCTCGACC
Organism: Planctomycetaceae bacterium; assembly: GCA_947441435.1. GTDB lineage: Bacteria > Planctomycetota > Phycisphaerae > Phycisphaerales > SM1A02 > F1-60-MAGs104. Next base: position 10,921 of record CANETX010000017.1, read on the forward strand.
GCACGCGACGCCGCCAAGGCCTTTGGACTCTCCGCGGCATCGACTCGCGCCGAGTCCATCGCCAAGGCTGCCGCCGAAGCCATCCGAACGACACGTCACACCCCGAGCACCCCATGACCCCCAACACTTCACTCGAACAATCGCTCCACGCCGCCGAGATCTTCTTTTTCTCGTCGAGCACCCTCCCCGACGGCACGACACAGGTCGACTGGATCGGCAGCGCCATGATCTGGCTGCTCATCGCCCTGAGCATCGTCAGCGTCGGGCTCATCGCCCGCGCGTTCTTCAGCCACCGCCGAGGGAGTATCGCGTCTGAATCGGATTCGGCCGCGCTCCTCGCGCGTGCGTCGCGTGATGGCCACGCGGCGGTGCGCGCGAGTTGCATCGCCGACGGTCGCGACCTGGGGCGAATCACAATGGCTGCGCTCGACGCGCTCCCGTTGGGACGTCGAGGAACGGTTGATGCCGCCGAGGCAGCTGCCAACGAGTGCGCGGCTCGACGGTTCCGGACAGTCGAGAGCCTGAATGTGCTCGCGCAGGTGAGCCCGATGATCGGCCTCTTCGGCACCGTCTACGGCATGATCGTCGCGTTCCAGACGGTCGCGGCTTCCGGTGGACAAGCCGATCCCGCGCTCTTGGCGGGCGGCATCGGCACCGCGCTCGTCACAACCTTCTGGGGTCTCGTGATCGCGATCCCGGCGCTCGTCACCTACGCGGTCGTGCGCAACCGCATTGACGCGGAAGTGGCGACAGCCCTCGAGACGTCGCTCAGGGTCGCGGGAGAACTCTCGAAGCGTTCGGAGGCGACATGAGCCTGATCCACACGCGCGGATCGGCGCGCATCGACTCGAATCTCACGCCGATGATCGACCTGTCGTTTCTGCTGATCGTCTTCTTCATCCTCGTCGCGCGTATGGGTGGCGATCAGGCTCCTCCGGTGGCCCTGCCGATTCCGCATGACGGGGCGATGACTCCCTCGACGGCGACCCCTCGCATCGCGGTCAATGTCCTCGCGGAGACTCCAAGTCCCGCAGTGACGATCGGCACGCGGCGATTCGGGACCGCTGAGGCGGACATTCCCGCCATCGCTGCGACCATCGCGCAGCGGCTTCGCGCCGACCCGAAGTTGAGCATCGATGTGCGCGCCGACCGGACACTCACCTATGCGCAGGTCGAGCCGGCACTCCGGGCGATCGGGAGCGCGGCGGAACTCGTCGGCGGGACGAAGGTGACGGTCCGGGTCTGTGCGCTCGGTGGAGTGAGCGACGGCAATGAGTAGCCGCCGCGCCACATCCATCAGCATGTCTCTGGCGATCACGCCGATGATCGACGTGGTCTTCCTTCTCCTCGTCTTCTTCATCTGCACGGTGCACTTCGAGCGAAGCGAGGAAGTGTTCGTGATGGACCTTCCCTCTCGCGGCGCAACAGCCGACCCACTTGCGCTCAGGGACCCTCCGATCACGATCGAAGTGGCTGCCCGCACGGAAGCGGGATGCGCGCTCGCGATTCACGCCGAGGGGGTGGGGGCGAACCCGACGTCGTTCGACGAACTCTCCGCGGTCCTGAAGGGGCTGCGCCGCACGAAGGACCACGAGGGGCTCTATGAGTCCACCCATCAGGTGCTGATCGCCCCGAGTCGGGCGGCACAGTGGCAGGACTCCGTCGATGCCTTCAACGCCGCCGTCCGGGCAGGGTTTGCGAACATCGGATTCCGCGAGTCTCACCCATGATGACGAGGGTCGCTCGCGCGGTCTTTGCCATCGCGATCTGCGCTGCAGGCTCGCGTGTGTGGTCGTCCTCGCCGACCGCTGCGCAGGACCCCCCCGCGGACCCGACGCTGATCCTCACGCGCGAAGATGAGTTTCTTCGCGGCCTCGCGGACTTGGGACTCGCACGCGCACTCGACGACCTCGACCGCGTCTGCCCCGTAGCGAACGAGAGCGACCCCGCAGCAGAGCGGCTCCGATTGATCGCACGCGCTCGTCTGGATGTGCGCGCGCCATCCTCCACGATCGAGCAGCGCCAACAGGCCTTGGATCGCCTGCGCGAGACCCGCACGGCCCTCATCACGGCGCTCGCGACCGACCCGCGAGTCCCCCTCTGGCTCGGCGATGCCGCCGAAGATGACCTGGTACTCGGCTTCTTCGGACTCGATGGTGGAGGACAAGCCATCGCCGGATCCCCGGTCGCCGGGCTCGCAAGCCGCGTGCGCGCGCCGCTCGCGCGAATCCACGAAGCCCTCGCCGAGGCACAACGATTCGACTCCAAGACGCCGCAGCCCAGCGGCCCGGCCCTCGCGCAGCGGCTCGAGGACGATCGCCTCGGCCGCAGGCCACTCCTCGCGGCAATCGCCAGCGCCCTCGGACTTGCGATCGCGCGCGATGGCATCGATGCGACCGAAGCCGCTGAGCGCGCGCAGGCCGGGCAAAAACTGCTCGACGCGATCGAGACCCTTCGCGCACGCGCACCACATCGACTGCGCATCGAGACAGATCTCGGCGAGGCTGCTGCAGCGGCCGTCACTCCGGACTCCGAGCGCGGACGATTCGCGGCTGCGCGACTTGCCCTCTCGGGAGATGCCGTCGCCTTCACGCTCGGGCGAATCCTCGCCATCGACGCCCTCGTCACCGAACGACGAGGCCCCGAGGCGCTCGCGACACTTGCACCGCTCGTCTCAGCGGAGGGAATGCCGACGGCTCTCTCCATCCTGTGCGCCGACGCGTTCGTGCGGCTCCGGGTCACCCTTGGAAGGTCTCCCGCCACCGAGACGACCCTCAACCCGTGGATCACCACGCTTCGCCGAGCGTCACCCCAAGAGCGCGAGTCGCTCCGGCGCGCGATCCTCGAACGACTCGGAGGTGTCCTTCGCGACGCACATCTTGAAGCAGCTCTCCCCAGGATCGCCTCGATCGCGCTGGCGCGGCTCCGGGGCCTCGCGTCGGACGACGACGCAGCCTCACTCGCCACGCTCAGGGATCATGCGAAGGCCGATGGCGATCCCGAAGCGCTTGCCTGCGCCCTCGCGTCGATCGCGGATGTCGAACTCGCGCGGGCGCACTGGGCCGAGGCCGCGGAGGCGCTCGCATCGTTCGCCCGCCGACTTCCCCAAGACCCCAGCGCTCCTCAAGCGATGCAGGGCGCCATCGACCTAGAGCTCGCGCTCGATGCGACGACTGATGGGGAGCGGGAAGTGGCGTTCGAGCGAACGTTGACGCTCGCTCTGACGAACTACCCGGAGCTGCCGACTCGCCCCCGAACAGCCGCGCAACTCGCCGCCCTCGCTGGTCGGCGCGCGGCGCGCGATGTGGCGGACTCCACTGGCTCGGCGTCAGCGGAGCGCGCAGCTGCGCTCGCGAGTCATGCCTCGCAGATCCGCGGATTGCGCGACGCCGCGGCACGCGTCGGCCTTGACGGCGGCCCCTCGGTCGACGCCGCCGCGTCGGCCGTTGAGTGCGCTGCCGCGCTGGTGGGAACTCCTTCGTCGGAACCATCGACAGCTCCAGCCCCGCCGACCGCCGCACAGTGGGCGGCATGGCCGCCATCGCTCGCCGCACTTGTCGCACGGCTGCGCCTCGAACTACTCGCACAACGCACGACGAGTGGGGCAGACCTGGCCACCGACATCGGCGCCATCCCCGCGGACCTTGCTCCATCTCTCGACACGTTTGTGTCGCGACGCGTGCGCGCCTCGGAAGCGGCACTCCTCATCGGCGACGGCGTCGCGAGCCGGACCCTCGCCGCACGGGCCCTCGCAATGGCCGACGTCTGGGACACAACACATCCCCGAGCGGCGACGGGTCCTGCCAATCGAACCGATCAACGACTTCGCGCACGCGCCGCGCTTCTCGGCGGCGAGTTCGCGCGGGCGGTCGACGAGGCTCGACGCCTCCTCGGATCGGACGACCGCATGCCCGACGACCAACGACTCCTCGTCGAGGGGCTCATGGGAGCCCTGCGCGAGTCCGCGACCGCGACCGCGGGTGGAGACGAACGGACGAGAGTCGCCATCGAGTTGATGGAGGAGGCGCGAATCCTCGAGGCCGCCGCTCCCAAGGGTTCTCCCAACTGGTGGCTCGCCCACGCTGCGCAAATTGAAGTCGCCACTCGCACCGGACGCATCTCCGAATCGGTGCGGGCACGCATCGCACGGCTGCGCGCGTTCGATCCATCGCTTGGCGGTGCAGCCTTCAAGGCCTCCATCGAGTCGGTTGATGGCACGCCCGCCCCCCCGAACTGACCGCTCAGTCGCCAGAGCGGCTCAGATTTGTCGGAGCTCGTTGCGCAGGATCGCGGCCAGTTCGTAGTTCTCAAGACGCAGGGCGGCCGCGAGCCGCTCTTCGAGTTCCACCCGTTGACTTGAAGGAAGTCGTGGCACCAATGTCTCGCGCATCATGCGCAGGGCTGCGGCATCTCTCCCGAGGCTCCACCCGGCGAGCCCTGAATTCACCGATGGTCCAAGATCGGCGAGCCCTCGGTCGATGGCTTTGAGCGCCGCCGCCGGGTTGGCCATCGCAAGTGCCGCGGTGGCCACGGCGCGTGTCCGCAGCAGGACGCTGGCGCATCGCATCTCTTCGACGCCCTGCTGGTTCACCGCCTCGCCCGCGCGATGGCGAATCGCTTCCGCAGCCTCGATGTTGCGGGTGCAATCAAGTGCCGCGAGAGCGAACTCCTTGAGCGCGAGATACGCAAACGCCCGCTGCTGATACTGAGCAGCCTCGTCGAGGAGTCTCTGGCAACGCTCGGCATTCCACGGATCGGCAGACTCCCTCGCCGCCTCAAGTTCTGTCTCATTTCCCAAAGGGCGCGCTCCATCGGGCCGTCCCCGACACTCCATTTGGATGATCCCGAGCTCGAGTCGCACCTGAATCCGCCTGCCACCCCCAATGGTTTCAAGAAATCGCACACGCACCCCCTCCCCGGGGTTGGTCGGCCACCGCGCGAGGGGCCCAACAATGTCGTCCTCGGGCTTTCCTTCGGGGGCTTCCATGCCAACAATGGTAGGACTTGGGTCGGTAGACAGCCTCGGCTTGTGTACTCTGAAGTTCCCCATGAGTTGGCGATGTGTTCGAGGTGTGAATGGCTAGGTCAGATGTTCAATCTGAATTGCAGATGTACGTGCGCGAGGTGTCGCTCGTCGATCTCTTGACGCCTGAGAAGGAAAAGGACCTGGGGTGGCGGATCATCAACGACAACGACGCGGGGGCCAAGGATCACATGATCACGGCGAACCTGCGCCTCGTCATCGCGATCGCGAAGAACTACATCAACCGCGGGCTCTCGCTTCCTGACCTGATCGAGGAAGGAAACGTCGGACTCATTCGCGCGGTCGAAGGGTTCGACCCCGCGCAGGGAGCCCGCTTCTCGACCTACGCCTCGTGGTGGATCAAGCAGGCAATCAAGCGCACGCTCCTGAATGCTTCGCAGCCGATCCATATTCCCGCTTACATGATCGAGCTCATCGGTCGCTGCAAGGCAGCGTCGAAGATGCTCGAGGAGAAGCTTGGACATCCACCCTCGATGGCGGAACTCGCCTCCGAGATGCAGGTGCCGATGGCCAAGCTCCAGATCATCCGCCGGGCGCTCCGCGCCTACAACGCCCCCAATCAGGTGGAGACGCAGGGGAGCGAAGGGGATGTATCGGGCTTCGCGGATGTGTTCGAGGACACCAAGAGCAAGGCTCCGACCGTTGCGGCGGAACAGTCTGAGATCCTCAAGGTCATCATGTCGCTCCTCGACACGATCGATGCGCGGGATGCACAGGTCTTGCGTCTGCGCTTCGGGTTTGACGGGGCAGAACCGATGACGCTCAACGATGTCGGCATCAAGGTCGGCCTCACGAGAGAACGAGTCAGGCAGATCGAGGTCGAAACGCTCGAGCGGCTCGGCCGCAAGATCGGTTCCGAGCAGGCACTCACCGGATTCCTGAATCGATCGCCCCAAGCGCCGCGCCCCAAGCAGATCGCCAGCCCCCCCGCGCGCGTGGCTCCGCCCAAGAATGTCACGGGACCATTGCGCGCGAACATCGCGCGGGACCCCCGCAACAGCAACGGCAACTGACGGTTCAGACCTTCGCAGTGCGCGAGACGAAGGGGAGCGGCTCGATCGTCGCGCCGACGCGCGTGCCCCGGAGATCCACTTCGAGCGATGTCCCGACCGTCGTGTGCGCCGCATCGACGTGCGCCATGGCGATGGGTCGATCGAGCGTCGGTGAAAGACATCCACTCGTGACGCGACCGACCACCGCACCACCCGAGAACACATCCATCCCCTGACGGGCGCTGCGGCGTCCCTCGAGCCCGAGGCCAACGAGCTTGCGCTTCGGCCCCTCGGCAGCGATGCGCTTGAGCGCGTCCTGCCCGATGTACGAGCCCACACGGTCATCATCAGCCCCCTTGTCGAGCTTGACGCCAAACGCAAGTCCCGCAGTGAGCGGATCGGTGACCTCGTCCATCTCGTGGCCATACAGCGGCATCCCCGCTTCAAGTCGGAGTGTGTCGCGCGCGCCTAGACCGATGGGGCGGATCGGACTCGTCCCGGCTTTGACATCCTTCAGGAACATCCCCATCGCCGCCCTCGCCATGGACGAGCCGAGAATGACTTCGACGCCATCCTCTCCCGTGTAGCCCGTGCGGCTGACGATCAGTTTCACCACCAGAAGGTTTTTCTGCGCGAACCGATACCGCTTCAGGGCCGGGATTTCCCGGGAAAGCGAGCCGATGATCTCCATGGCCTTGGGCCCCTGCAGGGCCACCATGGCGGTCGACTGCGTCTCGTCGGCAAGCTTGAAGGCGAGATCGCCCTTCTGCGCGGCGAAGTGAGCGAGCAGCTTGAGGCGATTCGAGGCGTTGCAGACCATCAGGTACTCCGCCTCGTCGAAGCAGTAGATGATCACGTCATCGAGGCATCCCCCCTGCTCATTGCAGATGAGGCCGTAACGGCACTGGCCCACCTCCATGCCGAAGACCTGCCGGGTGCAGACGCGGTCGAGGAATTTTCGGGCGTGACGGCCGCTGAACCGGAGGCGACCCATGTGCGACACATCGAAGAACCCCGCCTGTGTCCGACAGTGACGATGCTCCTCGAGGATCGAGGAGTAGAGGAGCGGCATCTCCCACCCCGCGAAGTCCACCAGCTTCGCCCCGTGTTCAACATGAAAGTCGTGAAAGGGAGTGTGGAGGAGTCCGGTCGACATGACCCGAGCCTAGCGCACGCGACTCAGCCGGGCGAGGCTTGAGCGAGACGGGTAGCCTTCCGTGGCGATGGCGAAAACTCCGAGCCATCTGTGCGCCGGGCGTCGATTGCGGATGGCATGGCTCTTCGCGATGACGTGCTGTGTCATGGGAGTTGCGATTGGCGCAGGCGCCGCCGGCGTCGCACTCGTCGCCCCCACCTGGCTCGAAGTCGACGATGAGTCGCTGGCCGACCGCCCGATCGCGGAGATTCTCCTCGTCGGACTCAGCCGGATCCAGCAGCAGGAGATCCGCAACAATATTCGCATCGCCGTTGGCCAGCCCTTCGAGGCTTCCTCTATCAAGGATGACGTCGCGACCCTCTACCGGCTCGGACACTTCGACTCGGTCACCGCCGATGCCGAACTCCTTGCAGATGGAACGGTGCGAGTGCGGTACGTGCTCGTCGAACAGGCGATCGTTCGTGACATCCAAGTGATCGGCAACAAGGTCGTCTCCGACCAAGAACTGCGAGCGCTGATCGGCCTCTACCCGGGGGGGCCACGCGACGATTTCCTCCTCGAGCGGGCAATCCAAAAGGTCAAGAACCTCTACCGGAGCAAGGGGAACTACCTCGTCGAGGTCGAGGTGGACGAAACGCGACTCGTGGAGACGGGGATCCTGATCTTCCGCATCGTGGAAGGGCCGCGCGTGCGCATCCGCGAGATCATCTTCTCCGGGAACAACGCATTCACCACCAACGAACTCGGTGCACAGATCAAGACCAAGCCGTGGGTCTTCATCTTCTCGATGGGCAACCTCGACGAGGACATGCTCATCGACGATGTCGCGTCGCTCGACAAGTTCTACAAGGATCGCGGCTTCATCGATGTGCGCGTGGACAAGCGGGTGGAGATCTCGCCGTCGGGCAAGGAAGCCAAGGTCGTCTTCGTCGTCAGCGAGGGACGGCAGTACCGACTGCGATCGATCTCGGTGGAGTCGGTCGAGGGTGGGCCGCGCACGAAGCCAAGGGTCCTCCACGCCGAGCAAGTCTTGGGACTCATGGTCATCCGGCCGGGCGACGCCTTCACCCAGAACAAGGTCGAAGCATCAACCAAGGCGGTCGAAGAGGCCTATCAGACGATGGGGTACATCGAGACCCGGATCGACCCGACATGGGTCCGCATCGGCGAGGAGCCTGAGGTCGACATGATCGTCTCGGTGCGCGAGTCGGTCCCCGTGATCGCCGGCATCGTGCGGATCCAGGGGAACGCGATCACGAAGGACAATGTGATTCGCCGCAAACTGCGGATCCAGCCGGGGCGGCCGCTCGACGGCCATGAGATGGAGATGGCCAAGATGCGCCTGGAGGCCACTCAACTTTTCTCCGATGTCCGAGTCACTCCGCAGGCACCCGATCCAGCCAACCCCGGTGCGCCGCGCGACGTCCTCGTCGAAGTGAAGGAGCGCAACACAGGCAGCCTGAACTTCGGCGTCGGAATCGGCAGCGATTCAGGATTCTTTGGGCAGATCTCGCTCAACCAGAACAACTTCGACATCACCGACACACCGCAGACCTTCGACGAGTTCATCAGCGGCCGGGCGTTCCGAGGCGCCGGGCAGAACTTCTCGATCGCGATCTCCCCCGGCATCGACGTGAGCACCTACTCCGTCAGTTTCGCCGAGCCCAACATTCTCGAGACCGACTATGGCTTCGGGTCCAACCTCATGTACCGAAACCGGGTGTACACCGCCTTCACCGAAGAGCGCATCGCCGGCACATTCGGACTCTCGCGTGCCTTCGGAGACATGTGGTCCGCCGCCGGCCGCGTCACCTTGCAAGACGTGACGCTCACGAACTTCGCGTCGAACACGCCGATCGAGGTCTACGCTGATCGCGGTCCCTCATTCATCAACTCGGTGACGCTGGCCTTCACCCGCACCAACTTCGACAACCCGATGCGGCCAACGCGGGGGTCGCGCTTCGAGGGAGAGATCGCCTACTTCGGTGGGATGGGTGGCCCGTACCAGTTCCCCCTCGCCACGGCCAGTTACACGACATTCTTCCCCCTCAGCGAAGACTTCTTCGGCCGCAAGAGCGTCCTCCGGACCAACATCAGCACGGGGTACATCTTCAACGACAACGCGCCGGTCTCTGAGAAGTTCTATCTCGGCGGCCGGTCCTTCCGCGGCTTCCAGTTTCGCGCGATCAGCCCCCTTTCGGGCATGGAAATCGGCGCGGACCCACCGACACCAGCGTCGCTGACACCGACCGTGAATTCCAACGGGGAACCCAACGGCCAGCCCATCGGCGGCAATTTTCGGTTCTATGCGGGGGCCCAGTACGAGATTCCCGTCTTCGACAAGTTCATCTCCATGGTCGCGTTCACCGACACGGGAACTGTCACGCAGAACTTCACCATGAGCCCGTATCGGGTCTCGATCGGGGCTGGCATTCGCCTGTACATCCCACAACTGGGCCCCGCCCCGTTGGCGTTCGATTTCGCGGTGCCCGTCGTCAAGTACACGACCGACCAGACCGAGGTCTTCAGCTTCACCGCCGAACTTCCCTTCTGAGGGGGTGGATTGAGATTGTGGGCCGATCGCCTACACTCGGATTTCCAACTCCACGGAGGTTTCCATGCGACGATATCGGTCCTTCTTGCTTGTTTCCTGCGCTGCCGCCACACTCACGGTCGCCGCTGCGTTCACCGCTGGCCGGCTGAGCGCGCAGCCTTCCGCCGTCGCGAATGTCGACATTCGCCGACTCCTCGACAAGATCGGCCAACGGGCGGAGATGGAGATCGAACTCACGCAGCTCGCCAACCGATTCGAACAAGAATTCAAGTCTAAGAAGGACCAACTCGAGGCCCGGGCCAAGGAATCCGATGCGATCACGGACCAGGCCGAGCGACAGAAGCTCCGCGACGGGCTCGCGCTCGAGCAACTGCAACTCAAGGAGTGGGCGACCATGAAGCAGCAGGAGGCCGACCGGGAGCAGGCGCTGCGCTGGGAAAACCTCTATCGATCGATCGTCTCGGAATCCCAGAAGCTCGCCGACAACGAGGGCTACCAGTATGTCGTCGTCTTCGACGGCAATGCCGAGTTCCAACGGGACCGACGGGCCCAGATCTCTCTGGGTCAGCAGGTCGTCGAGCAGATTTCGCGGCGACGCATCCTCGTTGCCTCGAAGACTGATGACATCACCGAGAAACTCATCTTGAGAATGAACAACGCCCGCGCAACGCCGACGGCACCGGTGGCTGCGGCCCCCTCCACTCCGACCACCCCATGAGCCGAGACGAGACCACCACCATGCGCAAGAGACCACTGCTCATCCTCGGCACGATCGCCTCGCTGGCCCTTTTCGCCGCCGCATTCCTGAACAAGCCGACGGTCGTCGCCTGCGTCGACCTCGAGAAGGTCTACCGCTCGCTCGATCAGTTGAAGGCAGCGGAGTCGAAGGCCACCGAACTCCGGACCCAACTGCAGGCCAGGGTCGATTCCCTCGCCGACTCGGTGCGCGGCATGCAGGACGAGCTGGAGAGTTTCCAGCCCGGATCGGCTGCCCACAATGAAGCGATGAACAAGGCGATCCTGAAGGCCGGGGACTTGAGCGCGCTCCAGTCCTTCTCCGAACTCAAGATGGAGTCCGAGCGCGCCAACACCGTGCGCGACGCCTACCTCAAGGTTCGGGAAGCCTGTGCGGCACTTTCCAAGGCCCAGGCAATCGACCTCGTCCTCATCGATGACACGATTCCCCCGGTCACACCCGCGAATCTTGAGGGGACGATGCAGCAGATCAATGGACGGCGCATGCTCTACTCGAGCGGCACGCTCGACATCACCGACTTGCTGATCGAGCGGATGAACAAGGAATTCAGGGCCGCCAACCCCTCCTTCGTTTCGCCCCCCGCCGACGGGGCGACCGGAGCAGCCGCTCCCCCTGGCAAGAGCTGATCGATGACCATCACGGCTGAGGAGATTGCGCAGCGCATCGGCGGCACTCTGGATGGACCCGGGTCGCATTGCGTCTCCGGCTGCAGCGACATGCGGTCCGCGGCCGAGGGTGACATCACCTTCATCGGCGACGAGCGATATGCGCGCCAGTGGGAGGAGTGCCAGGCCAAGGTCGCGGTCGTGACCCGTGGGATCGATGTGCCCGGCCACGACGCCGCGACGCGCACGCTCATCCGGGTCGACAACGCCGACCTCGCCATCATTGCCATGCTCGAGCACTTCGTGCCGCCTGCGGAGCTTCCTCCAGTCGGCGTGCACTCGAGTGCCGTCATCGAGGCGGGAGCGACCGTTGCAGAGGACGCGCGGATCGGGCCGTTCGTCTGGATCGGCTCCGGAAGTTCGATCGGCGCGGGGGTGATCGTTCATGCTGGCGTGCGGATCTATCCGCGGGTAAAGGTCGGCGACGAGTCGGTCCTTCACGCCAATGTCGTCATTCGCGAAGGCTGCATCGTCGGCCGCAAGGTCATCCTCCACGCCGGAGCGGTCATCGGCAGCGACGGCTTCGGCTACCGGCCTTCCGCCGATGGGTCGGAGCTCGTGCGCATTCCCCACCTTGGCCACGTCGTTCTCGAGGATGGGGTCGAGATCGGGAGTTGCACCTGCGTCGATCGCGGCACGTTCGGGGCAACGCGCGTGGGGGCGGGGACGAAGATCGACAATCTGTGCCAGGTGGGACACAACGTCCGCATCGGGAAGCACACAGTGATGGCGGCTCTCTCCGGCGCCGCCGGAAGCGTGAAGATCGGCAATTGGGTTCGCATCGGCGCCGCAACCGGGATCGCCGACCATCGAACCGTAGGCGACGGCGCGCAACTGGCCGCACGCACAGCGCTCATCAATGATGTGCCTGCGGGAGAGACCTGGGGGGGAATGCCCGCCCGAGAGATCCGCACCGAGATGCGCCACGTCCTTGCGCTGCAAAAACTCTCGCCGCTGGCGAAGGATCTCGCCCGCCTCGTCGAGGCGTCCAAGTCGGGGAAGCCGTGAGCGCCGCGCCGCCACACGCTGCCTTGGGCGAGGAAGCGAGCCGAGCTGGTGCGCCGCACGCGATCCGCCAGCGGACCATCGCGACACGAGTCACCGTCTCGGGGAAGGGCCTTCTGCTCGGCATCGATGCCGAGGCGGAGTTCTGTCCCGCCCCCCCGGGGACTGGCGTCGTCTTCGAGCGCGTCGATCTTGACCCCCCCGTCACGATTCCGGCACTCATCACGCACGCGGTTTCTCGGCCACGCCGCACAACACTCCGCGTGGGAGATGCGACAATCGACACGGTTGAACACTGTCTAAGCGCAGTCGTCGGCCTCGGCATCGACAACGTCCACATTCGCCTGCGCGGCCCCGAAGTGCCCTGCGGCGACGGTTCGAGCCTGCCCTTCTACGAACCGCTCAAGGCCGCGGGAGTCATCGAGCAGGATGCCATCGCGCACGTGCACCGCATCGCCGAACCCATCGTCATCGAAGAGGACGATGCGCTCGTTGCAGCGCTCCCTTCGGAGGAGCCTGGATTCCGCGTGACCTACGAACTCGACTACTCCGCCGTGTCGAAGCCAATTGGCCGCCAGACGCGCGAGTTCGACTTCGCGCGCGACGAGTACGGCTCCGAGATCGCCCCCGCGCGCACCTTCAGCCTGCGCCACGAGGCGGATGCGCTGTGGAAGGCGGGAATGTGCCGCCATCTCACGGCGCGCGATGCCCTCGTCATCGATGTCGATGGACCGATGGACAATGCCTTCCGGTTCCCCGACGAGTGCGTCCGGCACAAGGTCCTCGACGTCATTGGCGATCTTGCCCTCGCTGGCGTCCGCCTCCAGGGCAAGGTGGTGGCGCAGCGCTCCGGCCACGATCTCAACCGACGGCTCGCACGGCGCCTCCACGACCAGGTGCGTGCCGCCGCGCGCACACAGGTCGCGGGCGCGGGCAAGGTGCTTGATGCGCGAGCGATCGCTCGCATCATGCCCCATCGCTACCCGATGCTCCTCATCGACCGCGTCGTCGAAATCGAGGGCAATCGACGGGCGGTCGGGATCAAAAACGTCACCATCAATGAGCCCTTCTTCCCTGGTCACTACCCCGGCACGCCGATCATGCCCGGCGTCCTCCTCGTGGAGTCGATGGCGCAGCTCGGAGGGCTGCTGCTGTCGCAGACGCTCGAGCACACCGGCAAAGTCGCGGTGCTTCTCTCCCTCGACAAGGTGAAACTGCGCAAGGCGGTCACCCCGGGAGACCAACTTGTCATCGAGGCGGAGACGATGCGGGCGACCGCACGCAGTGCCGCCGTGCAGTGCCGGGCGTGGGTGCAGGGTAAATTGGCGGCGGAGGCCCAGATCAGATTCATGATGGTTGACGCGGAGTTCCAATAGTCGATGTCCAAGATCCACCCCACTGCCATCATTGACCCGTCCGCCGAAATCGCGGCCAGCGCCTTGATCGGCCCCTACTGCACGATCGGACCACGGGTCCACATCGGACAAGACTGTGTCTTGCGATGCCATGTCCACATCACGGCGATGACCAAGATGGGCAAGGGCAACGAGATTCATCCCTACGCCATCCTCGGGGGCGATCCGCAGGATCTCAAGTTTCACGGTGAACCGACATGGCTGGAGATGGGCGAGTTCAACACCATCCGCGAGCACGCCACCGTGCACCGAGGGACGGGCAACGGCGGCGGCGTGACCCGAATCGGTTCCCACAATCTCGTGATGGGAAACGTTCATATCGCGCATGACGTCGTCATCGGCAGCCATTGCATCTTCGCCAACAATGCGATGCTCGCCGGCCATGTCCAGATCGACGATCACGCCAACATCGGCGGTGGCGCTGGGCTCCACCACTTCGCCCGTGTGGGGTACTGCGGGTTTGTCGGGGCCATGTCGCGAGCCTCCAAGGATGTTCCGCCGTTCATGCTCGTCGAAGGCAATCCTGCAGCCATTCGCGGCTACAACCACGTGGCCATGAGTCGCCTCGGGTGGAGCGAGTCGGAGTTGGAGGCGGTGAAGGATGCCTACAAGCGGACCTTCCGGGCCAAGGGCGGCGCAATTGAGGCGAAACTCGAGTCACTGCTCGCCGACTATCCGCACTCCAAGGCGATTCGCAAGATCGTCGAGAGCGTGCGGGCGACCGGCGAGGGGCTCAATGGCCGTTCGCTCGAGTCGCTGCGAACCGACAACAAACGAGCCCCGCGCGCCGTCAAGGGGTAGGATTCCACCATATGACCAGTCCGGCCAAGGCATCGCGCATCGACGAACTGACGCACAAGGCTCAAGCGTCGCTCAAAGCGACGAAATGGTTTGAAGCGGAGCGTCTCGCGCAGCGCGCGTTGGAGATGGCTCACGAGGTCGGCGACTTCGGGCGGATGCGCAAGATCATCCTTCCCCTGCAGGAGGCGCGGCGACAGCGGATGCAGCAGGTGTCTTCCACGCGTGGGCTGAAGGTCAAGATCCTCTCCGAGCCTCTTGAAGAGGACCACAAGGTTGGCCCCGGCCTGTACATGCTGCAGCCCCCGCTCGTCGGCGCGGACGCACGACGGGTCAGACTCTCCGCGCTCCAACGCGAAGTGGCGGCGCTCGTGATCTGCCGGGAACCTTCGACGCAGCTCGGACTGGTCCCCATTGTCGCGATCGGATTGGTCACCGTGCGAGCACGGATTGACGGTCCGGCCAAGTCCGCCGGACCCGACAAGGGGTGGTTCCTGTGGGCGCTCGAACAAGTCGGCGACGCGGCCATCGGGATGATCGACACCGGGATGGACGCCGTTCGACAGGTCGACACGGCGATGTGTCTTCTTGATGCGATCCCCGAGCATGAGGCGCTGCACTCGACGCTTTCCTCCC
>CANETX010000018.1 GCA_947441435.1 Planctomycetaceae bacterium
CAACAGGTGATTCTGGTGCTCGAATCGGTAAGCGAAGTCACCTGTTGAGGGGGGGGTACCTTGCGACCATGCATGCCGATGAGATTCCAAGCTTCCGCCTCGATGGGCAGGTCGCGCTCGTCACGGGAAGCAGCAAGGGGCTCGGCCGCGCCATGGCCTTCGCGCTCGGGAACGCGGGAGCGTCCGTCGCAATCAACTACTGCAACGGCCGGGAGACTGCTGAGGCGTGTTTCGCGGACTATCAGCGCGCGGGATTCAAGGGGGGGCTGTTTCGCGGCAACGTGATCGACGAGGCGGACGTCCAGCGGATGTGCGCGGAGATCGTCGCGCAGCTCGGCCCCATCGACATCCTCGTCCTCAACGCGACTCCCGACCAGCCGCACAAGCCCATCGAGCAGTATGACTGGGACTTCTATCAGTCGATGCTCGACTTCTTCGTGAAGAGCCCCTACCTCTTGACGCGGGCGACGCTCGCATCGATGAAGCATCGCCACCACGGCCGCATCCTCAATATCACGACGGAGAATGTCGAGCGCGGGGTCGGCAACTTCAGCGCGTATGTCGCGGCCAAGGGGGCGCAGATGGCCTGGACCCGCAGCATGGCGATTGAGCTCGCGCGGTGGAACATCACCGTCAATGCGGTCGCCCCTGGGTGGATCCCGGTTGAACGGCACGCCAATGACTCGCAGATATCGAAGGATGAGTACGAACGGATCATCCCCATGGGGCACTTCGGCGTCCCCAGCGATGTGGGCGGGGCGACGGTGTTTCTCGCCAGCGAGGCGGCGCGGTTCATCACCGGACAGACGATCCATGTGAACGGCGGAGTGACGGTGTACTGAACAACCTTAGGAGCCTCGTGAAGATTCCAACACTTGCCCCCCTCGTCAGCGCTGTCACCCTCTGCGCACTCGTTGCCTGCACATCCGTGAAGGAGAGTCCATCCATGAAGGCCACGATCTCGCGCGAGCCGTACGGGACCGTCAACGGCACGCCGGTGTCGCTTTGGACGCTCACCAACTCCCACGGCATGCCCATGCGCGTGACGAACTACGGGACGATCATCACCGAACTCTGGGTGCCCGACGCCAAGGGGCAACTCGTCGATGTCGTCCTCGGCCGCAACAGCGTGCAGGAGTACATCGATCGCACGCAGTACTTCGGTGCGACGGTCGGTCGCTGCGCCAACCGGATTGCGAAGGGGCAGTTCACGATCGACGGCAAGGCGCACCAAGTCACGTGCAACAATGGTCCCAACATGCTGCATGGCGGCGCTCGGGGGTTTGACAAGGTCATCTGGAGCGAGAGTGATGCGATCACGAGCGGAGAGCCGTCGATCACATTCTGCTACACGAGCCCCGAGGGGCAAGAGGGATTCCCCGGGGCATGCGCCGCGCGGGTGACCTACACGCTTTCGAACACGAATGAGCTGCGGGTCGTGATGGACGCGACCGTGTCGGCGCCGACGGTCGTCAACCTTGCTCACCACTCGTACTGGAATCTCGGCGGACATGGGTCGGGGACGATTCTTGATCACACGCTGCTCATTGAGGCTGATGCGTTCACGCCAGCTGATGCGACGCTCATTCCGACGGGTGAGATCAAGGCGGTCGCCGGGACGCCGCTGGACTTCCGCGCGGCGAAACCGATCGGCCAGGACATCGGTCAGTTGCCTGCGACGAAGGACGATCCGGGCGGCTACGACCACAACTTCGTGGTGCGCTCTGCGGCGGCGGGGGCGATGCGCCGTTGCGCAGTGCTGCGAAGTCCGACGACGGGGATCGTGATGACGATCTCCAGCAACCAGCCGGGGATCCAGTTCTACTCGGGGAACTTCCTCGACGGCGTCCCCGGCAAGGAGGGAGCGGTGTACGACAAGTTCGACGCGCTGTGCCTCGAGACGCAGGCGTACCCCGACTCGATCAACAAGCAGGGTCGTCCGGGATGGCCGAGCGTGATCGTGCGGCCCGACGCTCCCTATCACCACGAGATGGTCCACGCGTTCACGACTGTCGAGTAGCGCCCCCGTTCTCCACTGAAATGGTGGAATCGGTGCGGTTTCCGCACGCTTTCCACCATTTCAACGGGTGGACCGTGCGCGCGCGGCGTCGCCGCTCCCCGCATCACCACTCGCCGGCGTAGATGACCGAGTAGGGGCCCGCGTCGCGCGCGGCGAGTTCGTGGAGGCGCTTGGCAATCTGGCGAAGGTGGAGCGAATCGTGCGCAGCCCACGCGGCGAGGAGCATTCCCGCGGAGAGCGGGCCGAACTGCGGGTGCGCGCGGGCGCGCGGCCACTCCGCGCCTGCCCCGAGTGAGTCGAGCCAGCAGATGTTCGCCGCGCGCGCGGCCGCGAACTTGGCCAGCGTCTCGCCGAGATCACGCTCGATGTACCGGCGGCGCTGCGCCACATCCTTGAGATCGAGTTTCGGCCAGTCGGTGGTCGGATCGCGCAGGGTCGATTCGGCGCGGGGTCGAAAATCTTCCCCCTCCTCATCGAGAAGATGGCAGCAGACCTCGAGGATCGACCAATGCTCGGGGGCGGGCTTCCACCGCGCGTCGGCTGGCGATGCGACGGTCGCTGTCGCGTGCAGCGCTGCGGGGAACTTCGCGAGACGATCGCGCAGCGAACTGGGGTTGAACGAGGCTGTGTGAGAGTCAGTCATCAGCGGCGCCCCCCCCATTTGCATCGAAAGAGGGCTTCGGAAGACCCAATTCGATGGAAATCATGGGGGTTCGTGTGCGGTCACATCGTGGCGTCGCGGCGCCAACTCGTCTTCACCTTGGCGCGGCGCAGGGAAGCGCCCAGCTGCCCGATGTGGTGCTGGAAGTGTCTGAGGTTGTAGAGGAGGAGTTCGCCGCGCGGGATCGAGAGCCATGGGAACCCCGCCGGACCCGCCATCGTGCGCGCGGTCTCCTTCATGACGGACGCGTGGACCTTGCGCCTGACGTGGGCGCAATAGTCCACCATCGTGCGTTTCGAGAGCAGCCGAGTCGGGAACTCCTTCATCACATCGTCCATGCCGCCTGGGTGAAAGCGCTTGTGAGGCTTCCAGTCAGTGTGATTGCGCACGCAGTAGCCGTCCGTGCCGTAGAGGGCGTGGTAGGCGACATGCCAGAACTGCCAGGTGCCGACCTTCTTGCGCCAATGCGCCGCGGGGCACTTGCGTATGCACTCCTCGAGCATGGCGAAGGCTGCATCGAACTGACTGAGAACCAGTTTCTTGTACCTCGCGTCGTTCATGCGGAGAACGATAGCGCAGCGCACTGGCCAGTTGCCACCCGCGCTAGCAACCGACGGATGTCAGTCGCTTGCGCGAAACTCGAGAACGCCGAGCGTTCCGTCACGGTCCTCGACATCGACATCGATCGTCATCAGTTGGCACGCCCCGTCTTTCCACCTGTGAAGTTCGGCGTGGGAGTCGTCACGGAGGACAGCATCACTCCCGTCGATGGCAATGTGGAGCCACTCCCCCGCGGCAACGGTGCGTGCGCCTCGTGCGCCGGCGGCGGAGAGGTTCACCCTGTTTGCTTCCCCCGCCTCGATGCGCCACGCCATCGCACCGGCGGGTCGCCGAAACGAAAACGCGCGCACCCGCTTGAGTGCGGGACCGTCCAACTTCTCATCGAGTGCACGGGATTCCGCGGTCTGGCAGGCTGCCTCGGCGAGTGCGACGAGCAGCGTCACGTCATCCCCGACGACGAGGGTGGTGCCGTCGGGTGTCACTCCGACGGGAAGGAGCCCGGCCGCGATGCACCAGCCGCCCAACTCGCGGGCGAGGCGCGACGAGTATGCCGCATAGTCGGCGTTGACCCGTTCGTCCGCGGCGGCGGGCTCATCGCGCGACTTCCCGCGCGCTCCCGCGAGTTGCGCAGCGACGTTTGCGAAGCGATCGTCGACCAGCAGGTCCTGCACAAACGTCTTGAACTCCTCCGCAGCCAGTCGCGTCGCCGCGAAGTCGAACAGCAACCATCCGCGCAGATATGCGTCCTCGCCATCGGCGTCGGCCGCCTCATCGACAGTGCCGGGACGCCCCGCAGCCCGATCGAGGAGTCGAGCGCAGTGTGCGGCGGCGCTCCACGGGCCAACGAGCGCAACTGGGTCCTCGGGCCCCCCAAGTGTGCGCATCGCCCGCTGCGCGATGAAGTTCGCGAAACCCTCTTCGAGATCGGGAGTCGATCTCCCCCCGATCCAAGCGTGCACCACCTCGTGCGCAACCTGAAACTGACGGAATCGCGTCTCGAGGCAGTCGCCGACGAGCGAGTCGGTCGCGCGAGGAGCGTGCGCGTAGATGTCGCTGCGGAAGTTGCGGATTCGTGTCAACGCTCCCGCCTCCTTGCTGGATGGAAACTTGCGGAGCTGCCGCTCAAACTCACGACGAGAGAGCACCCAGAGGTCCAACTCGGTCCGCGGTGAACGCCCCCACCACTCGCTGAGCTGCGCTTCGGCAGCACGCACGGCATCGCAGAGACTCTTCTCCTCGGCCGAGATGGGGGTATCGCTTCGGAGGTTCGTGATGATCGATGCGGTCCGGACATCACTGGAGTACGGGGCACTCGGCTGCGACGCGCGACACCCGACGAGCGCAAGCGCGACCATCGCGAGCGCCATCGCACGCGCCGCCCCGGGCGGGCCGCAATCTCTCCAACTCATGGCGCAGCGGGTCCCGCAGGCGCCGCGGCCGCAGCCAACGCCGCCTCGACTTGCTCGGTCAGCGCCTTGGCGGCCTCGCGTCGCGCTTCCATGATGCGCTTGGCATCTTCCATCCGCGCCATCGGGCCGTACTCGCTCGACTTGATGAGGTCGTTGATTTCGCCAATCATCGCGGTGGTCACCTCGGTGCCGGTCGCCAGAGGCTTGAGGACTCTTGCCATCTCGGCGCATTCCTTCACCGCGCTGGCGAAGGACTTTCGCATTAGGTTGTGGTCAGCGATCTTGAGGTCGCGTGTTGCGGCGCGGAGTGCGTCGGAACGATCCGCAGGCAGCTTCGCTACCGCGTTGTCCGATGCGCTGATTGCCTTCACCGCAAACACCGTCGCGGGGTCCGACGCGAGCACCTTGGTGTAGACGAGCCACGCTGCGTCGGGAGGCATCGCCCCATCGACGACCGCGAGAGCGCGGCGCTGCATCTCGAACGCTGCGGGTTGGTGGACCGCGAACGGAGCAAGCATTGCCACCATCGCAATCCCTTCGATCGAGTTTGTCATCGCGGACGCGTTGTCGTCTGCGGCCTGCTGCCGTGCCCACTCTTGTGCGGCAAGCGCGACACTCTTGTTGCGCGCAATGACCTGCAACTCGGCGGCGAAGAGGTCCGCCGTGAGGCGCGCGCGCTCGGACTCGTAGGAGGCGAGCGATCCGCGGAACGCATCTGCGGCCGAGGGATCCGCTGCGATGGCCGCGGGGAGCACATCGACGAGCGCCTGCGAGATCCGGCCCATCGAGCGAAGTCCTCCTCCTTGGCTCGGCGGGGGGAAGTTGGCGGTTGCGACGTCGGTTGCCAGATGCGACTGCGCCTCGCTCGCGGAACATTCGCGCAGCGCCGCCGCGAGTGCATGCAGCTCGAAACTTCGCCCTTCCTCGAAGCGAGTCGTGATCACGGAAATGTCGCGCGCGCGGAGCACCGAACCGGGGTCGTCCTTCATGGTCTTGAGAACCAGCTCTAACAAGGCCGTCTCGGCTCCCTTGCGCCAGTCGTCGCAGGCCGCGCGCTCGAGGTCGACAAACGGAGCGATGCGCTCGTTGGTCGCGACGGTCGGATCGATCCCCGCCTCCAACATCGCGGCACGAACGCGCGCAACCTCCGGCGTGGCTGGCAGCAACTTCTTCGCCGCCGATGCCGCCTGCTTGGCCATGCGATCCTCTTGTGACGGCTGCTGCTGTTGCGCCTGCTGAACGGGTTTCGGTGCGACTGGTGGCGCCTGCACAATCCCCATAACTCGCGCCGCCAGCAACCCAACCACGAGGGTGAGTGCAGTGTTCATCCCGATCAGACTACAGCGCTTGAATTGCGGCGCTTCTGGGCTACCTTCCGGATCATGTCCAGACTCTCTTTGACTGTCGCGTCAGCGGCCGCGGTATGCGTGTGCTCGCTTCCCACTTTCGCCCAAACCGGATCCAACAGTTGCTCGACGCCGGACGCAATCGCCGGTTCCGGCGCGTTCCCGTTCACCACTGTGGGGGCAACGACCGACGGCACGACTGCGGTCGCCTGCAACTTCTTCAGCGTCTCGCAGATCTACAACGACGTGTGGTTCTGCTGGACCGCGGGGGCGAACGGACCGACCACGATCTGGACCTGCGGTACGACGTGGGACACCAAGCTCGCGGTCTACGCCGACTGCACGACCTGCCCCGGCGAGGGCACGATCCTCGACTGCGATGATGACACCGCGTGCGCGTCGGGCGGGACGACGCAGTCGACGGTGACTTTCTCGGCAACTGCGGGGGCGTCGTACATGATCCGCGTCGGGGCCTACGGCGCGACCACGACTGGAGTTGGAACGCTCACGATCGGCAACGGCTCGCTCGCCGATGTCGTCAATCCCGCCAACAACCATCGCTATGTGCTCTTCCCCGCTGCGGGATGGGTTGCGGCGGAGGCCGCGGCGGTGCAGTTCGGCGGTCACCTCGTGACCATCAACGATGCTGATGAGAGCGCGTGGATCCAGCAGCAGTTTGGCGTCTTCGGCGGAGTCTCGCGACGCCTGTGGATCGGCCTCAACGACGTTGCGTCGGAAGGCAACTGGGCTTGGACGAGCGGCGAACCTGTGACGTTCCTCTCGTGGAACGCGGGTGAGCCCAACAACGCGGGCAACGCCGAGCACTATGTCGAGTTCCTCGGACTCCAGGCGCTCTGGAATGACATGCCCCAGACCGGCGGCACCGCGCCGCATCTCGCGCTGTTCGAGTTGGGCCCAGCGACGCCGCCGTGCCCGGGCGACCTCGATGGCGACTTCGTTGTCGGCGGCACTGATCTCACTTCGATCCTGAGCAACTGGGGCCAGCCTGGTTCAGCGGACATCAACGGTGACGGCATCGTCGATGGCATCGACCTCTCCGTCGTGCTCGGCGGCTGGGGCGATTGCCCGTAAGCAACCTCGCTTACGCACGCCGCACCGCGCCCCCGTAGCCTCTCCACCATGAGGCGGCGGCGCTACAGCCAGACGCTCGATCCGCAGCTGATCGCCGACACGGCGGCCGGACTGGCGGAGCGCGTGCACGAGCGATTCACTGGGCGGCGACTCGATGATCACGCGCGGAAGTTCGCAGAACACACCGCGCTGATTGTGCGCGAGGGCCGGCGAGCGGTGGCTGCACCGATCTCCCTGCGGGTCGCGAGTTGGCTCGGAGGCGGCGGCGCCCTCCTCTTGGTTGTGTCACCATTCGTATGGTCGAGCATGACGGTCCCCGAGCCGCTCCACGACTTCATGGAGACGTTGGATTCGTCGTTGACGGTCATCGCAGCAACCGTGGCGGGGTTCTTCACGATGCGTTCGATCTCGCAAGCCGCGAGCCGACGCAGAGCCCTACAGGGACTCGCGGCTTTGCGCGCGTTCGCGCATGTCACAGACATGCTGCAGGTCACCAAGTCACCTGCCCGACTCATCTTTCCCATGGAGTCGACCGCCTCAAGTCCCGAGGCAACCGATAGCCCGATCGAGATGGGGCGGTATCTCAGTTACTGCTGCGAGCTCTACACGCTCACATCGAAGCTCGCGCTGCTCTATGCGGACTGGGTTCCAGATGCGACGGTGCTCTCAACCGTCGACGACATCGAGGATCTCTGCACGGATCTCGAGCAGAAGGCCACAATGAAGATGCTGCTGCTCGATCGATACCGGACGTTCGCCGGTGGGCCGAGTACGCCCTCTGCGACACCACCCCCCAACAGGTGATTTCGGTGACCGATTCGGGCATGTTTTTCACCTGTTCGAGGGGGTGCGCTGGACGATGGGCTACGGGCTGCGGGGAGCGAGCGGGACACGCAGCGGCCAGCCGGCGAACGGCGAGTCTCCCTCGCTCGACTCAGGTGGCGGCGCGACACGCGGCCATGCCTCGAGGACGAGTTCGTGCACTGCAGGTTCGTACCGGATCAGCGCGAATCCTGGCGAGAGTTGCGCGAGCGCGCGCGGCGTGCGATCGGTCCGCGCGGGATTCGCCACCGCCATCACCGTGATCGGATTGCCGTGACTCGGGGCCCAGTGCCTTGGAGAGGCATTCGCCATCGCAGGGACGGTGAACACGATGGGATCGCCTTGCGCATGTCCGTAGCGGATCACCGAACTCAGGTGCTGATCGCCTGCGATGTGGAGCGCCCCGGCGCGCTGGAGGAGCCCGACGGCGCGATTGCGCGCGGCGACTGGCCAACCGTTCGAGTCTGTGTCCGCTGCAGGCGAGTCGTCGGGGTAGAAGGCTCCCTCGGGGAGCACTTCAAGTGTCGGAAGGATGCCGTCGTCCTTGCCCGTCGGCAGCGTCTGCGCTCCGGCGAATGGCGACTGTGAGAGCAGAAGCCGTGCGGGGGCCGAGGCGATCGGATCCCCCGCCCACTTTGCCAAGAACTCTTCCTGCTCTTGGCCCAGGAGCGGCGCGGTCACCGATTCGGCGCAGAGCGCCGCGCGTGCATCGACGCCCTCCGTTCCCCCATCTGCGGTCGCGAATCCGTTGCGCACCCTTGCGCCGGGAACCGCGACCGACGCACTCTCCTTGAACATTCGGTCGGAAATGATCGCGCAGTCGAATGGCCCAAACACGAGGCGCGAGGTCCACGTTGTGATCCCCTGCTCGATCGTCGGCGCGAGTGACCACGCCGCGCCGTCGGGCGGAGCGAGCAGTTCCATGCGGATGCGCAGCTTCACGGTCGAACCCACTGGCGCTGCCTGCGGATTGAGTCTCAGCGGAAGGAAATGCGCCGTGCGCGCGGGCAGCGTGCGATCAACACACTCGATCCGCTCGCCACTCTTCTGCCAATCCTGATATCTCGAGACGGCCCACTCAGGTCCGAGCCATGTGGAAGTTGCCAGCCCAGCGACCGCGAGGAGCACGGCACAAGACTACGACGCCGGACTGCCGGCGCCCCTACCGCGCCCGTGCTCGCGAGGAATGCTCGGCGAACCACTGCGCCAGGGCTGGTTCTGCGATCGAGCCTTCGGCCACCCCGAAGATGGCGCCGTACGCCGCAGACTCGGTTGCGGTCATCTTCCACCCATTCAACTCGATGAACAGGAAGGACGCGATGAGCGCGATGCGCGCGATGCGTTTGTTGCCGTCGTGAAACGGGTGATTTCGTGCCAGACCGAACGCGAGCGCCGCCGCGAGGTGGTGCACACTCGCCTCACTGTCGTACATCGCGCGGTGCATGCATCGCGCGAGCGCCGAGTCGAGGAGCCCGGCATCGCGCAGGCCATCCAGCCCCCCATGCTCGGCCAGCGCCTCCCGATGGAGCGCCACGACGGCCGCGGTGGAAACCAACCGCCATTGAGCCGACGCTTGGGTGCTTCGTTTGCGAACGGGCCGCCGCTGCGGGCCTCTCCCACCCCTGTGGGTCACTTCGCCAACTTCCTCAGGGCACTGCGATATCGGCGCGCGATCGAACGCCCGACGACCAGCTCGCGCTCGATCGCGGGGTCGTACGGGGTTAACTCGATCCCGCCGGGGGTCTCGACCACATGCAGGTTGTCCCCTCGCACGACTCGCAATCGCACCGCGAGTTCCTTCGGGAGGATGATCCCGAGCGAGTTGCCGATCGCCGTCACGCGCACCTGTGCCATGGCGTGAGTATAACACATGTAAAACCACCTCCAAGCGGCTCGCCGCACTGTTTGCTTGAATTGCCTCGAGTCCCCGGATGGCGCTCAGGGCGCGACGCGCCCGATGGCACGGCGCATCGGAAACAACGCAGTGGATTCGCTCGCGAATTCGTAGGATTGCATCATGATTGGCTCGGGACTCGTGCTCGCCGCAATGCTGGCGCCGACCTCTGCGCAGGGTGCGGTTCCGAGGCCTTCCGACGACGCGTCGACTTCCCCGCCGAATGCCATCGTCATTGTGTCCGACGATTGCGGCTACATGGACTTTGGTTTTCAGGGATCGCAGGATGTGGTCACCCCCAATCTTGATGCGCTGCGGGCGTCAGGAGTGCGGTTCGCGCGCGCGTATGTGACCGGCGCGGTGTGCTCGCCATCCCGAGCCGCGCTCATCACGGGTCGGTATCAACAGCGGTTCGGCCATGAGTTCAACCCTGAGCTCGGCAGCAAGACGGGGCTTCCGTCATCGGAGCGCACGCTCGCGGAGCGATTGAAGGCTGCTGGTTACGCGACAACTGCGATCGGCAAGTGGCACTTGGGTCAGCGGCCGGACATGCGACCGCTCGCGCAGGGATTTGACTCGTTCCACGGCTTCCTCGCGGGCAGCCGCTCCTACAAGCCGCTGCCCGGTGCTCCCGCGCGGGAGTTGCAGCGATTGCGCGTGCAGGATGCGCCAATCGCGAACGAGGCTGCTGCGTTCTCGTGGCTGAGCGATCACTTTGGGAAGGTCGCGGCCGAGCAGATCGCCGCGCTCGCCAAGGGTCCGCCGTACTTCATGTACCTCGCCTTCAACGCGGCGCACTCACCGATGGAGCCGGCGCCCGAGGATCTCGCGGCGGTCGGCGGCAGCGGTGATCGCGCGAAGTTTCGGGCGATGGTGCGTGGGCTCGATCGTGCGGTCGGCGCTGTGCTCGCGGCTGTCGAGGCGTCGGGAGAGGCATCGAACACGATTGTCTGGTTCGTCAATGACAATGGCGGAGCGACCAACAACTCTTCGGACAACGGATCGCTCCGTGGACGAAAAGGATCGCTCTTCGAAGGCGGAATCCGCGTGCCGATGGTTCTGCGCTGGCCGGGGATCGCGGCGAAGGATGCCACGATTTCCGCGCCGGTCTCGACACTCGACATCGCGCCGACCCTGCTCGCTGCGGCCGGTGCGCCGATCGATGGAATGGATGGGAAGGATCTTCGACCCTTGCTCGTGAACGCGGCGTCTCCGGCACCGCATGGCGCGCTCTTCTGGCGCAACGGTGCCATCGCCGCGATGCTCGAGTGCGATCGCTGGAAGCTCATCCGAATCGACGGCACGGAATTCCGTCTCTTCGACCTTGCGGCTGATCCGGAGGAGAAGGAGGACGTGGCCCACGCGAACGCCGAGCGCGTGAAGACGATGGCTGCCGCGCTCGCTGGATGGGAGTCGGGGATGATCGCGCCAACCTCGAAGCAGAACGCCGACGAGGCCGCACGGCAGTTGCGAGGCCATCGCGCGAGTGCCTCGGCTCCTTGAGTTTCCCACTCCCACCGCCAACAGGTGAATTGGGCGACCGATTCGGTAACCGATATCACCTGTTGAGGGGTTGGCACAGGACTGTCTTGGGTGTCTTCATCATGAGAGGCGCCTGGCGACCAAGCTCATCTACCATCGTCATCCATGAGCGGACCAGTGAGCGCGACGGCAGCAGCGAGCGGACTCTCTCAACGCGCGGGGGACCAGCATGGCTGGTCTGGCGAGCGCGTCAGTCTGTTCGTCTTCGCGGATCCCGACGACGCCGCGCGTGCGATCGCGGCCGAGATCGCATCGCTCATCCGCCTGAAGGCATCTCGTGGCGAGCCCTGCGTCCTTGGGCTCGCGACTGGCGCCACGCCGCTGGGCGTCTATGAAGAGTTGGTGCGACTCCACCGCGCCGAGGGACTCTCGTTCGCGGGCGTCACCACCTTCAATCTTGACGAGTACTGGCCGATGGCTCCGGAGCGGCTCCAGTCCTATCACCGCTTCATGCGTGAGATCCTGTTCGAGCGCATTGACATCGACCCCGCCAACATCCACATTCCCGACGGCACCGTGCCATGGGAGCAGGTGGGGCAGATGTGCGCCGACTATGAACGTGCGATCGCGGATGCTGGCGGCATCGACCTCCAATTGCTTGGCATCGGCCGAACCGGACACATTGGATTCAATGAGCCTGGCTCGGGTCGAGCCTGCCGCACGCGCGCGATCACCCTTGACCGCGTGACCCGTCGCGATGCCGCGAGCGACTTCTTCGGTGAAGAGCATGTGCCCCTGCGCGCGGTGACGATGGGAGTGGGCACAATCCTCGAGGCTCGACGGATTCTGCTGATGGCCGTCGGTGAAGGCAAGGCTCCAACGGTGCAGCGATTCGTCGAGGGCGAGCCAAGCGATGCGATTCCCGCGACCCATCTGCAGTCTCACCCGCGCACCACCGTCGTGCTCGATCAAGCGGCGGCCGCGGGGCTGCGGCGTGAGCAGTGCCCATGGCTCGTGCGCCCGGTCGAGTGGGACGATGCGATGACGCGCAAGGCCGTGATCTGGCTGGCGCAGCGTGCGGGCAAGGCGATCCTCAAGTTGGTGAATGAGGACTACAACGAGCAAGGGCTGCAGGATCTGTTGGCATCAAAGGGATCGGCCTACCACATCAATCTTTCGGTCTACCAGCAGTTGCGCACCACGATCACCGGCTGGCCTGGCGGCAAGCCCGCCGCCGAGCGACGGCCCGGCGACATCCCCCGCACGAGCGACGCGGTCTTCCCCAAGCGGATTGTCGTGTTTTCTCCGCATCCCGATGACGATGTGATCTCCATGGGTGGGACGATCTCTCGGCTCGTTGAGCAAGGTCACGAGGTTCATGTCGCCTACCAGACCTCCGGCAACATCGCCGTGTTCGATGCGGATGCGTTGCGGTTTCTTGACTTCGCCGCCGAGTTCAACGCCTCATTCGGGCTCGATGCCTCGGGAGCTGACGGGATTGAGCGGCGGCTCGCCGAGACGCTCCGCGCCAAGCCGCCGGGCGAGGTCGACGTCGCCGATGTGCAACGACTCAAGGGGTTGATACGTCGCGGCGAGGCCAAGGCGGCCTGTGCCGCGTGCGGCATCCGGGAGGACCGCCTGCACTTTCTTGACCTCCCCTTCTACGAAACCGGGAAGGTGCGCAAGCGACCGCTCGGCGCCGCCGACGTTGCAATCATCCTCGCGCTCCTGCGCACGCTTGAGCCCCATCAGATTTACGCCGCCGGCGACCTCTCCGATCCGCACGGCACACATCGCGTCTGCCTCAAGGGGATCTTTGCGGCGCTGAAGGAAGGCGCGCAGGACTCGTGGGCGCGCGGGTGCGAAACATGGCTCTATCGCGGCGCATGGCAAGAGTGGCCGATCCACGAGATCGAGATGGCGGTCCCGCTCTCGCCCGACGAGGTGAAGCGCAAGCGCACGGCGATCTTTCGCCATCAGTCCCAGAAGGATCGCGCGCTGTTTCCCGGCGCGGACATGCGCGAGTTCTGGCAGCGCGCTGAGGACCGCAATGCGGCGACCGCCAAGACGTATGACCAACTCGGGCTTCAGGAGTTCGAGGCGATCGAGGCGTTCGTGAGCCTCCCCACCCCCAGCGCCGCCACCACCCCCCGGAACAGGTGATTTCGGTGACCGATTCGGTGAGGGAAGTCACCTGTTCGTGGGGGGATCGCTCGAGCCGGCGGCGGGGATAGGGCTCGCGTTGGTCCGGGCGAACTTGTGGACCCGCCCATGCGCGTTCCAATCCTCTATATAGAGGTTGCCCGCCGCATCGAAAGCGATGCCGTGCGGGGCAGTCGTGACCCCGGTCCGCCATGACTCCGGGGGAACGCCATGTGCAGCGCGCTGCGCGGGGTCGTCATTCGCCCCCAAGTGACCGATGACCTTCCATGCGCCATCGAGCAGTGTGACTCGCCCTTCAAGCTCCGCGACGGCAGCGAAGCGCGCGCCATCGGGCGCCGTCCAGAATGCGATCGAGCATGGTCGCATGAGACCGGTCGTCGGGATGTCGACGAACTCCCCTTCCAGCGTGAACCGCTGCAGCCGTCTGTTCTCACGGTCGCACACAACGAGACGCGGTGGCGTCGTCGATGTGTCGAGCCCGAGTCCGTGGCAGGTCTGAAACTGCCCCGGGCCCGCTCCCGGTCCACCGAAACTCTTGATGTACGCAAGGTCGGCGCCAAACATGTGGATCCAATTGCGCCCGTATCCGTCGGCGACGTAGATGCGGCCGTCAGGAGCAACCGCAACGGCGGTCGGGTTGTACGCCTGCGGCGCACCCTCGTACTTGCCCGACTCCATCGGGACGCCGAGCGTCCACACCTGCGTTCCATCGAGCCGCAGCTTGACGACCTGCTTCCCCGCGAGATGCGCTCCGTAAAGATACGGAGTCCCGTGTTCCGTGCGAAGTTGCATCCCGTGGATGCCGGGAAACGCCCCCGCGAGAGTCCCGATCCGCGCGCCGGCGGCATCGAAGACCAGCGTCCCCTGCGGCGTGTCCGTGTTGAAGAGCACCCGCCCGCTGTCGTCGACGATCACGCCGCCGTGCGTCGAGCCGATGGGGTGATCGTGATGGACTCCCCAGCCTTCGACTGCCGTCCACAAGCTCGTCGCGTCATCCTGCGCGGCGCACGTTGGCGCAAACAGTGTCAATGCAACGATTGCAAGGAGATTCATGCAGTCTCCCGCACCACCATGATTTCATGGAGAGGCCTGCGCGCGAGATCGGGGACTCGACAGTCCGCCGAGGGATACCCCACAGGGAGGAGGAGATAGGGGCGTTCGTGTGCAGGTCGCTCAAGGATCTCCGCGAGGAATCCCATCGGACTCGGCGTGTGTGTCAGCGTCGCGAGTCCCGCAAGATGGAGCGAGGTGATCAGCATGCCTGCGGCGATGCCTACGGACTCTTGCGGGTAGTACACCTTGCCCTGACGCCCCCCCGCGTCGGCATCCTGTCGCACCATCCTGAAGATGACGATGATCCATGGCGCCTCTTCGAGGAACGGCTTCTCGATGTCCGTTCCGAGCGGCGCGAGATCGGCGAGCCACTCCTTCGGCGCGCGGTGCTCGTAGAACTCGCGCTCCTCTGCTTCGGCGCCCAGGCGAATCTGCCGTTTGAGTGCTGGCTCGCTGACCGCGACGAATCGCCAGGGCTGCTTGTTCGCGCCACTCGGTGCCGTCGCCGCAGCCGCGACGCAATTCTCGATGGTCGCCCGGCTCACGGGCGTCGGGGCGAAGTTGCGGACGCTTCGCCGCTGAGCCATCGTCTCGTGGAACCTGCGCGATGCGTCCTCTGCGGAACAGCCCGGATCCCACGGCTTGAACGGAACAGTCGCGACCCGCATCGGCGACATGGTAAGGCTCGCCCCGGGAACAGGTGAATTTGACGCCCGTTTCGGTCACCGAAGTCACCTGTTGGCGGGGCGGTGGCGGGTGGTGGCGGGTGGTGGCGGGTGATGGCGTGCGGTGGCGGGGTACAACATCCGCCCATGGCCCAGTCCCCCCTGCCGACGCTGGAATTCGTCGCCCGCAACTACAAGAACTTCAACGCGCGCGCAACACGTGACGCGCTCTTTGCCTACTGGGACCACATCAGGGGCGGCGGGCGCATGTACTGGGCGGTCGCGGGGGCGATGTCTTCGGCGCAGCTGGGAATCACGCTCGCACCCGCGATTCGCGCGGGGCTCATCCACGGCCTCAGTGTGACTGGGGCGAATCTCGAAGAGTCCCTCTTCCGCCTCGTCGCGCACGACAGCTACAAGGACTTCCCCGAGTACCGATACTTCACGAAGCGCGACGACACACGGATCCTGAAGGACCGCATGCGGCGTGTGACCGACACGAGCATCCCCGAGGACGAGGCATTCCGTGCGGTCGAGAAGATCCTCGTGCCTATGTGGAAGCGCGCCACAGAGCGCGGGGAACGACGGTTCTGGCACGAGTACTTCTATGAACTCGTGCAGGCGATCAAGCCGCGATCTCACGAGGGCGATCCGAGCGAGTGCTGGCTCCTGGCCGCGGCGCAGGCGAACGTGCCCATCGTCGTCCCCGGCCACGAGGACTCGACATTCGGCAACATCTTCGCGTCGCATGTGAAGTGCGGAGAGTGCAGCGCGAACATCGTCAAGAGCGGCATCGAGTACATGGCGCAGCTCTACGACGACTACCGCGTGCTGTCGAAGGGCAAGGGTGTCGGATTCTTCCAGATCGGCGGTGGCATCGCGGGGGACTTCCCCATCTGCGTCGTGCCGTCGATCAAGTACGACCTGCAGGAGAAGGCGGCGCCGTGGGCGTACTTCTGCCAGATCTCCGACTCGACGACTTCCTACGGCTCGTACTCGGGGGCGACGCCGAATGAGAAGATCACCTGGGACAAGCTCACGGAACAGACGCCGATGTTCGTGATCGAGTCAGACGCGACGATCGTCGCTCCATTGATGTTGAGCGCACTCCTTGAGTGCCAAGCGAATCCCAAGGCGGCGGATGCGATCATCAAGGCGTCGCGCGCCGAGACCCGCAAGGCGCTCGCGAAGCGCGGGTGACGCATCATGTCGATAAAGGCAGTCACGCCGATCTTGAATGTCTCGGATGTGCCGGCGAGCCTCGCGTGGTTTGAGGGGCTCGGGTGGAGGCGCGGGTTCACGTGGGGAGATGGGGGAATGATCGCAGGTGCGGCCGATCGAAATGTTCATGGCCCCGCGCGCTTCGCGAGCGTGTGCGCTGGCTCGAGCGAGTCGGGCGAAGGCGGTGAAGGCGGCGCTGACAGCGCGCAGATCTTCCTCTGTCGCAACGGGCAAGGTTCGCGCGGCACAGTCCTCCCCAAGTTTCCCGGCGACGATCAGACCGATGGCGTGTGGATGTCGTGGTGGGTCGAGTCGGTTGCCGCGCTCGACGCGATGCACGCCGCGTGCGTGGCGCGTGGCGATCTTGTGACGATGCCGCCGACGAACGAACCGTGGGGGGTGCGGGAATTTCACCTACGCCACCCTGATGGACACATGTTCCGAGTGTCTTCAGGACTCGGCGATCCGTGCAACGAGCGCTAGTCGCGGTCCTTGACGCAGCGGAATCCAAGGTGCTCGAGCCCCGTGTCGGGAGTGCAGCCCATGCGCGCGCTCGGGCGGTAGCTCGAGCAGTAGCTCGCGTTGCAGAGGAATGAACCGCCGCGCTGAACTCGCTCTTCGGGATCGCTTTGGAACACATCGCTGCACCACTCCCAGACATTCCCCGCCATGTCGAAGAGCCCGTAGCCATTGGGCGCAAACGAGCCAACGGGCGCGCGACGCGCGAAGCCGTCTTCGACCGTGTTGTGGTGAGGGAACTCTCCTTGCCAGACATTGCAGCGCGCCGGCTCAATCGCCTCGTTACCCCACACGTAGTGCGCGTTGTCGATGCCGCCGCGCGCTGCGTACTCCCACTCGGACTCGGTCGGCAGACGCTTCTTCGCCCACGCGCAATACGCAAGCGCATCCTCGAACGCAACGTGCACGACCGGATCCTGATCACGACCCTCGAGCGACGACTCGGGACCTTGGGGGTGACGCCAATTCGCGCCGGGAGTCCAGGACCACCACTGCGAGTAGTCATCAAGCCTCACAGGATGATCCGGCGGCGTGAAGACGAGCGCGCCGGGCTGAAGCATCTCGTCGGGAGGCTTCGGCGTTCCGGGAGGAACTTGCGTCTTGAGTTGTTCCCAGTCGACGGGGCGTTCCGCGACCGTCGTGTAGTTGGTCGCAGAGGCGAACGCAGCGAACTGCGCGTTGGTGACCTCGTGCGCATCCATCCAGAATCCGCTGACGTTGACGCGACGGGCGGGGCGTTCGGAGCTGCGCGCATCAGGAAGATCGCTGCCCATCGTGAACTCTCCGCCGGGAATCCAGGCCATGCCCGGCGGCGATGGAGTCGAACACGCGCTGAGCGCGCTCGTTGTCGCAATGATCGCAAGCGCCAATCCTCGCACGCCCCGAGGCTACCGGCGGTCCCCTGGCGGCGGCGTCAGTCGCGGAACTTCGCGTGGCACGCGCTGCACGACGCGTCGAGCGCTTGCACGCTTTCCCACAACGCGTCTTCGTTGGCCCGCTTGAGGCTGCGGCCCTTGGCGATGAGCACGGCTTCCAGCGCGCTCGCCTTCTCGGAACACGCTCGCAAGTCCGCGACGAATGCCTCGCCGCGCGCACTGGCTTCCGTCCCCCCCGCAAGACGTCGCAAGTGCTCCGACAGCGACGCAGCAGTCGCGATGGGCTTCGAAACGCCAGCAGTCGCTCGCCAAAAAGCCGATCGGTCAGAGCACCACTCGCGGAGGTTGCCCTGTGCATCGTCCATGGCGACCATCGTGGCGACGAGGTCCGAGGGAGGCTCGCAGTCGACGAACGTCGTCGCGACGCCATCAACCAACGCTCCGTCCAGCACCGCCGCCTTCGCCGCGCACTCGTAGAGCCCCGCGTATTCCTCTGCGGTCCCTGCAACCCTCATCCGCGCGACCCCCTGCTCCGGCGTCGCCCATCCCAAGCTTGCCGCGATCATCGCCGCCGCCGCCGCACTCCGGTGCTTGCCGTGGTGGCAGTGGATGTAGACGGCCCCCCGTTCGCGCGCGTCGCGCACCGCCCGCGCAAGTTCACGTTGCCGCTCCGGAGCAATCCAGTCGTACGAAATCGGCAGATGAATCGTCGTGATCCCCCGCTGACTCGCCCGCGCAGCATCGGGGCACGCGCCATCGACGCTCACGATCGTCTTCACCTGCATCGCTTCCAGCGAGTTGAACGCGGCATCGGTGAGCGGCGCACTTCCCGATGTGAAGCCGTCGGCGAACGCAACGAGGTTCTCGATTCCCGGCAACGCCGCTGGCTCGGCAGCCCCGACCGTCGGACCCGCGCGCGCCGCCCCCGTCCGATCACACGCTTCACGAACCCTGTCGGCGACGATCTCGATGATCGTCCCGTCGGAACCCTTGGTGAGCGGCGGAATGAGGTTCCAGTGCCACGCCTCGATGATCACCTTGCGCTCGACGTCGGGGCGCTCGTCCCACGGCCGGATGGTGATGTCGACCACTCGTGTTCCGCTGAACTTGCCTGCAGGCCGCGAGAGAAACGAGAACTGCCCGCGCTCGGGATAGTGACGGCGTCCCGCATCAAGCATCCCTTCGTCTGGTTCGACCTCGGCTCCGGGGCCGTAGTAGTCCTCGCCACGCGCCAGCGAGTCGCCAGTCACGATCGCCCCGCGGACGCGACTGGCAACCAGCGACCCCGGGCCGGTGGTCTCGACCGTCTGCGAACACCCTGCGGCTAGCCACAACCAGGCCAAAATGTGCACCCGCGAAATTTGATCGACCGCCATCTGATTGAGGTTATCGCCCGGCAATGGTCGAATCACATGCCGCAACACAGACCATTCGCTTCCACCTGACCCTTTGATGCCGGAACTGTCACAGGAGTTTGGCGCGCACATAATTCCATTGTCACGGTGTATCTGGGATACTGCCCAGTCCTCCTTCTCCGGAGCAAGGGTCCCATGTCTACGACATCGCCTCCCAGCCCTGCTGGACCATCTTCAAGAGACGTGCCGCTGTGGCGTAAGCAGTGGCCCTATCTCGTTATTGGGATCGGAGCGGCGCTCGGGGCGGTCGTGTTTGTCGTCCTGTTTCTCAGTAGCGCCGCAGCCAGTTCCGAAGCGCTGATGCGCGATGACACAGTGCGGGTCCTCGAGCGAGCCACCGACAGCGAGCAGTCCCATGTGCGGTCCATCGCTGAACTGACCCGAGCGCGCGTGCTTGATCGACTGAACTCGGCGATCGCACGCGCCGAGATCATCGCGGCAAACCCCGTGGTGATTGCCGCGATGCGGCGGTGAGGGCAAGCGAGGCGAACGAGGACACGATGGCGATGCGGGCGAGACACATGAGGATCCTTTCGAGTGAGATGTAGTGAGTGTGGGGGGAGAGACAGCGTGAGACAGAGTCGGTTGGTCGGGGTGTTTGAGCGCCGGACGAACGGAGGGATCTAGCTCTTCGCCGCGGGAGCGGCTACGAGTGAGTCCATGAGTTGCGTGATGCCGGCGAAGGTCGCCGCGGCCCCGCGGAGGATCGCATCCTGCTCTTCGGACGAGAAGGACTGTGCATCGAGTGTGGTGCGGAATCCGCCCCAGAGTTCGCGTGTCGCGGCGCCGTGCGGGTCGAGCGACGCGAGCGTGTCATCGTCAAGGCTCCAAGCGCGCCGGAGGACGCGCGCGATCGCTTGGCCTCCGTTGGAACTTCCTTCGACGACGTAGAGGACGCCGAGCCACGCGAGCGGATGGTTGTGCGTGCCTTGGCCGAGCCACTCGGTCGGACGGACTTCGAGGGCAAGCGTTGACCCAGCGCCAGCGTCGAGCAGGGCGATGTCACGGTCGAAAGCTGCGAGGCGATGATGCCGTGTGTGAAAGATCGCGCCGATGCGCACGTCGCTCGCCGCGAGCGTGCCGAGCACCGACTCCATCGCGGCATGGACCTGGCGCATTGCGCGAGCGAAGGCGGCGTAGTCGGCACGGGTGATCGTCCCGCGAACGATCGACTGTTGGAGCGGGTGATGCTCGGCGGCGTGATGAAGCTCCTTCGTCGACGCCTTGAGTCGATCGGCGAGCGACGCAGTCGATGCGCGCGTGAACATCTGCGCGAATGGGCAGCGCGAGGCGGGGGCACTGCCAGGTGCGGCGGTGGCACTGCTTGGTGCTGCGTCACCGAAGATCGAAGCGATCGCCTGGGCAGCGCTCACGACTTCGGCGCTCGCGGCGGATGCGCGCTCAGTCATGGCTGACCTCCGCCGTGGTGTCGTCGCTTCCGCAGGAAGTGATTGCGCTGCCGAGGAACACGGGAACCATGATCCACGCGATCCCCTTGAGTAGGAAGAAGGAGAACGCCAAGATCCCGAGGACGCGGAGTCGTCTAGGTGAACCGTAATTGAGATTGAGTCTCATTTGCAAGACGGTACAGAGGGATGGTCACATGCGCAAGGTGTAGGAGAAACCCAAACACGAAAACGTGCTAACCAATGCTGTGCCAAGGACTAACAAAAATCGCGTCCACACTCTCGGCAGACAAACACCGCGTTCTACGGCGACAATCCAGCCGACCACAATCGCGATCGCAACAGCCACCATCATCGAGCCGCCGGCTCGCAGGAGTACCGCGAGTGCGAGTCGGCGAGCCAGCCAGATCATGCGTGCGCCGGTGCTCCAGAGAAGGACCACTGTGACGCTCCGACCTGCTGCGCCAGCCGATCGATCGCGACCGCGAGCGCACGATCTCGCCGGCGAGTCGCCGCAGCGTCATCGAACCACCACGGTCCGCGCACGAGAACTTCCCCCGCTTCGCGGTCGAGCTTGGGGTCGATGAGTCCGACGAGTCGATCACCCTCAAGCAGCGGCAGCGTGTAGTAACCGTACACACGCTTCGGTGCGGGCACGAACGCCTCGAAGCGATATGAGATTCCAAAGAGCCGCTCGGCGCGCGCGCGATCGCGAACGACTGGATCGAAGGGGGCGAGGATCCGAAGCGTCGCTGAGTCGTGCGGCTTGCAGTGCGTGCGCCAGTCGGGCAGCGCCACCGCGCGCACACGCTTGCCACTGCGAGTGGCGGGATCGACGAATACGTCCACGAGCTCGCCGCGACGGACGGCTCCGGCGCACCAGGCGCGGGCGACAGCTGGTGAGACAGCACAGAAGAAACGCGCCATCTCGATCGGCGTCGCGATGCCGATGCGCGCGATCGCCTCGCGGCAGGCCCAGTCGACATGGGCAGTCGTAGAAGTCCGGCGCGCTCCATGTGGTTCGGGGTAGACGCGCTGGGGAAGGTCGTACACCTTCTCGAATCGCTCGCGCCGTGCGATCGCAAGCTTCCCCTGCCGCCACAGATGCTCGAGTGCGGCCTTCTCGGGATGCCACTCCCACCAACCCTCGCTCCTGTGGTCGTCGGGCTTCTCGAAGTCGCGCGCGCGCATCGGTCCCGTGCGCCGCACGCGAGCGAGGGTCGCGCGGATCGTCCCTTCGGGGTCGGGGCCCAGCTGCTGCTTCCACCATGCGCTGCGCTGGACGCGCGCGTGATACCGCGCGAACCTGTGCTTCCAATGCGCGTACCACTTCGTGGGGATTGCGCAGGCATCGTGCGTCCAGTGCTCGAAGAGGCCGCGCGACTTCTCAAGCGCGTGCGCCAGATGCTCGCGCTTGTACCCATCAAGCCGTGCCCCCAGCGTGAGATGCTGCGCCCGCTCGATCACATTGATCGAATCGATCTGCACATAGCCGAGCGACTCGACGAGCCGCTGCACAACCGCGGGGCCAGATCGCGTCGGCGGCGCGCCGAGTCCCTGCAGCGTGAGAAGCACGCGCCGCGCCTCGGCTGCTGTGACAACTTCGGGCACGGCGCGTGGAGGCATCTCCACATGATCGCATGGAGCGGTCAGGGCGGATCGGCGGATCCGTAGATCGCGTCGTGGCCCGCGGCGGTCAGGGCTGCGCCCTCCCTGAATTCTTCGTGGAGGGAGACCACACCGACAAGAACGGCATCATCATGGTGAACGGCTGCCCGGTCGCGCTCGCCAAGGACTCGCCGTACGAGTCACTAAAGCCGATAAGCGACTTCGGGATCCGCTATGGCGACTTCCAGACCCAATACGCAACACTCAAGGTGATGCTGTTCGCCGCCACCACCCCGGCGGAGTTCGAGGACCTGTGGAGTCGGTATGCCCGATTCATGCGCGACATCCCCGCCGCAGGCGCTGTTCGTGGGCCGGCGGGAGTACGACGCCGCGCAGGGGTGGAGGAACGACAACGAGGACATGATCCAGAGCGCGCGCTACCGCGTGCTCACGGCCCTGTGCCTCAACCGGTTGCAGCCCAATGGCAGTCTCTCCATGATGGGGCAGATCCTGCTGCGCGACACTCGCGGCGATCTGTGGGCGAGCCAGGCGACCGCCGTCGACTCTTCGTTCGAGAATGATCGGAACCGGTGGAGCCAGTGCTTTGCCACAAGCCTGGTCCGCGCTGCACGCGCACTCGAGCTCTACCGCGCGGAAATCACGCCCTCCGCTCCGCACACGAAGAGGGCACTGGATTGACCTCCCCACGAACACTCCCCACGCACAACCGAACCACCAAGACATCCCCATGATCCACTCGCAATTCGTCCGCCTCACAGGCACCGTCGTCCTCGCACTCGCATCCTCGCCCGTCTCGCTGGCGCAGCTGGTCGCACTACCACAACTCGACACGACGATCGCGCCGAACATGCAAAATATCGCACGGGGCGACTTTGGTGAAGCGCTCGTCAAGACAGACCTCAGGAGCCGCGGGTTTGAGGTCTTCGACACGCGCCTTGGTTCACAGGGCATCGACTTTGTCGCGGTGAAGCGCGATTCGACGGGGGCGATCATCGATACCCGAGTGGGCGAGGTCAAGTATCGCACTGCCGCCGGCGATCTTGGAAGGCCTGGGAACTCCAAGCTGGGTCTGCAACTCTCGGACGAGAAACTCCTGGCCGATCTTGAGAGGACGGCTGCGTCCCATCCCGATCCCGCGACGCGAGCGGTAACGCGGGAGAGCGCTGCGCTGCGCCGGTCCAATCCCGGACTCGTGAAGGCCCATCGGTATGTGATCAACATGGGGGATGCGCGCTATAAGGTCTTCGAGGGACCCACCAACGCACGACCCGTCGGCCG